>NZ_QNFZ01000070.1 GCF_003313395.1 Nonomuraea lactucae | reverse complement strand
ATGGAGTCGGCGCAGGGCGCGGGCGGGCTCGGCTACGGACTGCCCGCGGCGCTCGGCGCGGCGGCGGCGACCGGCGGGCCTGTCCTCGCGGTCTCCGGTGACGGGGGAGCGATGTACGGGCTGGCCGAGCTGGCCACGCTCCGCCAGCACGACCTCGGCGTGACCTGGCTGATCGTGGACGACGGCGGCTACGGCATCCTGCGCGAGTACATGACCGGCGCGTTCGGCACGGCCACGGGCACCGAACTGGTCAGGCCCGACTTCGTCGCCCTCGCGCAGGCGTTCGGCGTACCGGCCGTCCGCACCACCCCGGAGGACCTGGAAGGCGACCTCGCGCGGGCGCTCAGGACGCCTGGACCGAGCGTCGTCGTGCTGCCCGCCACCCTGCGCATGTTCGCCGCCACCCACTTGGAGTACTGATGGTCCCCCCGGAGGGCTGAACTCGGTCGCCGTAGCGTGGCAGGCCGTGGCGCCACCGGCGTAGGCTGCTTTGCCGACGGAGACCGGAACGTGCCGTCCTGGGGGTTGGCGGATGACTGACAAGTGCCTCCCGTGACCGAGGAGAACATCCCCGACGGGATCATCGCCGGGCTGCGCCCGGTGTGCCTCGGACTGCCTGGGGCCTACGAGGAGCAGGCGTGGGCCGGGACGCGGTGGCGGGTGCGGGGCCGGACGTTCGCTCACGTCCTGCTGATCGAGTCGGGATGGCCGCCCGCGTACGCGCGCGCGGCCGGCACCGACGGGCCGGACTGGGTGCTGACCTTCCGATCCTCCGGCGCGGACCTGCTGATGCTGCGCGGCATGGGCCATCCGTTCTTCGGGCCCCCGTGGCGGGCCGACGAAGTCGGCATGGTTCTCGGCGAGGAGACCGACTGGACGGAGGTCGCCGAGCTGATCACCGACAGTTACCGGGTCCTGGCCCCGAAGAGGTCGCGTCCGTCGGGAGAGCCCCCGCGCCGCTGAGGAAGGGCGGGGCGGGGAGTGTGGCGGGCCGGGGGAACGTGCCCACGCCGAGGTCGCGGACACATTCCTGGTCATCGGTTGTGAGCGCGGGGTGTCAGGACTATGCTCTGGCGAGTTCTCTTAGGAAACTTTCCTAAAGTGCACGGTTCGCTCGCGGCGCCAGGCCGGCACGGCCCGGTCGCGGACCGGAGACCCCCCACCAGGTACGGCCAGGCCCGGTCGCGGACCGGAGACCCCCCACCAGGTACGGCCACACGCCGTACGAAGGAGTGATCAAGTGTTAGGACTGCGCATTCTGGCGTCGGTCGCGTCCCTGGCAGCCGCGGGCGTGATCGCGGTCGTCCTGCCCGCCTCCTCGGCGACGGCCGAGAGCTGCGCCGGCCCGTGGAGCTCGTCGGCGGTCTACACCAAGGGCCAGACCGCCTCCCGCAACGGTCACAACTGGTCGGCGAAGTGGTGGACCCAGGGCGACACCCCGGGCAGCGCCGACGTCTGGGCCGACAAGG
>NZ_QNFZ01000074.1 GCF_003313395.1 Nonomuraea lactucae | reverse complement strand
CCTGGCCGGCGGCGGGCTGCTGACGCTCACCGTGGCCGGGTTCGCGCCGGGGCCGGCGCCGGTCGCCGCGGTGGCGGCGATCCTCGGCGGGCTGCTCCTGACCCTGGCACGCGGCCGGTGAGGAGAAACGCGCCTGTCATGTGCCGGTTCCGGGATGCCGGAGAATGAGAAGGCATGACAGAGCTGCGCCCCGCGACCGGCGCCGACCTCCCCGCCGTCGCCGCCGTCTACGCCCACTACGTCACCACCAGCGTGGCCACGTTCGACGAGACGCCGCCGGGTGTGGAGGAATGGCGGGCCAAGGCGGGCCTGATCGCCGGGCGGGGGCTGCCGTTCCTGGTGGCGGTGGACGGCGGTGAGGTGGCCGGGTTCGCCTACGCCGGCCCGTACCGCCCCAAGCCCGCCTACCGGCACACGGTCGAGGACACCGTCTACCTCGCCCCGGGCATGACGGGGCGCGGGCTCGGCCGGCTGCTGCTGGGCGAGCTGATCGGGCGCGCCGCGCGGACGGACGCCCGGCAGATGGTCGCGGTGATCGCCGACACCGGTGACCCGGCATCGCTCAGGCTGCACGCGGCGTTCGGGTTCGAGGAGGCGGGGCGGCTCAGGGGCGTCGGCTTCAAGCACGGCCGCTGGCTCGACACAGTTCTGCTCCAGCGCGCCCTGCGGTAGGTGAACGGCTCGACCACGCGGCTTTCTTCGGCAGGATAGAGGCGTGAGCCTACTCATCGACCGCCTGCCCGAAGAGATCGACGCCGACGCTGACGCCATATTCGACGCCTTCGTCACCTGGAACTCAGAGCGGGGGCTCACGCTCTATCCCGCCCAGGAGGAGGCCCTGATCGAGGTCGTCTCCGGCAGCAACCTGATCCTGGCGACGCCCACCGGCTCCGGCAAGAGCCTGGTCGCCGCCGGCGCCCACTTCGCGGCGCTGACCAGGGACATGCGCACCTTCTACACGGCGCCGATCAAGGCGCTGGTGTCGGAGAAGTTCTTCGACCTGTGCGCGATCTTCGGCACCGAGAACGTCGGCATGATGACCGGCGACGCCAGCGTCAACCCGGGCGCGCCGATCATCTGCTGCACGGCCGAGATCCTGGCCAACGTGGCCCTGCGCGACGGCGCGGCGGCCGACATCGGCCAGGTCGTCATGGACGAGTTCCACTTCTACGCCGAGCCCGACCGCGGCTGGGCGTGGCAGGTTCCGCTGCTGGAGCTGCCGCAGGTGCAGTTCGTGCTGATGTCGGCCACGCTGGGCGACGTCGCGATGTTCGAGCGCGACCTGACCCGGCGCACCGGGCGGCCCACCTCGGTGGTCAAGCACGCCGAGCGGCCGGTGCCGCTGGTCTACTCCTACCGGATGACCCCGCTGCACGAGACGCTCGAGGAGATGCTGACCACCGGCCAGGCGCCGGTCTACGTCGTGCACTTCACCCAGGCGGCGGCGATGGAGCGGGCCCAGTCCCTGATGTCACTCAACATGGCGACGAAGGCCGAGAAGGAGGCCATCGCCGCGATGATCGGCGGGTTCCGCTTCACGACCCGCTTCGGCCGGGCGCTGTCCCGGCTCGTACGCCATGGCATCGGCGTGCACCACGCCGGGATGCTGCCGAAATACCGGCGCCTGGTGGAGCGGCTCGCCCAGGCCGGGCTGCTGAAGGTCATCTGCGGCACCGACACCCTGGGCGTCGGCGTCAACGTGCCGATCAGGACCGTGCTGTTCACGGCGCTGTCCAAGTACGACGGCAACAAGGTGCGCCGCCTGCGCGCCCGCGAGTTCCACCAGATCGCCGGCCGCGCCGGCCGGGCCGGCTTCGACACGATCGGCTACGTGGCCTGCCAGGCCCCCGAACACGACGTCGAGAACGCCAAGGCCCTCGCCAAGATCGGCGACGACCCGAAGCGGCGCCGCGGCTACGCCCGCAAGAAGCCGCCGGAGGGGTTCGTCGGCTGGAGCGCGGAGACGTTCGAGAAGCTGCAGACCGCCGAGCCGGAGGCGCTGGCCTCCCGTTTCAAGGTGAGCAACGCGATGCTGCTCGCGGTCATCAACCGGCCGGGCGACTGCTTCCAGGCGATGAGGCACCTGCTGACCGACAACCACGAGGACCGCAAGTGGCAGCGGCGGCACATCAGCCAGGCCATCGCCATCTATCGGTCGCTGCTCGCGGGCGGCATCGTGGAGCAGCTCCGGGAGCCCGACGAGCAGGGCCGGCGGGCCAGGCTCACGATCGAGCTGCAGGAGGACTTCGCGCTCAACCAGGCGCTGTCCACGTTCGCGCTGGCCGCCTTCGACCTGATGGACATGGAGTCGCCGGGTTACGCGCTCGACATGGTGTCGATCGTGGAGTCCATCCTGGACGATCCGCGCCAGATCCTGTCCGCCCAGCTGAAGAAGGCCAGGGGCGAGGCGGTGGCGCAGATGAAGGCCGACGGGATCGACTACGACGAGCGCATGGAGGCCCTGGCGGAGGTCATGTACCCGATGCCGCTGGATGACCTGCTGCTCGGGGCGTACGAGACGTACCGGCGCGGGCATCCGTGGGTGGGCGACTACACGGTCAGCCCCAAGTCCGTGGTGCGCGACATGTACGAGCGGGCGATGACGTTCGGCGAGTACATCCAGTTCTACGAGCTGGCCAGGTCGGAGGGCACGGTGCTGCGCTACCTGGCCGACGCCTACCGGACGCTGTCGCGCACGGTGCCCGAGCACCTCAAGACCGACGACCTGGTGGACCTGATCGAGTGGCTCGGCGAGCTGGTCAGGCAGGTCGACTCCTCGCTGATCGACGAGTGGGAGAAGCTGGCCAACCCCGCCGAGGCGCTGGAGCGGCAGGACCAGCTCGAGGCCAAGGTCCGCCCGGTCACGGCCAACCCGCGGGCGTTCCGGGTGCTGGTGCGCAACGCGATGTTCCGCCTGGTCGAGCTCTGCGCCCTGGAGGGGGAGGCGGAGCTGGCGGAGCTTGCGCCGGACGTCGACTGGGGCGCGGCGCTCGACGCCTACTACGACGAGCACGAGGATATCTTCACCGACGCCGACGCGCGGGGCCCCGCGCTGCTGCGCATCGAGGAGGAGAGCGGGCTGTGGCGGGTCCGCCAGACAATCAAGGACCCGGCGGGCGACGGCGACTGGGGCATCGACGCGCAGGTGGACCTGGCCGGCTCCGACGAGGAGGGACGGGCGGTGCTGCACGTCGCCGGGCTCAACAGGCTCTAGAGTCCCCTGGAGTCCCGGAAAGCAAGAGGGCCGTGTGCCGGAACGGACTGGCAAGGGCGTTCCGGCACGCGGCCTCTTACTCACATCGTTACCAGCGAACGTCCATGTCGGGTCATGGCAGTGTCTCAAGATCGGGACATTCAGCAGGCGGCCACATCGCAGATCTTGGCGAGCATGCGTCTGGCGTCCTTGGTCTGCCGGGTGAAGTCGGCCTTGGCGGGCTTGCCCCACTCCCCCGCCTGCGTGTAGATCACCAGGGCGTTGGCGCGCCGGGCGACGATGCCGCGCTCGCCGCCGAAGCCCGGCTTCCGGCCGTGGTACACCTGGCCGGTGACGGCCAGGGCCTCGTCCCCCAGCCCGACGTCGCGCAGCCCGTACCTGTAGCCGCGGACGCGGCAGGTCGCCGTCGCGCTGCGCAGGTCCTTCACGGCCTTGCGCGCGGCAGACGCGGACTTGTAGAGGATGACCTGCTCGGACTTGGAGAAGTCGGGCACGGCGGTGTGGACGACGGTCCTGGCGGCCGTCCGGCCGGCCTGGGCGAGCCTGGGGCGTTCGCACGGGTTGACCACGAGCCCGGCCGACTTCTTCCGGTTGACCGTCCAGGTGGTCTCGGGATCGTCGTCCTTGACCGCCGCGGCCTTCTCGTACAGCAGGAAGCCGTTGGGGATGGCGGTGGCCGCGGCTAACAGCAGAGTGATGACCATGGCTCAAAATAGTACGGATGAGCGATGAAGAGATCAGGCGGGTGCTGGGCCTCCTCTCCCAGGACGACACGCTGCGCGCGTTCGCGTCCCTGCTGCTCGGCACGGGCGGCGAGCAGCCTCCGAAGGCGCTCGACCGGCTGGCCAGCGGCGGCCTGGCCGAGTGTGACGCGCGTGGCGTGTGGCGGGCGACGCCGGAGCGGTTCAGGGAGCTGCTGCGCGGCATCGGCGAGCCCGGCCGCGAGCTGAGCGCCGAGGAGCGGCTGCTGCGCACGTTCCTCGTGGACGGGCGGCTGCGCTCGATGCCGATGAAGCGTGATAAGCGGCTGGTGGTGCTGCGTTACATCGCGCGGGCGTTCGAGCCCGGCGTGCGCTATCCGGAGAAGGACGTGAACGTGACGTTGCGGGCGTTCCATGACGACTACGCCGCGCTGCGCCGCTACCTCGTGGACGAGGGGCTGCTGTCGCGGGAGGACAACGTCTACTGGCGCAGCGGCGGCCCCGTCGACGTCTGAGCCCTTGAGGCCGCCGCTACGCTTCGGTCACCGAGGCGACTTCGTAGATGTGCGCATCGGTGACGAACGACGGGCTGTTCACGTGCGCGCTCCCGGCAGGTGTGTCGATCATCGCCTGCCAGTGCCGGCGACTGCGCCACTGAATGTATTCGGCGACCCGCGTGCCGTCCTCGCTGCGGTGAATGGCACAACACAGGAACCCGTCCTGCTTGGAGTGGTCCGCGGCGACGTCGCGCAGGTGCTCGACCAGCGCGTGCTGGTTCTCGGGGTCGACGGTGAATACGACGATTATCGTGTGGACGTCGTTCGACTCGGCGATGGTCGCCATGGTCGGCCACCTCCTACTGCGGCTCGGCGCTCTGCGCGTGGTGGATCGAGCGCACGCGCACGAGGGTCGGATCCCACTTGTCCGCGACAGCCGTCGCCTCGGTCAGATGCTCCCGGACGTCGGCCCGCTGCAGCGCTTCCTTGTACTGCCGCTCACTGGCCCATTGCGCGTAGTTGATCACCCGGGTTCCGTCCAGGCTGGTGTGCAGGTTCGCGGAGATGAAGCCGGGCAGCGTCACGAAGATCTTGCGGGTGGCCTCGTCCAGGGCGTCGACCAGCTCCGTCTGCCTCGTCGGGTCGACGGTGAACACGTTCACCAGGGTGACCTGGTCGGTGTCGGCCGTGACGGTGATCGTCGTTACGGATGTGCTCATGGTGTGATTCCTCCTAGAAAGCGCAAGTGTCCGCGCATGCTGACCGCAGCCAGAACGACACCGCCGTCCGGCCAGCCCTGTCGAAGTAGCAGCCCGGATGCCGAGCGCTCTGACAACGACAGCCTAACCGGCATGTGTCCTATAAACAAGGATTACTGTCTCGATTATCACGACATGCTGGATGTCAACCCAACCCCAGCGCCGTGATGGCCTCCACTGCTCCGGATGTGCGCGGACTCGTGTTCCGCGTCATGATTTCTGGCAGAGGCCCATGCTTGTCCTCTGACCAAGGAGACCGTGATGCCCCAACCCCTGCGATCCCCGTCGATGAGAAGGTCCGGATCGTGCTGAGCATCCTGGCCGGCGAAATGACGGTGGCCCAGGCCGCTCGCCGCGCCAGAGCCTCGGAACAGTCGATCGGCACCTTGAAGCGTCAGTTCATCGAGAACGGCCACGCCGGCCTAGTGGCGAAGAACTCCCGCACCCCCAGCGCGAGGCCCGGCTCGAAGCGGAGATCGAGGAGCTGAAGACCGCGCTCGGCGAGGCGCATGTCGGGCTGCGGGTGTGGAAGAAGTCAGCCGAGCACCGCCTGGCCCCTTCCAAGACCTCGAGGTGATCCGCACCAAGGCGGGGATGCCAACCTCGAGGTTCTGCCGCCTGACCGGCATCCCCGAACGGACCTACCGACGCTGGCAGGCACGAGCCCGTAGCGAGCCACCCGTCCGCGGTCCGTGGCCGTCCCCCGTCGCTGAAGCGGTAGAACCGTACGTGATCAAGCACGCTGAGGCCCACCCCGCCTGGGGACACCGCAAGATCTGGGCGTTATGCCGCTTCGACGGCCACCAGACATCCGCCTCGACCGTGGAGCGGATCATGCGCCGCGGCGGCCTGCTGCAAGGACGCGACCACACCGCCGCACTCCGCGCCTGGGCTGCCGAGCGGCGCGCGGCCTTCGCTCACGCTCCGGTAGCTACGCCGTCGAGTTGGCGCGCGTCGGCCCGGACAACGAGACTCGGCACGACCGAATCGAGATGGTGCCGAGCGACCACCCCGACCGCGTCGGCCTGCTGGTCGCACAGAACGCCGGAGCGTTGGCATGACCACGGTCACGGCCACGGCAAGCGAGCGAGTGTCCCGCTATCCGTACGTGATCGGGTGGACAGGAGAGGCTCAGAACCCTCCGCTGAAGTGGGTACCGCGCCATGGCGGGTTGCGACTGAGCTACGCCGTGCCCCAACGGGACGACTTCCGCAACGGTGCCCTCCTTCTGCGGCAGAGCCAGAACCGCACGGGCCGACCCGACTTCAAGACGGTCAACACGCTGAGGCAGTGGCGCTCCATGGACAAGCGGCTGTGCCAGGTGTGCGCACGGTCGGCTGTAGATCGGGAGACGGGCCGGATTTGGTGGTTGCTGTCGTCCGGCTACGGCGGTGATGGCGACGGCTACACCAACGCCCCACCGACGTGCCCGGCGTGCATCCCGGAAGCGATCTCACGGTGTTCGCACCTGCGGCGCAACGCCGCCGTCTTCACCGTGGGCGACTGCTCCCCCTTCGGAGTGCGGGCGGACTTGTTTGTTCCTTACTTGCCGCCGCTCGTGCCGTTCGAGCGCAACGCCGTCCTCAGGTTCGAGGATTACGACATGCATCACGCGCTGGCCCGTGAGCTGCTCATGCGACTACATGACGTGCAGCCGGCCGTGACAGAGGGCGATGCGTCATGGGCGGCATAGGCGGTGCCCATCCGTTCGTGGATGACTGATGTCCCGCGTCAAGAAGGTGGCAGGGTTTCGGTGCGGGGAAAGTTGGGGGTCGTCGGGTCGGCATGGCCGAGGTAGCCCTCGATCGGCCGGTTCATGGCGATGCCCTCGTGTGGGCGCCGGGTGTTGAACTCGGTGCGGTGGGCATGGGTGTGTACATCCCGACCGGGCCGAACCAGGTCTGGCAGCTGGACGTCACCGAGTTCGAAACCAGCGCGGGCGGGACCTGATCGATGTGGTGACCGACCCGGCCACCGGTCAGATCCAGCCCGTGGTGCTGGTCACCGACAACGGTCCGGCGTTCAAGTCGATCGCGTTCGCCCGATTCTTCGCCGCCCATCCCGAGCTGAAGCACGTCCGGACCCGCAAGAAGTCGCCGCACACCAACGGCGTGCGGGAACGGGCCTTCGGGTCGCTGAAGTACGAGCGGCTCTACCGCGAGGAGATCCCCGACGGCTCCACCCTCGCCCTAGAGGGCCGATGGTGACCGTGGCGATTCTCCATCCGGCGTTCGCGTAGATGATGAGCTTGGGAGGGTGCCAAAGGGTCTCGACGGTGGAGTAGAGCTTGATCGCGCATCGGTCGGCAATCCGCTTGATCAGTTGGGCATGGATGCCTGCGGCCGTCAGATGCCCCAGAACCCGCTCAAGAGCCGCGTTCTGCGCTGCCGCTTCCTCCTCCGGTATCGGCTGGCAAAGCAGGTCGTCAGCCGATGATGTTCTGTGTGTGCGGGCCATGCCTCGACGGTAGAAGTGGGCGATTTCCAGGCTCAACGAGTGTGCTTGAACTTGCTCAGAATCAACCAAGCTCGGAGATGGCGGCAGCGATGAGCTGCCGGGCCGCCGTCCCGTAGACAGCCAATTCAGACATGTGGTTGAACCCTCTGACGTACTGGGCGATCTCTGATGGCTGGCTCACGTTGATCTCGGCTGTCAGCAGCTCCACCTGCACCAGCGAGTCGTCAAAGATGTTGAACGCCTCTACGGGCCACATGAGCCGCTGTGCATCCTGCGGAATGACCCCCAGAGACACGGATGGTAGGGACATGACGGCCAGCAGGTGTCCCAGCTGTCCCGCCATGACTTCTGCGCTGCCTATCCGGCTGCGCAGCACCCATTCCTCTACCAGGACCGCGAATCGATGATTCCCCTCGTGCAGAAGCCGGGCTCTAGCTACACGAGCGGCTACGGCCTGCGCCACGTCGTTGGGGGCTTCTCTGAAGGCGGCGATGGATGACAGCAGCGCCTCAGCGTAGGCAGGCGTTTGGAAGAGACCCGGAATGACGTTGGAGCAGTAGACACGGAAGTGCTTTACCTGCTCGTACATTTTGATCTTGGAGAGCTGGAGCTGTCGTAGCCCCGTCTTTTGGAGCCGCTTCCACTCCACGTACATCAGGTCGGCCGCTCGTGAGGCGGCGACTAGTTCAGGGATCTGATCCTCGGCACCACAAGCCGTACACCAGGCCCGAATGTCCGGCTCAGAGGGAACGGTCCGGCCATGCTCGATCTTGGACGCTTTGGATTCATGCCACCCCACCATCTGGGCCACCGCTCGGGCCGTGAGCCCGGCGTCCAGGCGGATCTCTCGAAGGCGCTGAGCTATGCCCTGACGTGCTTGCTGGGCGCTTGAAGACGGCGAGGTGCGCATGTGCGGCTATCAGACGATCCTGTACTCGGCATGATCGATCCCGCGTTCCCAGACTGCCTCGAAGGCAGTCAGGCATTGCTTGATCACGCCAGGATCGCGAACGAGCTCATCGCCGAGATACCGGCCGTCTCCCGCGAAGAAGCCGAAACGGACAAGGTGCTCATCGAACACCCATAGGTCGTTGCCGGGAAGTAGAAGGTCAGACGCCTGTCGGCGCGGAAGCCACCTGACAAGCTCCCCGGCCTTGATGTTCATGGAGCCGGTCACGGAATGCTCGAACCGGATGTAGTCGGTCACCGGTTCGGACACGATGCGTGCCCGGCGAACCAGCACGCCCCTTGTCCGTGCCTCTCCTATGAGCTCGTGCCATTCGCGTTCCCGCTGCGTGCGGTCGTAGGGCGGTCCGCCTTGCCAGGCGATGAACGATGGGTCGTCGGGCACGTAGGCGTCCCGCATCTCCAGGTGAACCGCTGAATGCTGGGCGCTCGCCAGCATCTCCTCAAAGGTCATGAGCGGCTCCATCACACGCCTCCATCAGGAGCTTGGCCGTGCGTCGCGGGACGCGGACGACCTTCTCATTGTCGGGGATTGGGCTACGCGCGGCGACTTGGGCGAGATCTTCCGGCCCGGTCACTTCCCACCCTTGTATGACGATGCTGCCGTCCGACTCGTCCACCCACACGGAAGGGCAGTTGTTCCCGTCCGTGTTCGGGTCGATGCCGATGAACCGTAGCGCCATGGTGCCCTCCGATGCTCCGAGTATGCTCCAACTTGCACACGCGAGCTTGAACGGCAAGCGGGAGCCAGTCAAGCGACTCATGCCAGATTGGACCCATCACGGGTCAGCACAACGTCAGCACCGGTGCTGACAACAACCATGATCAACCGAGAACGACAAGAAGCCCCAGACTCTCGGCATGTGCCGTGAGCTGGGGCTTTAACTCCTGTTTGACCAGGTCAGACCTGATCCGCTATGGAGCTCCTGTTTGACCAGGTCAGACCTGATCCGCTATGGAGCGTGGTGGACGATACTGGGATTGAACCAGTGACCTCTTCCGTGTCAGGGAAGCGCTCTCCCGCTGAGCTAATCGTCCTTGGAGGTGGAGACGGGATTTGAACCCGTGTGGACGGCTTTGCAGGCCGCTGCCTCGCCTCTCGGCCACTCCACCGCGCCGAACTCCGAGCGGAAGACGGGATTCGAACCCGCGACCCTCACCTTGGCAAGGTGATGCTCTACCACTGAGCCACTTCCGCGTTGCCCGACTACTCTAGCGGGTTTTCCGAGCGGATGCTCACGTGCGAGGCGGTCATCCGCGCGATGGTCACCCGCGGGGGTCACCCGCGGGGGGTCACTTGCGGGGGTCACTTGCGGAGCTGGCGGGCCACGCTGCGCTCGGTGGCGGGCAGGCTCAGGAAGATCTCCAGGATGCGGGTGAGGCGGTGGACCTCGATGCGGTGGAAGGCGGGGCCTTCGGAGCGGGCGAGGAGCAGCGCGAGCGCCAGCGGGGGCAGCGGGGCGTGGATGATGTGCAGGCCGCCGTCCAGGGTGGAGGCAGTGGGGCGGAGCGGCACGTCGCCGGGCAGCGACACCTTCTGCGGCGCGCGCCAGCTGGCGTACACGATGCCGTGCTCGGCGGACGTGGCGGCCCAGTCGGCGCTGAACAGCACCGGCAGCGAGTCGACCAGAGTGGTCAGCGCCCTGTCGCCCGCCGTGGTGATGTATTTGAGTATCTCCAGCTCGGGGTAGGTGCCCGGCGCCTCGCGGGTGGTCCAGACGCCGTCGACCGTCACGCCGTCGACGCTCCGCAGGCCGTCGCGCAGGGCGTCCTTGGGCGTGCCGTCGGGCCAGAACACCGTGATGTCGTCGACCGCCCTGCCCTCGCCCCTGTCGAGGACGGTCACCTGGGTGATGTCGGCTCCCGCGACGCCGAGGACCTTGGTGACCTGAGCCAGCGCCCCCGGGCGGTCGGGCAGCGTGATGCGGACGCGAAGGAGCATCCATCCCTCCCCACGAAGATGCACCTCCCAGCGTATCGGCGAATACCGGTCGGAGCCGGACCTGCGCTACAACTGACGGGGTGAAGATTGGGCCGATCGGGGTGTGGCCGCCGGTGGTGCTGGCGCCGATGGCGGGCATCACGAACGCGCCGTTCCGGGTGCTCTGCCGCGAGCAGGGCGCCGGGCTGTTCGTGTGCGAGATGATCACGACGCGGGCGCTGGTGGAGCGCAACCCCAAGACGTTGCGGATGATCAGGTTCGCGGAGTCGGAGTCGCCGCGCAGCATCCAGCTGTACGGGGTGGATCCGGCCACGGTGGGCCGGGCGGTCAGGATGATCGCCGAGGAGGATCTGGCCGACCACGTCGACCTCAACTTCGGCTGCCCGGTGCCCAAGGTCACCAGGCGTGGCGGCGGGTCGGCGCTGCCGTACAAGCGGCATCTGCTGCGGCGGATCCTGCGCGAGGCGGTGGCCGGCGCGGGCCCGCTGCCGGTGACGATGAAGATGCGCAAGGGGATCGACGACGATCACCTGACCTACCTCGACGCGGGCCGCATCGCGGCCGAGGAGGGGGTCGCCGCGATCGCCCTGCACGCCCGGACGGCCAGGCAGCACTACGGCGGCGTGGCCGACTGGGACGCGATCGCCCGCCTCAAGGAGGCCGTGCCGGAAATCCCGGTGCTGGGCAACGGCGACATCTGGTGCGCGGACGACGCTCTGCGGATGGTGGCCGAGACCGGGTGCGACGGCGTGGTCGTGGGGCGGGGCTGCCTGGGCCGGCCCTGGCTGTTCAGGGACCTCACGAACGCGTTCGACGGCAGCCCGGAGCGCGCCCGGCCGACACTGGGCGAGGTCGCCGAGATGATGGCCAGGCACGCCGAGGGGCTGGTGGGGTGCTTCGACGTGGAGAGGTACGCGGTGGCGGACTTCCGCAAGCACGTGGGGTGGTATCTCAAGGGGTTCACGGTGGGGAGCGAGCTGCGGCGCGAGCTGGCCACGGCCGAGTCGCTCGACGGGCTTCGGGAGGGGCTCGCCAAGCTGGACCACGACCAGCCCTGGCCGCCGAACACCGACACACCCCGGGGCAAGTCCGGCGAGCGGACCAAAGTGCTGCTGCCGGACGGCTGGCTCGACGATCCGTGGGACTGCGCCGTCCCCGACGACGCCGAGTCGGATATATCCGGCGGCTGACCAGCTTCCGGCCTGGAGTGGCTCCCCTCGGGCGCCTGGGGGAAGGCCGTCGGTGGGGCCTGGGGTGCGGCCTCAGTGGGGCCTGGGTGGCGGCCCTCGGTGGAACCCGGAGTGGCGGCCCTCAGTGGGGCTCTGGCACCTCCGTGCCGCAGGGGCCGCCGCCCGCGGCCGGCTCCAGCGTGAGGGGCTCGCCCGACATGGTGAGCGTCGGATAGTACGCCGAGATCCGCTCGGCCGAACGCCCGGCGTAGTGGCAGATGAAGCTGCGCCTGAACCGGTCGGCCGTGGTGTTCGGCCCGGAGCCGTGCACCAGGCTGCCGTTGAAGAACAGCACGTCACCGGGCTCCATGTCGACCGGGACCCGCTCCATGCCCGGCGGCGGCGGGACGTACTCCCGCGTGAACGAGACACCGGGATCAGCCTCCTCCGGGCAGAACAGGTCCATCAGGTGCGTTCCCGGCACCACCTCCAGCCCGCCGTTCGCCCGGTCCACCCGGTCGAGCGCCACCCAGGCGGCCACGCAGGTGCCCGGCTCGACCCTGAGATAGAAGTTGTCCTGGTGCGGCGCCTGCCCGCGCGCTCCGGGCGGTTTGAAATAGAACATGCTCTGGGCTGCTATCGGCTCCTCGCCGAGCAGCTCGCGCAGTATCGCGGCGATCCGCGCGTCGAGCAGGTAGCGGAGGGCGAGCCCGTTCACCTGGTGCGGGTGCATGATCCGGGGATAGTCGCGCAGTACGTCGTACGGTGTGCCCGGCTCCTGCGGCCTGGGCGAGAAATGCCCTGGAATGGGGCCTGCCGCGTGGAGCGCCATGAACTCGTCGCGCAGCTCGGCCGCCTCGCCGGGCGCAAGGAGGGCGGGCACCAGCACGTACCCCTGCTCGTGGAAGTCGTTGAGCCTCATGCCCTTCACGCTAGGAGGCCGCGGGGTGGAAGGGTATGCCTGTGACCGCTGAGGACATGTCTGTTCCTGCTGCCGAGCTGATCATTCTGGGGCACTTCGACAAGGCTCCCGGCTACGCCACCCGCCGTGCCGGCGGCTCGCCGAGCTGGCTGCTCATGTGGACCCAGGCCGGGGCGGGGCTGGTGGAGCAGTCGGGGGCGTCGTTCACGGCCGGGCCGGGCGACCTCGTGGTGCTGGCGTCCGGCGCGGCCCAGCGCTATCGGGTCGCTCCGGGCAGGGAGCGGTGGCGCTTCTGGTGGGTCCACTTCCAGCCCCGCCCGTCCTGGACGGGCAGGCTCGCGCCGTACGCTCGGGCGCCCGGATGCCATCTGGTCGGCCCGGTGCCGCCCTCCCTGCATGGGCGCATCGACGGGATCTTCCAGCGCGCGCTGCGCGACGCCCGCTGGATCCCACCCGCGGACAGCCCGCCGGAGGACGCTCTCGCGACCGGCGGCTCGGGACCCGCCCGTGCGGCACCGCCACCCGTGGTCACCGGCGTCGTGCCCGTCGTCGCCGCCCACGAGGAGCCCGCTGGCGTGGAGCCCGTTGTCGCCACCGTCGGGGAGCCCGCTGTCGCCGCTGGCGTGGAGCCCGCTGTGGCCGCCGATGTCGGGCCCGCCGTCGCGGCCTCACCCACCGCCCGTGAGCTCGTGCTGGGGGCGGTCGAGGAGGTGGTGGTCCTCGCCAGCGCCTCCGCTCGCCGTTCCGACGGCAGCGGGGACGCGCGGGTGCGCCGGGCCCTGACGCTGATCACCGCCGCGCCGGGCGCGCCGCACTCGGTCGCCTCGCTCGCCAGCGCCGTGGCCCTCTCGCCGTCCCGGTTCGCCCACCTCTTCGCGGCCGAGACCGGCTCCACCCCCATGCGGGCCGTACGTCAGGCCCGGGTACGGCACGCGGCCCGGCTGCTGGAGGTCACGGACCTGGACATCGGCCAGGTCGCGACGGCCTCCGGGTTCGTAAGCCCGTTCCACTTCAGCCGGGCGTTCAGGCAGGAGTACGGGCTGCCGCCGCGCGCCTACCGCGACCGCCTGCCCCGCGACGCGTAGGCCAGGGCCAGGGCCACGGCCAAGGCCACCGCCAGCGCCAGCGCCAGCGCCAGCGCCAGCGCCAGC
>NZ_QNFZ01000080.1 GCF_003313395.1 Nonomuraea lactucae | reverse complement strand
CGGAGCCGGGCCCGGCGGCGGCGCTCGCGGGGTCGGCGAGCAGCTGGTCGAGCAGCCGGTCGAGCTCGGCCCGCAGCCGCGCCTGGTCCGCGCCGGGAGCCACCACGAGCACCGTCTCCGGCCCCGGCACGACCTCCACGACCCCTTCCGGACAGTGGGCGCGCAGCAGCGCGTCCAGGCGGTGCGAGACCTCCAGCGCCCCCGTCTCCACGAGCAGCCCGTGCTCCCCCGCGATCCGGATCACGCCGCGGCTCCCGCGCCGCCGGACGCCACCGCTCCCGCCTCGCCGGACGCCACCGCTCCCGCCCCGCCGCCGATCATGTGAACGCCTGCAGGACCACCCCGGCCGCCAGCAGCCGATCGCGCACGGCCTGCGCCAGCCGCACCGCGTCGGGCGTGTCGCCGTGCACGCAGATGGAGCGGGCCTCGACGTTCACGGTGGTGCCGTCCACCGACGTCACCGCGCCCTCCACCGCCATGCGCACGGCCCGCGCCGGCACCGCCTCCGGGTCATGGATCACCGCGCCCGGCTCGCGCCGCGGCACCAGCGTGCCCGCGGAGGTGTAGGCGCGGTCGGCGAACGCCTCGGTCACCGTCGGGACGCCCTCGGCCGCCGCCACGCCGTGCACGACCGAACCGGGCAGCGTCAGCACCGGCAGCGACGGGTCGTAGTCGGCCACCGCGTCGATCAGCGCCGCCGCCTGCTCCTCGTCGCGGCAGACGCGGTTGTAGAGCGCGCCGTGCGGCTTGACGTACGACACCCGCCCGCCCATCGCCCGCGCGATGCCGTCGACCGCCGCGATCTGGTAGAGGACCTCCGCGCACAGCTCCTCGGGGTCGGCGTCCATGTCACGCCGCCCGAAGTGGGCCAGGTCGCGGTAGGACACCTGCGCACCGATGGCGACGCCCCGGTCCACGGCCGCCGCGCACACGCGCCTGATGGTCACGGGGTCGCCGGCGTGGAAGCCGCAGGCAACGTTGGCGCTCGTGACGACGTCGAGCAGCGCGAGATCGTCGCCGAGCCGCCAGATGCCGAAGCCTTCGCCCAGATCAGCGTTGAGGTCGATCACCATGGATCCATCATCTCGCCATCGGCCACCTCGGCGCGACGAACAGTGACCGAGATCGGCGCCTGGGGCACCACGCGGGCTTCGCCACGGGTGGGCGCGCACCGATATCGGATGAGATTTCTAGATCTCGTCAGGGATGTCGGCGATGTCGTCCAGCGCGGCGGCCAGCTCGTCCGGGTCGTCACCGATGCGCTCGGCGATCTCGATGAGCACGTGCAGCACGTCGTGACGGTCGTGGCCCAGGTCGAGCAGCCGCTGCGCCGCCTCCCACAGCTGCGGCGGGTCGCCCTCCCACAGCCGGGCGGCGATCTCCTCGTGCCAGGCCAGGTGCTCCTCGTCGATCGCGCCGACATGGTCGATCTCCAGCAGCGTGCGCCGGTCGGCCTCGTCGGCCGGGTTGAGCGTGTCGAGGGCGACGCCGTTGTGCACGCCCTGCAGGTACGGGAACGCGAAGGCCCGCCTGGCCAGCGCCGACAGGTCGCCGTCGGGCAGCAGCCGCTCCAGCAGCGGCCGGTCGAGTCCGAACGAGGTCGGGTCGCGGTACGCCTGGGGGAACTTGCCGATCGCCTCCCACACGGCGTCCAGCGTGGCCTTGAGCCCCCGTTCGTTCACCCCGGTGCGGGCGGCGGCGAACCGCACCCACGCCGCCAGCACGTGCGGCATGGCCTCCTGCTCGGCCACGCTCAGCATGACCTTGCGCGGCAGCCAGTCGAGCAGGAACGTCTCGCACTTGGTCGGGCTGACCCGCAGCGGCCTGCTGAAGTCCTGCTCGCAGCCGTAGTCGATGATGTGGTCGGCGCAGCGCGAGGCGGCCGACGGGTCGGAAAGGTGCTCGGCCGCGTCGGAGGCGAGGAACTCCGCGGCCAGCATGGCGCGCCGCTCGCGACTGTAGGGCGCCTCGATGTGCAGCGGCGCCGGGCGCTTGCGGCCCGGCGGCAGAGCTTTCAGGCGGGCGCGGGCGAAGGCGTGGTAGGAGCTGTAGCTCTCGCTGACGGGCGGCGGGGTCTTGGGCTCGCTGGTGGCCTTCATCGCCGACTCCAGCAGCGCCCTGGCCTGCTGCGGCTCGATCTCCTCGAACAGCAGCATGGGGTTCTTGGCCGCCTCGGCACGGGCCTTCTCGAGCAGCTTGTCGACCTGGGACGACACCCACGCGTCGCGCGCCATGCCCGACATGTTGTGGTCGACGACCATGACCAGCGCGTGCCGTTCCTGCCCCTGCACCGACGGCGCGCTCCCGCGCGCCGGTCCGCCCTCGCCCCAGCGGTAGGCGAACGTGCAGATCACCGTGTCCTGGTCGCCGTAGGCGTCGCGGGAGACGTAGCAGCCGGTCGGCTTGACCGCGCCCACCCGGTCGGCCCAGCCCGGCCTGGCCACGCCCGACTCCATCATCGCCAGCGCCGCGCCCTCCGCCTTGGCGCCCTGGCGCGCCGTGCCGAGGTAGGCCAGGCAGATCAGCAGCGTCAGCGACGCCGGCGTGCCCGCCTTGGCCGCGTAGTCGACCAGCCCCTCGCCCAGAACCTGCTCGACGTCGCCGCCCCTGACCCGCCGGCCCCACCAGGCGCCGATCATGTCGGACACCATCAGCTCGGCGTCAAGGGGGCTGCGCACCGCCAGCAGCTCGCGTGCCGCCTGCACCATCTCCTGGAACACATCGTCTGGCGGGGTGCTCTCCCTGGGATCCCGTCGGTGTCGGCGCACGCCCTCACTCTCTCGCATTCCAGGCGCAATCGGTGCGTAGAACGCGGCCTGGTGACCCCGATGTTATCGGGGAGAACGGGGCGGCGGGGCGGAGTTCACGATCGCGAGCAGGTGCTCGCGAGCGATGCGCTCGACGATTTCCGGGGTCGCCGAGATCCCGAGGTGCTGCGCGCACGCGCAGACGTCGGCTACACAGCGGTCGATCGTGTCCACGGGCACGGTCAGGAACTCCTCGGCCAGCCTGAGACTGACCGGCTCCCTGAGGAAGCGTGTGGCCAGAGCGAGCATAGGTGTCAGATTCCTCTGGATGCCCAGGGGCAAACCCCTAGGAATGGACGCAGGGCGACTTGCGCTCTCATTCCATCTTTTCTCGGGCCTGTGTCAAGCCTCCACTGCGCCTGTGTTCGCTTCTCGGCAACACCTTTCGTGCGAAGCTGTTCCCATGCGCATCCAGCTCGCCCAGCGGAGCGAGGCCGACGACCTGCTCGGCCGCAGCCCGCTCGCCCTCCTCGTCGGCATGCTGCTCGATCAGCAGATCCCGATGGAATGGGCGTTCACCGGGCCTTTCACCATCTCTCAGCGGCTCGGACACGACCTCACGGCAGAGGAGATCGCGTCCTACGATCCCGAGGATTTCGCGGCGCTCCTGGGCGAGAAACCGGCCGTGCACCGCTACCCCGCCTCGATGGCCGCGCGGGTGCAGCAACTGGCCGCCTACCTCGTCGAACACTACGACGGCAAGCCCGAGCGCATCTGGGCAGAGGCTGCCGACGGCAAAGAACTCCTCAAGCGACTCCTGGCGCTTCCTGGTTACGGCAAGCAGAAAGCCCAGATATTTTTGGCATTGCTCGGCAAGCAACTCGAGGTCCGGCCGCCGGGGTGGCGCGAGGCGGCCGGACCGTACGGCGAGGAGGGATCCTTCCGGTCGGTGGCCGACGTGGTCGACGCCGACACGCTGAGTCGCGTGCGAGCCGCCAAACAGGAGGCCAAGCGGGCGGCGAAGGCCAAGTAGCCTGATCTTGCTGCGCAACGTGGAGCGATTTTGACAGGATGCGTTGATGGTATGGCTGGCGGGGCTTCCGCCCGCGCATGCCCATCGCCGATGATGTACAGCAGGATCCGGTCGCCCGGAGCCGAGCTACGCCGATACACAGTTATGGAGATGTGCCGCGTGGGAGACCCTGGCACGCGACGGAGGTGCCGACCGTGAGCGCCGAGACCTCCGTTCCCCGTCCCCGGGAGTCGGATGTGGACATCTCAGACTCCGCCCTGTTCAAGGGCCTGTTGTCCGAGGCGCAGTTCGCCTTCGCCTTCTTCGACCCCGACGGGCGCTTCCAGCGGGTCAACGACCTGTTCACCGATGTCGTCGGCGTGCCGGCCGAGCGGCTCGTCGGCCGCACGCCGGTCGAGGCGCTGACGGCCGATCTCAGCCAGGTCGTCACCCACGCGGTGCAGGGCGTCATCGAGAGCGACGCCCCGGTCACCGAGCACCGCGTGCGGGTGCGCACGCCCGACGGCGAGACCCGGCACTGGTCCCTGTCGTTCTCGCCGGTCCACGACGACGGCGGCGAGCTGCGGGCCGTCGCGCTGGTGGCGCTCGACGTGACCGAGAGCCGCCAGACCGAGGAGGACCTCCGCCGCAGCGAGGAGCGCTACCGCTCGCTCGTCGAGGCGCAGTCGCAGCTGGTCTGGATCACCTCGCCCACCGGCACGGTGGTCGAGGACGCGCCGCAGTGGCGTGCCATCACCGGCCAGGGCCTGGAGGAATACCTCGCGCACGGCTGGCTCGACGTGGTCCATCCGGAGGAGCGCCAGCAGACCGAGGAGGCCTGGAAGGAGGCGCTGCGCGGCCGCACCATGTTCGAGTGGAACTACCGCGTGCGCACCCGGGCCAGCGGCTACCGCCACTTCGAGGTGCGGGCCGTGCCGATCATCAGGCACGGCCGCGTGGTGGAGTGGGTCGGGGCCAACACCGACGTCACGCCCCAGCGCGAGGCCGAGGAGATGCGGGGCAGGCTGACCGACCAGCTGGGCGCGGCGGCGCTGCGCACGGCCCGCCTGCAGGGCGCCACCGCGATACTGGCCGAGGCGCTCACGGTCGAGCAGGTCGTCCAGGTCATCATCGACGTGGGCCGCACCGCGCTGGCCGCCGACCGCTCGGCGGTCGCCCTGCTCGACACCGACCGGGCCGCGCTCAAGCTGATCAACGGCGAGGGCGTCCCCGAGGCGTCCGGGATGGCCGGCGAGGAGATCCCGCTCTCCCACACCAGCGTGATGACCATGGCGGTCAACAGCCGCAGGCCGGTGTTCGCCGAGTCGCCCGAAAGCCTCAAGGCGCAGCTCCTGGAGGCCGGGGGCGACGAGCAGGTGCTGGCCAACTACCTCACGCAGAGTGACGAGCGGGCCTGGGTGGGCCTGCCGCTGCTCGCGGCGGGCCGGGCGCTGGGCGCGCTGCGCTTCTCGTTCACCAGGCCGCAGAAGATCTCCCAGGAGGACGGCGTCTTCCTGGAGGCGCTGGCCGGGCAGTGCGCGCTGGCCGTCGAGCGGGCGACGCTGTTCGAGCGCGAGCACCGCACCGCCGAGACGCTCCAGCGCAGCCTGCTGCCCGACCGCCTGCCGGTGGTCAGGGGCCTGGAGCTGGCCCAGCGCTTCCGTTCCGGCAGCCGCCACGTGCAGGTCGGCGGCGACTGGTACGACGCGTTCGTGCTGCAGGACGGCCGTGTCGCGGCCGTCGTCGGCGACGTCATGGGCAAGGGCGTCAAGGCCGCGGCGGGCATGGGTCGCATCCGCAACGCCATGCGGGCGCTGGCGCTGACCAACCCGCCGCCCGCGGCCGTGCTCACCGGCCTCGACCGGGTCTTCGACGCGACCGAGGAGGAGGAGCAGGTCACCACCCTGGCCTACATGGTCGTCGAACCCGTCACCGGTGAGGGCACGCTCGCCCTCGCCGGACATCCGCCGCCCGTCCTGGTCTCGCCTCAGGGCACGGCGGTGCTGTGCGAGGCCCAGCCGGGCACGCCGCTGGGCTGGCCCACCAGCCGGCGGCAGTTCCGGTTCGTGGTGCCGCCCGGCCACACCGCCGTGCTCTACTCCGACGGTCTGGTGGAGAACCGCAAGCGCGGGCTGGACGCCGGACTCGCAGAGATTTGCAGTGTTGTGACCGAAGCGCCGCCAGAGGTCGTCAGTAGTCCGCATATGTTGCTGGACTTCCTGGTTGACCGGATGTTGTCGGGATATGAACAGGATGATGACGTTACCGCCCTGGCCATCCATGTGCCGCCCGCCACGAAGAGTGACTGAATGAAACAGTCATAAGGGTTGCTTTCGGGTATCAGTGGCGCGCTTACGTACGCACTACTGTCTGGGTCGGCCTAGGGTGGAGGTCAACCGCCGGGAGGTGGCCGTATGGAGTGCGAGGTCATGCCACAATGCTGGGCAGGTCCGTCGCGGTCCGCGCGGCCTCACCGATCTCCGAGAGAGGCAACAGCCCCCCAGCGGGCATCTGGGTCCATTGTCGCCACGCGTTCGTTCGAGAGGTGTTCGTGTCGCCTGCAAGTTCGACTCGCTCGAAGCCACAAGAGCTGAACGAGCCCGTCATTCAGCGACTGCTCGAGCGTGGGCGCTCGCAGGGTTTCCTCGAGTCCGAGGATGTCCGCCAGGCCTTCGAGGAGGCGGACATCCCCATGTCGCACGCCGCCGCGTTCTTGCGGAACCTCAGCAAGGAGGGCGTGACCGTGGTGGTGACCGCCGCGGATTCGGCTGCGCCTAAGAAGTCTCGTGGTCCAGCAAAGCGTCGCACCGCTGCCCCCGTCAAGACCAAGGCCGCAGCGGCCGCCAAGGAGCAGCAGCCCGAGACCGTGACCGCGGTCGTGGGCGCCGCCGAAGCCGAGCCGGCGGCCAAGAAGCCGGCTCCCGCCAAGAAGGCCGCCCCGGCGGCCAAGAAGGCGGCGCCGCCCGCCAAGAAGGCCCAGCCCGAGACCGCTGGGCCTGCCGAGACCAAGCCGAAGTCCGAGGACGCCGACGACGACGAGGACATCGAGCTCGACGGCGACGTGGAGCTCGAGGACCTCGAGGACATCGAGGTCGACGACGAGGAGATCGTCGCCGAGGGCGACGCCGAGCCCGAGGGCGACGACGACACCGAGGACGACCCGAAGGCCGCCGACGTGGCCGCCACGGTCGCCACCGAGAAGAACGAGGACGAAGTCCTCATCCTGTCCGACGACGACGATGACGCCCCCGTCGCCCAGGTCGCGGCGGCCGGCGCCACCGCCGACCCGGTCAAGGACTACCTCAAGCAGATCGGCAAGGTCCCCCTGCTCAACGCCGAGCAGGAGGTCGAGCTGGCCAAGCGCATCGAGGCCGGCCTGTTCGCCGAGGAGCAGCTCGGCGGCGGCGAGTCCGAGGGCCTGCCGGTCGACGTCAGGGCCGAGCTCGAATGGATCGCCGAAGACGGCCGCCGGGCCAAGAACCACCTGCTGGAGGCCAACCTCCGCCTCGTGGTCTCGCTGGCCAAGCGCTACACCGGCCGCGGGATGCTGTTCCTGGACCTGATCCAGGAGGGCAACCTCGGCCTGATCCGCGCGGTCGAGAAGTTCGACTACACCAAGGGCTACAAGTTCTCCACCTACGCCACGTGGTGGATCCGGCAGGCGATCACCCGCGCCATGGCCGACCAGGCGCGCACCATCCGCATCCCGGTCCACATGGTCGAAGTGATCAACAAGCTGGCCCGGGTCCAGCGGCAGATGCTGCAGGACCTCGGCCGCGAGCCCACGCCCGAAGAGCTGGCCCGCGAGCTGGACATGACGCCCGAGAAGGTCGTCGAGGTCCAGAAGTACGGCCGCGAGCCCATCTCGCTGCACACCCCGCTGGGTGAGGAGGGCGACAGCGAGTTCGGCGACCTCATCGAGGACTCCGAGGCCATCGTCCCGGCCGACGCCGTCAGCTTCACGCTGCTGCAGGAGCAGCTGCACTCCGTTCTCGACACGCTGTCGGAGCGCGAGGCGGGCGTCGTGTCGATGCGGTTCGGCCTCACGGACGGGCAGCCGAAGACACTGGACGAGATCGGCAAGGTCTACGGGGTGACGCGGGAGCGCATCCGGCAGATCGAGTCGAAGACGATGTCCAAGCTCCGCCACCCGTCCCGGTCCCAGGTCCTGCGCGACTACCTCGACTGACCGGCACACCCGAGCCCCGCACTGTCCACCAGTGCGGGGCTCAGGCGTGTCACGGCGTGTCACGGCGTGTCACGGCGTCGCGGGGCTCAGGTGTGTCACGGTGTCGTGGGCGCAGGTGTCACGGCCTAGCAGGGCGCAGGCGTGTCACGGTGTCGTGGGTCTGGTTCGGGCTCGCGCCTCTACCTGGCACCGGTCTCGGGTGCCTTTCGGGCTCGATCCTGCCTGGCCCACTTCGGCGCCGGGTCGGCGGGTTCGCGTGCGGCGGTGGGCGGCGCGACCCGTGCG
The DNA here is from genome assembly GCF_003313395.1 of Nonomuraea lactucae. GTDB lineage: Bacteria > Actinomycetota > Actinomycetes > Streptosporangiales > Streptosporangiaceae > Nonomuraea > Nonomuraea lactucae. The sequence goes on along the minus strand of NZ_QNFZ01000080.1, from coordinate 35,846 downwards.
GCGCCCGGTCCTGCCCTGGCCCCGGCCAACGACACGCCGTCACGGCGGCCCGCCATGTGCGGGTCAGCGGCCGTCTCCCTGGAGGCGCCCGGCCATGGTCGGCGGGTGGGCCTTGCTCGGCCTTGCCGTACAAGCACGTGATTCTCACAGCCGTACGTCGAGGGTCCACGGGCGGGTGGCACGGACGGGGGCGGTCAGCTCGACGGCGTAGCCGAGGGCGTCCAGGGTCTTGGCCAGCTCGGCGGGGGAGGCCGGGTCGCCGCCGGACTCCAGGAGGGCTCGGGCGACCTCGCCCCGGGTCGCCTTGGCCATGTGGCTGACCACTTTGCCGTCCTTGAAGACGCGCACCGCCACCGACCGGTCTCCCGGCTGCCAGGCGCCCGCGTACGTGGCCGAGCGCAGGTCCACCACCAGGCCGGGCAGCGGATCGAGCTGCCTGGTCACCAGCGGACGCCAGAACGCGGCCAGCCCGCCCAGCGGCGGCAGGCTGACCCCCATGGACAGCCGGTAGGGCGGCACCCGATCGGTGATCCTCAGCACGCCCCACAGGCCCGAGAAGATCAGCACCGACTCCTCGGCCCGGGTCCGCGCGTCGCCGTCGAGGGAACCGAGGCCCAGGTTGTCGTAGAGGACTCCGGTGTAGAGGTCGGCCGCGGGGAGGGTGGCGGCCGTCATGAGCGTCTGGTTCTTGGCCAGCTCGCCTGCCAGGCCGGGCGTCAGGCCGAGAACACCGAGCGCGTCGCGCCGTCTGGACGCCCTCGTGAGCGCGGTGGCCACCCGCCTGCGGGGCTTGTCGAGGGCCGGGAAGGAGAGCTCGCCCAGGGGAGGGCCACTGCCCTCCGCGGCCTTGCCCTCGGAGGGCGGCAACAGGATCAGCACGACGCCATTCTCCCAGGCTCCCGGGCGGCCTGGCCGAGAGGCCGGAGCCGTTCGCCCCGCGTTCCCTCGGGAGGGTCGACGAGGGGGGTTCCGCCGGTCAGGCGGCTGCTGAGGGTGGGTGAGCTCGTCTGGAAGTCGTTGGGGCCAGGGGGGCCCGGCCGCGGCCGGGGGGCGTGCGGCGCGTGCCCCATGCCGGGTGCGCAAAGCGGGCGGATAGGGTGCGTGGGTGGATTTCCACCTTCTCCTTCACGAGGCCTGGCCCGCGTACGAGCAGCAGCCGTACGACGGATGGATCCTCAGGTACGCCGGGGGAGTGACCAAGCGGGCCAACTCGGTGCTGCCGCTCGGCGAGCCCGGCGACCTCGGCACGGCGATCGGCGTGGCCGAGGACTTCTACGCCTCCCGGGGGCAGCGCTGCGTCTTCTCGATGGGGCCCGGAACCACCCCGGAGCTCGATCGAGAACTGGCGGGCAGGGGCTACGAGCTGGTCGATCCGACCGTCCTCATGGTGAGGTCGGGAGGCGCGCCGGAGCCCGAGCACGAGGTACGCGTCGAGGGACATCCCTGGCAGGCGTGGCTGGAGACGTGGTGGGCCGTCGACGGGCGCTACGGAGCCGGTCTGGACGCGGCCGAGCGCATCTGCGCCGGGGTGCCCGCCTGGTACGCGGCGGTCGAGGAGGACGGCGTGCCGCTCGCCGTCGGGCGGGCCGTGCCCCAGGGAGACACGCTCGGGATCTACTGCATGGCGACGCTGCCGCGGGCTCGCCGCCGGGGCCTCGGCCGCAGCGTCCTGCGAGCCCTGTTGCGCGGAGGCGGGTGGGGCTCGGCGTACCTCTGCACCACCGCACCGAACGAGACCGCCCAGGCGCTGTACCGGGCGGAAGGCTTCGAGATGACGAGCGGCTACCACTACCGGGTGCGATGAAGCCTTTCCACGGGCCGCCCCGGCGGGCCTTCGGAGCTCGTCCGCATGTCCTCCGTGGGCTGGGCCTCGTGGCCGTCCAGCCGCCCCGCACTGCCGCCCCGCACCCGCGCACTGCCGCCCCGCGCTGCCGCCCCGCAACTGTCGCCCTTGTCCCGGCGGGCTTTCTGTGGCGGTCCGCGGCCCGTCGGCGTCTCGAACGCGGGCGCCCGTCGGCGGGCTCCGCGTCCGCTTCCGACGCGCGTTCTTGGTGGCCGGGACGGACCGTTCACGTACCGGGGGCTGCCGGGACGCCGGCCCGGCGGCGCTGACGGGATCCGTGGCGGTGGTCCGCCGAGCCGTGCTCAAGACGCGGAACGGCGACCCCGGGCGTGCCGGGACCGCCGTTCCGCGTCAACGCGATATGTGGTTATCTCATCACGGCGAGCGCGGGTCAGCGCTCGTCGTTGCGGGCTATTGCCGGGGTTTCACTGAGTCGAGCCGACTCGTCCAGGATGTCGGCGCCCTTTTCGCGCAGCGCCGCGATGTGCTGACGCCCGTGGTGGGCGCAGAACAGCAGCTCCCCGCCCACGGGCAGGGTCGCGCGAATGTATGCCTGGGCGCCGCAACGGTCGCAACGGTCGAGGGCCGTCAGCGGCTTAACGGGGGCGAGAGCTCCAGTCACGTATCGCCTTTCGGGTCACCCCCGCCGGAGCGAGGATCTGGCGTCAGTCACTTGAGACAACATCTAACCGGACGTGGACGTTCCCAACCGCCGCCTCGCTACGCCGAGAGCGGAATGTGTCCGAAAGTAATGACGATCAGCCGCTTGGTAACGGCAAACGTGTCGACATGGCAAGCTTGTACGCGTGCTCGGGGGAACAACGGTAAGCTACGCACTGGTGTTCGATGCTAGACCAGAGGAGCTGGAGTGACGCTAGTGGAGGCGGCGGGTTACACGGCCCGCCACCTGTCGGTGCTTGAGGGCCTGGAGGCGGTCCGCAAGCGCCCTGGCATGTACATCGGGTCCACCGACAGCCGCGGGCTCATGCACTGCCTCTGGGAGATCGTGGACAACGGCGTCGACGAGGCGCTGGCGGGTCACTGCGACCGCATCGAGGTCGAGCTCTACTCCGACGGTTCCATCGAGGTGCGCGACAACGGCCGGGGCATCCCGGTCGACGTCGAGCCCAAGAGCGGTCTGGCCGGGGTCGAGCTCGTCTACACCAAGCTGCACGCGGGCGGCAAGTTCGGCGGCGGCTCCTACGGCGCCTCCGGTGGCCTGCACGGCGTCGGCGCGTCCGTGGTCAACGCCCTGTCGGCGCGCCTCGACGTCGAGGTCGACCGCGACGGGCGGATCCACGAGATCAGCTTCCGGCGCGGGGTGCCGGGCGTGTTCGACGGCGAGGGGCCGGCCGCGAAGTTCAGGAAGAAGTCCGGGCTGCGCGACGGCGGCAAGCTGGCCAGGAAGGTCACCGGCACCCGCGTCCGCTTCTGGGCCGACACGCAGATCTTCCTGCCCGACGCCGAGGTGTCGCTCGACGAGATCCACGTCAGGCTCCGCCAGACCGCCTTCCTGGTGCCCGGCCTGACCCTGGCTGTGATCGACAGCAGGCACGAGGAGCGCATCGCGGAGGAGTTCCGCTTCGACGGCGGCATCTCCGAGTTCACCGAGTTCCTGGCCCGTGACGAGGCCGTCTGCGAGGTGCTGCGCCTGCAGGGCGTCGGCCACTTCCACGAGACCGTCCCCATCCTCGACGACCAGGGCCACATGACGCCCACCGAGGTGCAGCGCGAGCTCACCGTCGACGTGGCCGTGCGCTGGGGCAAGGGCTACGAGTCGACGGTCCGCTCGTTCGTCAACGTCATCTCCACCCCCAAGGGCGGCACCCACCTCACCGGGTTCGAGCGCGGCCTGGTCCGCACCGTCAACGAGCAGCTGCGCGAGACCCGGCTGCTCAAGAACGGCGACGACCCGGTCACCAAGGAGGACATCCACGAGGGCCTCACCGGCGTCGTTACGGTGCGGGTGCCCGAGCCGCAGTTCGAGGGGCAGACCAAGGAGGTGCTCGGCACCTCCGCCGCCACCCGCATCGTCTCCCATGTCGTGAGCCGCGAGCTCAAGGAGCTGTTCGCCAACCCGCCGCGCGGCTTCAAGCAGCCCCTCCGCGCCGTTCTGGAGAAGATCGTCGCCGCGGCCAAGGCCCGCATCGCGGCCCGCGAGCACCGCGACAACCAGCGCCGCAAGAGCGCCCTGGAAAACTCCGCGCTCCCGGCCAAGCTCGTCGACTGCCGCAGCGACGACGTCGACCGCAGCGAGCTGTTCATCGTCGAGGGCGACTCCGCGCTCGGCACGGCCAAGCTGGCCCGCGACTCGGAGTTCCAGGCGCTGCTGCCGATCCGTGGCAAGATCCTCAACGTCCAGAAGGCGTCGATGAGCGACATGCTCAAGAACGCCGAGTGCGCCGCCATCATCCAGGTGGTCGGCGCCGGGTCCGGGCGTTCCTTCGACATCGACGCGGCCCGCTACGGCAAGGTCATCCTCATGGCCGACGCCGACGTCGACGGCGCCCACATCCGCTGCCTGCTGTTAACGCTGTTCCACCGCTACATGCGCCCCATGGTCGAGGCCGGGCGCGTGTTCGCGGCCGTCCCGCCGCTGCACCGGATCGAGCTCACCAACCCGGGCCGGGGCAAGGAGAAGTACATCTACTGCTACTCCGACGCCGAGCTCCAGAGAGTGCTGCGCGACCTGGAGCGCCGCGGCAAGCGCTGGAAGGACCCGGTGCAGCGCTACAAGGGCCTGGGCGAGATGGACGCCGACCAGTTGGCCGAGACCACCATGGATCCCCGGCACCGCATGCTGCGCCGCGTCCGCATCGAGGACGCGGAGGGAGCGGAGAGCATCTTCAACCTGCTCATGGGCAGCGAGGTGGCGCCGCGCCGCGAGTTCATCGTCAACAGTGCCGCCGAGGTGGACCGCGACCACATCGACGCCTGACCCGCCGCCCGGCCTGTGCGGGCCGCCCGGCTGACCTCTGACCCTGCCCTGTCCAGGGTCGGTCACCGGCGGCCGTCACGCGCTCGCGCATGCCGTGGAGGCGGTGCGCTCCGCCGACGGCGAGGTCATGGCATGGCGACGTTCATCACCGACCTTGAACGCGACCGCGGAAGAGCGCGGGCACGGAAACGGCATCCGTCGCGAGATCGTCGCCAGGGCGAACAGCCCGCACGGTGCCCGGGATGCGCACGAGCCGGGGCGGACGGCGGCGTGGTGGTGTCCCGGCGTCCCAGGTAGGCATTGCGGCGCAGGTTGAGCGCCGCCGTGCCGACGAACTGCGGCACCCCAAACTCGTGCGCCGGCCTGTGTCCCTCGGGCTCCGTAGCGGCACTCGGGCGGGGCAGATCAATGCCACACGCGAGATTAAGAAAATTAAGATCATCATCTTGAAATTTAAGAACTTGCCGGGTATCACTTAAGGTATGACAGATCAGGCGATGGACTGGCAGGAACTCACGAACCTGACCCGGGGCCAGCCGTTCGTCGTTGAGCGGGTGCGCCTGGCGGGCGGTGGCGTCGCGATCGAGGGCGAGTTCGAGCTACCGCAGCTGGCTCAGCTCAGCATCGAGGATCAGGTCTTCGTCACGGCGTTCGTGCGGTGCCACGGTTCCATCAAGGAGATGGAACGGATCTTCGGGGTGAGCTACCCGACGATCAAAGCACGACTGAAGCGGATCACGCAGATGCTCGACTTCGTCGAGACCGATCCGGCGCCGTCGCGGACCGACGTCATCGATAGGTTGCGCCGCGGCGAGATCACCGCACAGCAGGCGTTGTCCGAACTGGAGGGCCGGACGTGATGCCGCAGTTGGTGACCGTACGGGTCAATCGCCCGGACCGTCGCCCCATCCGGACCTGGGTCCCGGTATTCCCCATAATGCTCGTGCTCTCACCGGTCGTGGTCCTGGCCGCACTCGCGGCGGCCGTCGCCTGCCTCGTGTACCGCGTCAGTGTGATGCGGGCACTCGGCACCGGCTGGCGCATCGTCTCCGCGTTGCCCGGCACCCGATTCGACATCGAGCACGGCCGTACGGGTGTGCTCGTAGCCATCCGCTAGGAGAGGTTCCGATGAACGAACAGCGCACGGACATCCTCGGCATGCTGGCCGAGGGCAAGATCACCGCGAAGGAGGCGGAGCGGCTCATCGCCGCGCTCGAACGGGACCAGCCGCCGGCGGCGTCGAGTCCCGACGCCCGGCCGAAGGGCAAGGCGAAGTACCTGCGGTTGATGGTGGACACCCTTGATGAGACCGGCGAGCCGGGGCGGATCAACGTGCGGGTGCCGCTGCAGCTGCTGCGGGCAGGTGTCCAACTGGCGGCCCTGATCCCGCCGCAGGCCCTGGATCGGGCCAATGCCAAACTGAACGACTCGGGCGTGCCGTTCGACCTGACGCGGCTCAAGCCCGAACAGCTCCAGGCGCTCGTGGAGCACCTCGATGAGATGACCCTGGAGGTGGACCAGCCCGACGCCAAGGTGCGGGTCTTCTGCGAGTAAGCGCCGTCCAGTGGGACGGACCTCCGAGAGGGTGCTGGAACACCCTCCCGAGGCCGCGCCTTCCGTAGCAGAGCGCGGCGAACGGGACTCCGATCCGCGAAGTCGTCGGGGAGGACCCTGTGGAGCTCGCCGAACCACCCCGAGGGTCAGTGGATCAGCCGCGAGCGGGAACGGCTGACCAATGCCATCGATCGCTTCACGGGCGACGAGCCGTGACGACGGGCCCGCGATCCACGTGCAGGGGCCTGAAGAAGTCCTACAAGGGTCGTCAACGCCATCCGCGACCTGTTCGCCCAGCAGGCCGTCGGCACCGACCTCAGGATCGCCCTCGCCTGGTGCGTCGGCATCCTCATCGTCGCGTACGGCTTGGCCATAACACCTACCGCCGCCTGCGAGTGACAAACGGCCTCCAACCGTGGGAGGCGTCGATCCCCCACCAGGTACTGACGTCGCCCCCGATGGCGTGAACCAGGGCGACCCGCACCGCCGCCGATCGATCGCACACCCGCCAGTGCATATGGCTCGCTGCCATCCCTCGCAACGCACCCTTCCAGCTCCACACAACACGTCCCATCGCGAGACAAGGAAAGATCATGGCTGAATCCCTCCACACCGTGACGACGATGCCGACGGCGCGTCAGCCCGGCTGTCCCTTCGACCCGCCCAAGGAGCTGATCGAGGCCCGCGAGCACGGCCCGATCAGCCGCTTCCCTTTCCCCGGCGGGCACCAGGGCTGGCTGGTCACCGGCTACGACCTGGTCCGGTCGGTCCTGGCCGACTCGCGGTTCAGCGCGCGCAAGGAGCTCATGCGCCACCACCCGCTGATTGACTACGGCGACATCGAGGTCCCCCCGGCGCCGCCCGGCGAGTTCCTGCTCATGGACGAGCCGCAGCACAGCCGGTACAGGAAACCGCTGGTGGGCAGGTTCACCGTCCGGCGGATGCGGCTGCTCACCGAGCGCGTCGAGCAGATCACCGCCGAGCACCTGGACGCCATGGAGAAGGCCGGGCCGCCGACGGACCTGGTGACCGCCTTCGCCAAGCCCATCCCCGCCGTCATGATCTGCGAGCTGCTGGGCGTGCCGTACGAGGACCGGGGCTCCTTCCAGGAGAATATAGACAAGTTCATGAGCGGGGAGACCAGCGACGAGGAACTGATCGCCGCCTACACCGCGACCCAGCAGTACCTCGCGGAACTGGTGGCCGCCAAGCGCGCCAACCCCACCGACGACATACTCAGCGAACTCACCGACAGCGACCTGACCGACGACGAGCTGAAGGGCATGGCCCTGATCCTGCTGGCGGCCGGGTTCGACACCACCGCGAACATGCTGGCCCTTGGCACCTTCGCCCTGCTGCAGAACCCCGCGCAGCTCGCCGCGCTACGCGCCAGGCCCACGCTCACCGACCAGGCCGTGGAGGAGCTGCTGCGGTACCTGAGCGTCGCCAAGCAGTTCCACCGGGTCGCGCTGGAGGACATCGAGCTGGGCGGCCACACCATCAAGGCCGGCACGACCGTCATCCTGTCCCTCAACACCGCCAACCGCGACCCCGAGCGCTTCCCCAACCCCTCCACGCTCGACCTCCACCGGCAGGACGGCGGCCACCTGGCCTTCAGCCATGGCGTCCACCAGTGCCTGGGCCAGCAGCTCGCCCGGGTCGAGATGCGCGTCGCCTTCCCCGCACTCCTCCACCGATTCCCCACACTGCGCCTGGCCGTACCCGCCGAAGAGGTCACCCTGCGCCCGGAGACCGCCGACATCTACGGGGTGAAGAGCCTCCTGGTCACCTGGGACGCGTGATCGCGAGCCTGCGCGAGGGGCGCAGGATCCTGTGCGAGGCGGAAGCGTTGGTCCACGAACGCCAGCCCAGGGTCGAGGTCACCACGCAGGATGCGGAGGGCGCGCCGGGCATGGTCCTGCGAGAACAGGCGAAAGACGCCGCTGAGCTGGTGGCCGGCAGCCGCGGACTGGGTGCGCCGGCGCGTTTCGGAGGCCGCCTACGACATGGACGAGGCCCGCGCGGCGCAGCACCAGGTCGTCCGCGTCCGGGTGGAGGTCGCCGGCAAGGAGTACCCGCAGGTGACGGTCATCGAGGACGTCGTCTCCGCGCACCCCGTGGACGACCACGCCCCCTGCCCGGTCGCGGTGGTCCACGCAGAGGACCTTGGGCTTCCGCACGCGGGACCTTCGCTGCTGCACGGTGAGTCCGCCGAGGAGGAGCGTGGAGATGGAAGTGAGGAGGCATGCCATGTCGATCGAAGTCAAGGACGTCATGGGCCGGGTGGCAATCGCCGTGCTACAGGACGCGTCGTTCGCCGACATCGTGACCGCGATGGAGCGGTACGCGGTGGGCGCGGTCACCGTGGTGGACGCCGACCGGCGTCCCGTGGGCGTGGTGTCCGAGGATGACCTGCTGCTCAAGGAGATCGACGCGGTACGGCACAGCGTGTCGATGTTCGAGTCGCGCAGGCAGCGGCACGACCACCGGAAGGCCGCGGCGGTGACGGCCGCTCAGTTGATGACCTCTCCGGCGATCACGGTCACGCCGGGCACCCGCGTGCGCGATGCGGCCCGGCTGATGCACCAAGAGCGCATTAAGCAACTGCCCGTAATCGACCCGGTGACCGGACGGATCATCGGTACGCTGCACCAGCGCGACGTGCTGCGGGTCTTCACCCGTCCGGCCGCGGAGCTGGAAGCGGACGTCCGAGCGGTGCTCCCGGACCCCGAGGCGTTCTCCATCGAGATCGACCAGGGTGTGGTGAAGCTCGGCGGCCGCGTGCAGTGGAGATCCCAGGCCATCGCTGTGGCGGAGGCGGTGCGCGCCGTCGAGGGCGTCGTCGACGTGATCTGTGAGGTGGCTTGCGACAAGGACGACCTGCTCATCCTTCCCCCGCTGCTGTAGGAGCAGACGATGGATGCCGCATGGCGGATCGAGGTACACGGAACCGTGCAGGGCGTCGGCTTCCGGCCGTTCGTCCACCGGCTGGCGACCGCCGTCGGGATTCGCGGGCACGTCAGAAACGCGGGTGGGCACGTCGTGATCTCTGCGAGCGGGACGCCGGCCCGCCTGGAGGAGTTCGTCTCCGGCTTGCAGAAGGTGCCACCCAAGGCGGCCCTTGTCCGTGACGTGGTCGTCACTCCCGGGACGCTCGATCAGGAGGCCGTCGGGTTCGAGATCGTGGAAAGCAAGGCCGTGGCCGGCGCCACCCGAGAGATCCCGCCGGATCTGGCCACGTGCGCCGACTGTTTGCGCGAGCTGTTCGACCCGGCCAACCGGCGCTACCACTACCCCTTCATCAACTGCACGGCGTGCGGTCCCCGGGCGACGATCATTGAGGACCTGCCGTACGATCGGGCCCGCACCTCCATGCGCGGCTTCGAGATGTGCGCGGCCTGCGCCGCCGAATATCACGACCCGGCGAACCGGCGATTCCACGCAGAGCCGATCGCATGTGCGTCCTGCGGGCCTCGGCTGTGGTTCTCCAGCCTGTCGGGGGAGGCGGCCCTGCGGGTGGCGGTAGACATCCTCGCTGGTGGAGGCGTGATGGCGGTCAAGGGGCTGGGTGGGTTCCAGCTCGTCTGCGATGCAATCGACGACGAGCCCGTGTCCCGGCTGCGGCAGATCAAGGCGCGCGACGCCAAGCCACTGGCGGTCATGGTGCGCGACGCGGTCACCGCTGGTTCACTGGCCGACCTGTCGGAGGCCGACCGCCGCCTGCTCCAGGATCCATCCGCGCCCATCGTCCTGGCTCCCCGGCGGCATGGCGTGCTGTCGCCGGGCGTCTGCCAGGGCATGCCGGACATCGGGCTGTTCCTGCCGTACACGCCGCTGCACCATCTGCTCCTGGACGCGCTGCGCCGCCCTTTGGTGGTGACCAGCGCCAATCAGGCCGACAGCCCCATGCTGATCGACGATGTCTCCGAGCTGGACGTGGACGGCGTGCTCACCCACGACCGGCCCATCGTGGCCCGCTACGACGACTCGGTGATCCGTTCGTTCGGGCCGAGTGCCACGACGATCCGCCGCGCCCGCGGACTGGCGCCCGCCCTGCTGCGCCTCCCGGTGTCCTGCCCGCCGCTGGTGGCGGTGGGCGCCCAGCTCAAGAGCACGTTCACGCTGGCCGACGGGCATGGGGCGGTGCTGGGACCGCACATCGGCGATCTGTCCGACGCCCAGACGTTGGAGGCGTATGAGCAGGCACTCGACCATATTCGCCGCATCCACGCCATCGAGCCCGTGCACGCGGCGCACGACCTGCATCCCGGCTACCTGTCGACCCGGCTGGCGCGACGCTGGCCGAGCCGGACCGCCGTGCAGCACCACCACGCGCACGTCGCCGCGGTGGCCGCCGAGCACCACCTGGAGCCGCCGTTCCTGGGCGTGGCCTATGACGGGCTCGGCCTTGGCGACGACGGCACGTTCTGGGGTGGCGAACTGCTGCTGGCCGGCTACACGGGTTATCGGCGGCTGGGCCGCTTCTCTCATGCTCCGATGCCCGGCGGGGCGGCGGCCGTACGTCGGCCCGCCCGCATGGCACTCGGTTACCTGCTCGGCGGCGAGACCACCACAGGCCCCATCCCCAGCGGTCTCGCCGCCGACCTGGCCGATGCTGACGTCATCGGCCGCATGATTGCGCAAGGCGTGAACTGTCCGTTCGCGTCCAGCGCGGGTCGCCTGTTCGACGCCGCCGCCGCGTTGCTGGGGCTGTGTGCGGTGAACGGCTTCGAGGGCGAGGCCGCGATGCGTTTGGAGCAGGCCGCCACCGCCTACCCTGGCGCCGATCCACTGGCCTGGCGGCTGGAGCGGCAGGGTGGGCTGTGGGTGTATGACGGCGTGGCCACGCTGCGGCACCTGCTGCAGGCCAAGGCCGACGGTGAGCCGGTCGGCCGGATCGCCGCCGCCTTCCACGCCACTATCGCCGCCGTGACGGTGCTGTTGTGCGAGCGGGCCGCGGCCGAGCACGACGTCACCCAGGTCTGCTTGTCGGGCGGAGTGTTCCAGAACCGGTTGCTGGCCACCGCCGCGCTCGCCCGGCTGTCGGCCGCCGGGTTCGAGCCGTATATCGGCGAGCAGGTCCCGGTCAACGACGGCGGGATCAGCTACGGCCAGGCGGCTGTCGCGGCGGCGAGGCTGTCACGTTCGTGAGCCGCGACGGCGAGCGGGGGCGTCGTCATTCCGGCTTGTCGGCCTGCAAGCGGGCGGACAGGGCGGCGGCCTGGGTGCGGCGTTGCATGTTGAGCTTGGACAGCAGGTTGGAGACGTAGTTCTTGACCGTCTTCTCGGCCAGGAACAGCCGTTCGCCGATCTGCCGGTTGGTCAGGCCTTCGCCGATCAGGTCGAGGATGTGGCGTTCCTGCTCTGACAGCGCGGCGAGGGGATCTTTTCGGGCGGCCTGGTCGCGCAGGCGCTGCAGCATGGCCGCGGTGGTCTGCGGGTCGAGCAGGGACTGGCCCGAGGCCACCGTGCGCACGGCTCCGACCAGGTCGGAGCCGTGGATCTGCTTGAGCGCGTAGCCGGCGGCACCTGCCATGACCGCGTCGAACAGGGCGTCGTCGTCTGCGAACGAGGTCAGCATCAGGCACGCCAGCCCAGGTAGCCGGGAGCGGACCTCCCGGCACACGTCGATCCCGTTGCCGTCGGGCAGCCGCACGTCGAGCACCGCAACGTCGGGCTTGAGCGCGCGGATGCGGGCGATGGCCGACTCGGCTGTCCCCGCCTCTCCGATGACCTCGATGTCGTCTTCGGAGTCCAGCAGGGCGGCGACTCCGCGCCGGACGACCTCATGGTCATCGAGGAGGAACACACGAATCATGCCTCCGAAGTTAGTCACACGATCCAGCATCCCAGAAGAGGCCGAAGTCTTAATCCATGCACGCTGAGGTATTTGGACGCCGACGCGGAGCCTGCTCCGCGCGATCGGCTGAGCGCCATCTGGCGCGGATCGGCACTCCCTTGCTGACCTACTGACCTCCGAGCAGGAGCGGGCGCCCGCTGGACCTCGCAAGGAAGTGGGGAACCCGAGCTGAAAGCGGTGCCGCCGACGGGCGAGACGTCGCCGACGGAGCGTGGACTGGCCGAGGAGGCGGGACGGAGCCGACCAAACTCATCGCGCTGCGCCGGCCTCAGGGATGCGCCACCCTTGAGGTGATCAAGGATCGCTGGCCTCGCTCGACAACGGGCTGGCGACCCGCCCAGGCGTTGATCATGCGGTTGCGGTTCGGGCTGGACGGGCACGCTGAGCACTCCAGCAGGCCGGCGCGCCAGGAGTGCCGGACGTCCCGGCCTGGAGGCCGAAAGTCACTGCCAGGCCGCATCGCGGAAAGGCGAGGCTGGCCGACATGACTACCGTGTCCCGGGCCAGGCCCGGGCTGACCGCTGCCGAGGCGCGGACCCGGCTGGCCGCCGACGGGCCCAACACGCTTCCGGCTGCTCGTCGTACCCCTCCGGTGATGCTGCTCCTGCGCCAGATGGTGCATTTCTTCGCCCTGCTGCTATGGGGCGCGTCCGGGCTCGCTCTGCTGGCCGGGATGCCGCAGCTGGCCGTGGCGATCGTCATCGTGGTGCTGCTGAACGGGGTGTTCGCCTTCGCCCAGGAGTACCGTGCCGACAAGGCCACCCAGCGGCTGGGCGAGCTCATCCCGGCCAATGCGGTGGTCCGCCGGGACGGCAAACGTCTGCTGGTCAGCGCGGCCGATCTCGTGGTCGGCGACGTAGCGCTGCTGGAGGCCGGCGATCGTGTCTCGGCAGACCTGGAGTTGACGGCAGTGCACGCGCTCGCCGTCAACGAGTCGATGCTGACCGGGGAGAGCCGCCTGGTCCGCCCCGAGACCGGGGACCGCGCTCACGCGGGCACGTTCGTGGTGGAGGGCCAGGCGGAGGCCGTCGTGACCGCCACCGGCCCGCGCACCAGGCTGGCCGCGATCGCCAAGCTCACCCGGGAGGCCAGCCGGCCGCCGAGCCCGCTGGCGGTGCAGCTCGGCAAGGTGGTCAGAATCGTCGCCGGGATCGCGCTGGCGGTCGGGGTGGCGTTCTTCGGGCTGGCCCTGCTGCTGGGCATGGAGCCCGGGCAGGGCTTCCTGTTCGCCATCGGCGTCACGGTGGCCCTGGTCCCCGAAGGGCTGCTGCCCACCGTCACCCTCTCGCTGGCCCGTGCAGCGCAACGCATGGCGGCCAAGAATGCGCTGGTCCGCCACCTGGAGGCGGTCGAGACGCTCGGCTCGGCCACGTTCATCTGTACTGACAAGACCGGCACGCTGACCCGCAACGAGATGACCGTCGCCGACGTGTGGACGCCCGCGCATTCGCGTGCCGAGGTGATGCGCTCGGCCGTGCTCAGCTCCACCGGCCGGCTGAGCGACGGCAAACCGGTCGGCGACCCGATGGAGGTCGCCTTACACGTGGAGGCGCTGAGGCTCGGCGCCGACCTGTCGGGCGAGATCACCCGGCGCTTCCCTTTCGACCCGGTCAGGCGCCGCGCCTCCGTCGTGGCCGACGGCCGCTTGCACCTCAAGGGCGCGCCGGACACCGTGCTCCCGCTCTGCGGCGACGTACCGGGTGTGGAGGAAGCACTGGCCCGGATGAGCGCGCAAGGGCTGCGAGTGCTGGCTGTCGCCCGGGCGGACGGGACAGAGGAACGCGATCTGACCTTGCTCGGTCTGATCGGGCTGTACGACCCACCCCGGGACGACGTGGCCGAAGCCATCTGGAAGTGCCGGATCGCCGGGGTCAAGCTCGCCATGGTCACCGGCGATCACCCCGGCACCGCCCGCGCTATCGCTGAGGAGGTGGGCCTGCTCGGCCAGGACGAACTGATTGTCACCGGCGCCGAGTTGCCCGGTGACGACGCGGCGCTGGGCGAGCTGCTCGACCGCGACGGTGTGGTCGTCGCCCGCGTGACGCCCGAGGACAAGCTGCGCATCGCCCGCGCCCTGCGCTCGCGCGGCCACGTCGTGGCGATGACCGGCGACGGCGTCAACGACGGCCCCGCGCTGCGCGAGGCCGACATCGGCATCGCCATGGGCGCCTCCGGCACCGACGTCGCCCGAGAAGCCGCCGACCTGGTGCTGCTCGACGACCACTTCGCCACCATCGTCACCGCGGTCGAACTGGGCCGCGCCACCTACGCCAACATCCGCCGCTTCCTCACCTACCACCTGACCGACAACGTCGCCGAGCTCACCCCGTTCGCCGTCTGGGCGCTGTCGGGCGGCACCGTCCCGCTCGCGCTGAGCGTGCTGCAGGTGCTCGCCCTCGACATCGGCACCGACCTCCTGCCCGCCCTCGCCCTCGGCGCCGAACCCGCCAACCCCCGCACGATGCAGGGCCCGGCACGCACCGGCAACCTCGTCGACCGCCGCCTGCTGGTCCGCGTCTTCGGTGTCCTCGGCCCTGCCCAGGCACTGGCCGAGATGGGCGCCTTCGTCGCCGTTCTCCTGCTGGGCGGCTGGCAGGTCGGCACCGTCCCGAGTCCCGCTCTCCTGGCCGCCGCATCGGGGACGGCCTTCGCCGCCGTCGTGCTCGGCCAGTTCGCCAACGCCTTCGCCTGCCGCAGCGAATCCCGGTGGATCGGACGGCTGCGCTGGCGCACCAACCCGCTCCTGCTCGGCGCGCTCGCCTTCGAGGCGGTCATGCTGCTGCTCTTCCTCGGTCTGCAGCCCCTCGCCGGGGTGCTCGGCGGCTCGTTCCCGCCGCCGATCGGCTGGGCGCTGGCCGCATTCGCGATCCCCGCCATGATCCTGGCCGACGCCGCCCACAAAGCCCGGCGAGCCAAGCGGGTGCGAAGCGGGTAGGGACCAACGTCTCTCAGGCGATGCCCCTGATTGTTTCCCACGCCTGCCCTACCGCGAACCGGAGGAGGAGGCCAAGGCACATCTGCGCAGGGCGGCGGAGCACGTGGTGTGGCAGGGCGCCGCCCGCGCCAGCAGCTCGGGTGTTCGCGTCGAGACCCGACCTGTAGAAAAGGCCCCGCCGCCCAGCGCCTCGTCGAGCTCTCCAGCGGCGCCACGCTCGTCGTTGGCTCCCGCGTCCTGAGCGCACTGAGGTTTTCTCGTGCGCCCAGCAGAACAGGAGGTGAGCCGTGACATAGCGGTGGATCTTGCTGTTCGTAAGCTCGTCGTCGCTTGCCGGTGGAAGTCCGGTCCGGGTAGCTACCAGGAGGCCCGGTAGCAGGCTGGCGGCTTCGTCTGGAAACGGGCGGGGTCGAAGCCCAGCGTCATAGGCCCTGTTCATGGGGGAGCGACGATGCGGTCCGTAGCATGAAGCGAAGCCTGCGGCGGTCGGAGCCGGGAAGTGGGCGGGTCCGGGTGGGCGTCGGAGGCGGCGGTAGTACCGCTATTGGCCGGCCGGACAACACAACCGGAGGTGAGGGAAGGGCCGCTGCTTCGTCGATGCGCAGCGACTGTCCAGGGAGGGGCCCGGTGAGTGCCGGTCAGGCTAGTCCCGCCGGAAGGGATCAGGGGAGCCGCGGGTTCCGCGTGATCCGGTCCGTGCCCTGCAGCATGCGCTTTACCGGGCGGCCAAGGCTGATCCCGGACGGAGGTCTTCATGCGCTGTTCGACAAGGTCTGCCGCAGAGACGTGCTGCAGCGCGCGTGGGTTGCGGTACGCACCAATAACGGCGCACAGGGCATCGACAAGACCACTGTGGCCCAGGTCGAGGAGTACGGAGTCGACCGGCTCCTGGAGGAGGTGGCTGTCGAACTGCAGGAGCGGCGGTATCGGCCGTTGCCGGCGCGGAGGGTTCTGATCCCGAAGCCGGGGCTGAAGGATCAGTATCGCCCGTTGTCGATCCCCGCTGTTCGGGATCGGATTGTGCAGGCGGCTGTGAAGATCGTGCTCGAGAGTCGTCTACCTCCGCTACCGCGTGGCGCGCTAGCCGGCTCGTCCGCCGAGCCCTAGGAAGAGCAGGCCAGCCAGTGAGGTTCTCTCAACGGAGATCATATTCCACCGGCCGTTGAGGACGAGGGCGGCGCGGGCGATGTCGCCTATCCGGCTCGGGCTGAGGGTGACGTGCTTGAGGGCACGCTAACGCTCTTTCAGCTCCGCCGCGGTGCGCTCGCCGAGCGCTATCCGCTGGAGCCGCCTACCGGAAGCAGCCGCAGGGACGGCGTGCCGGCCGAGGCGTACCCACGCGAGGTCGTACCCACGGACCCGGACTTCTGCGAGCCGCCGCACACGGGGGCAGCGCCGCCTTCCACCCGCAGGTGCTGGAGATGTATCACCTGCGCGAGGGGCGACGTGGACGCCGGGCGGGAGGCACGGCGGCTGGCCGAGCTCGCGCTGCGTCATCTGGAGGCCGGAGCGGTCACGCTGATACTGGTCGGTGGCCCACCTGGGAGCGGGAAGTCGACGCTCGGCAGCACGCTGGCCAACCGGCTCGGCTACACGCTGCTGCACGGCGACCAAATCTCCAGGGAACTGGCAGGACTCGACGCGAGCGCGCCCTATCAACGGGGACCGGCGGTACCGGTCCATCCGCCACCGGACACCCGCGAACGACGCCAGCGCCAGCAGGGCCGTCGCCGCACCCCTCATCTGGAGGGCCCCTCGCTTCCAGGGGCTTCGGGGCGGGTCGCCCGGAGATCGGATTCGCTGTCGCGTCGGCCTGACGCGCTGGCGCCGACCGTACGGCGGTGACCTTGTACTCGGCGCGAGGTGACCGTGTCCGCGTGATCAGAGGTGAGGGCGTTCACCCGGCTGGCCGTGCAGTGGAAGGCACAGAAGAGCTGGCCGGGTGCGGCGGCGTCCGTGATGCGGGCGGGCAGCGTCGCGTGTCCGTGGCGGCTGGCCACGGTCACCAGGTCACCATCGTGGCGCCAAGCAATTTCGTTATGTCCGTTTCCCGGGTATCGGCAGCGGATGCCCTTAGGTGGGCTGCGAGAGTCGGATCATGCCGGCGGGAGGGCGCATCTAGTGCACGATCGCGACCGGACAGCGCGCATGCCGCAACATGGCCGCCGGCACGGAGCCGAACCGTCCGTGCGGGTTCCCGACGACCACCAGGGTCGCGTCGGTTACGGCGGCGAGCGCCTCACTCGCCCGTGACTGCGTCGTACGCGCCTCGATCAGGACCTTCGGCTGCTTTTCCCGCCACGGCGTGAGGGCCTGCGCCATCCAGCTATTGGCCGCGTTCCGAACGGCCAGAGGATCAGGTATCGGCAACGTCATACCTCCCCACGCAACCGGAGGCTGGTGCCAGGCGTGCACCACCAGCACCGGGAGGCCGCGCATGGCCGCTTCCGCGCAGGCGAAGCCGAGCACCGCGTCGGCTTTGCCGTCGTCCGCCAGACCCACCACGATCGGCCCTTGGTGAGGCCTGCGAGGCAGCGAGCCCCTCCCGCGGACGACGATGACCGGGCACTGCGCGTGGGCCGCCGCATGGGCTGCCACGGACCCGGTCACCGCCCTGGCCACAGCGCCCAGTCCCCGGGAGCCGACCACGAGCAGTCCGGCATCGGCCGACAACTCCTCCAGGCGCCCGGTCGCCGAGCCCTCATACAGGTCAGGCCGCACGTCCAGACCGGGAGAGCTGGCACGTGCGCAGTCGGCGCCGTGCCACAGCACGTGCTCGGCCGCGTGGCGCAGCGAGTCACGGGCCGCCTGATCCCCGTTGCCATACGGCCACTGCCACGCGTGGCAGACGGTGAGGGGAAGTTTTCGCAGCTCGGCCTCGTCAATGGCCCAGTCCAGCGCCTGCATCGAGTAGTCGGAGCCGTCATAGCCGATGACCACGCCCCTTGTCTCGTTCACATTCCACTCTTTGCAGACCACAGCGCCGTACGGCAGGCCACAACGGCCTGGCCTAGAAGGCTTTGCCTTTCCCAGTCAAAGCTTGACCCAGATGGCCGCCACTCCGCGACGCGCCGCAGAGTAACCAATGCGCCGGGCAGCGCCGAGTTTCCGCTCGGCGGGCGCCGCTCGATCCTGAAAGCGGCCTTTCCAGTGGAGCTCAGGAGGTCCGACATGATCATTGTGTGAGTCGATGGATCGCAGGCCGGGCTCGAGGTGGTCAGCGGGGCCGCCAGGGAAGCGGCGCTCCGAGAGGTGCCGCTCATGGTGGGCCATGCCATGCCGCGATGGGTGGTGAGATCGGGGACGGGCGTTATGCCGAGGTGGCGAAGTGGATGCGTGAGGGCTGCGCCACCGTGCTCGCCGCAGGAGAGGATCGGGCCTATCAAGAACGACCGAAGGTCGACGTGGTGACGACGGCGCTACCCTGACCGCGACGTCGATGGTGTGGTGTGCAGTCGTCATCACGCCCCCCGGCCGCCGACACTGGATGGCCTGGAGTTCGGTCTCCAGCTCGGCGATACGACGTTCGGCAGCGGCTAACCCGGCCTTCTCGCTGCTGGGCAGGCCGGGCTCCAGGCCACGGTCGATGCGGGCTTGCCGCCGCCAGGTGTAGATCGTCTGGATACTGATGTCCGGGTCACGGGGTAGATCGGACACCGTGCGTCCTGCTTCGAGCAGGTCCAGCACCTTGCGCCGGAACTCCGGCGGGTGGCCCCGTCGTCCCCATGCCACTTTCCTCTCATCGAGTGGCATGACAATCCAGCAATCCACCTCCACGTAACACGGGCCACACCAGCGGGCGAGTTGTCCCAATGTGAGATTCTCACATAACTCGGCTTCAACCCCCGCGTCCGGCTCGCCGCCTGGACGATCGCCCAGAAGGCAAGTGAGCAGGCACCTCCTTAGCGTCGCGGCGCGGCAGGGTTGAGCCATGGAGCGTCCGGGCGCCATGGACGCTCCATGGCCGGCGGCGGTCGTACCGCCGCGCCTTACGCCTCCTACTCAGAGGGTGCGTAGAGGTTCGCCGTCGAGGAATATGACGTGGGTGTTCAGGAAGGCGCCGAGCCCTTCAGGGCCGAGTTCGCGGCCGTAGCCCGACTGCTTGACACCGCCGAAGGGCACGCCGATGTCGATCGTGATGCTGTTGTTGATGTTCACCGTGCCGCTATTGATCTTGCGGGCCGTCTGCAGGGCGTGGTCGAAGTCCTCGCTGTACACCGCGCCGGACAGGCCGAACTCCGTGCCGTTGGCGATGCGGACGGCCTCCTCCTCGTCGCGGTAGGTGAGTACGGTCAGCACGGGGCCGAAGATCTCCTCCTGGGCCACCCGGGCCCCGGGCGAGACGTCGGTGATGATCGTGGGAGCGATATAGAAGCCGGTATCCAGACCGGGCGGCCGGCCGCCGCCAACGGCGAAGCGGCCGCCTTCCTCGGTCGCGGAGGCGAGGTAACCCATAACCCGCTCGTAGTGCCTACGGGTGATCATCGGGCCGACATCGGTTTTCGGGTCACGGGGGTCGCCGACAACGAGGGCGGCGAACGCCTCCGCCAGCGCGCCGACGATCTCGTCCTTGCGGTGCTCGGGCACAATCAGGCGGCTGGGGTTGGTGCAGACCTCGCCGTTGTTGCTGGTAACGCCGGGCACCATGGTGTCGACGACCCGCTGTAGCGAGGCGTCGTCGAGCACCACCGCCGGGGACTTCCCGCCCAGCTCCAGGGTGAGTTGCTTAAGGGTGTCCGCAGCCGAGGTGGCGATGGCGCGGCCGACCGTGGTGCTGCCCGTAAAGGTGATCTTGTCGATGCCGGGGTGCCGGACCAGGAGGTCGCTCTCGGTCGGCAGGGCAGGGAGGATGTTGAGCACCCCTGCGGGCAAACCTGCCCGCAGGGCGGCGTCGGCGAAGTAGCCGGCGCTGAGCGGGGTGTCCTCCGAGGGCTTCATGATCACGGTACAGCCGGCGAGCAGGGCTTGTGGCAACTTGAAGGCCGCCAATGCCAGCGGGGCGTTCCACGGCACGATCGCCGCCACCACGCCCACCGGCCGCTTCTCGATGCGCGCGGTGACGCCGGTGACGCCGACGCGCTTCTCCACCAGCGGGAAGGTGTTGGCCAGGCCGGCGTAGTAGCGCAGCATGGCGGGCATCGTCAGCGCCCCGCCCCTGCTCTGCCCCAGAATGAGCCCGGTCTCGGCAACCAGCAGCTCAGTCACCGCCTCGGCGTCCTTCTCCAGTTCCTCGGCGAACCGGACGAGCACGGCGGCGCGCTCCTGGATGGACATGCGGGGCCACGGGCCGTGGTCGAAGGCGGCCCGCGCCGCCGCCACCCCGGCGTCGATGTCGGCGGCCGAGGCGGCGGCGGCAGAGCCCACCGGCTGCTCGGTGGCGGGGTCGATCACAGTGAGGCGCTGACCGGTGGAACCGGGCCGCCACTTGTTGCCGATGAACAGCTCACGCTCGGTGACGAAGGCGGTCCCGGCGGTCGGGGTGATGGTCAACTCAGAGTCCTTTAACGAGAGGTCGAGGTAGATAACCGGTTGTTTACCAATGAAGCCACAGGCATGCCTTTTTGTCAACAACCGGTTATCTACCTTAGGCTGTGACCATGCCCTACGACTCCGCGGCGACGCGGGCCCGGATCCTGAACGCGGCGATCAACGAGTTCACCGTGTACGGACTCTCCGGCGCGCGCATCGAGCGGATCGCCGAGGCGGCCGACGCCAACAAGCGCTCCATATACGTCTACTTCGGCGACAAAGAGGGCTTGTTCACCGCCGCCCTCCACCGAGTGATCACCGAGCTGATCGAGGCCGTCCCGCTGACCGAGGACGACCTGCCGGGGTACGCCGGCCGGATGTTCGACTACATGGTGGGCCAGCCACAGGCCTTGCGCATGCACCTGTGGCGCCACCTCCAGCGCCCGTCCGCCGGGCCCGACGCGGCCGAAGTCTACGCCCAAAAGATCGAGGCCATGACCCGCGGCGGACCAAGCGAGGCGACCGGCAACCTGCCGGCGACCGACCTGCTCGTCCTGGTCATCGGGCTCGCCCAGAGCTGGCTGATCAGCCCGGTCGATCTGCTCACCGCCGCGGGCGGTGGCGATCCGTACTCCCCAGAGCGCCTCGCCGCCCACCGCGCCGCCATCGTGGAGGCCGCCCGGCGGCTGTGCACCCCGCGCTAGATGTACTTGGCCGAGATCTTGGTGATACGTGGCGTAGGTAGTTGATCAAGAAGAAGACCCCCGGTCGTAGTGGAGTTGCTGACTTCGCCAACGCATGGAGGTCTTGATGGGCCGCGCTAACGCCCTGCTGACGTTTCATGGCAGATGTTTGCTGGTACGCCGTGTCGTGTTCGAGGGCCGCCCGGTCACGCATGCCCGCCGAGCTCGGCCACCGGCCCGGGCCAGCCGGACGGCCTATCCGCACCGACGCCCTTGGCCACCACGACGAGACCACCACCCGCCTCCTCACCGAGATCGGCGGAACGTGGAGCAGATACGACGCTCCTCCAGGGAGGAGTATCGCGCCACCCCATCGGAGCCCAGGAGTGAACAAGGACGTCACCCGTGTCCTCCTCGCCGGGATCGAGCGATGGAGATCCATGACCCGCGACGCGGTGGTCAGCCGTCGGGTTCGGCTGTTGCCGTTCGGCGCAGGTCGGATGCGATCTCGCTCAAGCCGGAAGGGAACAGCCCATCAGCGAGTCGAAGTGAGGTATGAGCGTCGCGCCCAGCGACGCTGCCGTCGAAGCCCTCCAGCCAATCAGCGACGCGAGTCAATGCGGCCTCGGGCAGGCGAAGAACATCGGCGACCGCGAACCCGGCAGCGTCACGGCGTAGAAAGCCGCGCGCCTCGTCGGGACCGAGGCGGATCGTCTGCCTGGTGGGGACGAACCCGAGACGATGGATGGCCAGACCCAGCGGATCGCGGTGATCCTGATGAACGTAGGCCATGATCGGTTTAGGATCCGCGTGGGTGACGGCGGCGATCGCGACCATGCTCAGCGCCACGCCGAGGCCCAGCCCACGCATGGTGTCAGCGAGGTAGAGCCCGCCCAGCTCCCATCGGGGAACGTCGTCGACGTGCTTGCTGTCGGGCTTGACGTAGCAGAGTCCGGCGATCCCGATGGGCTGCTCCAACGCGAACAGTTGGCGTGCATCGACGACATGCCGGAACGTTTCGGGGGCAAGGGGCAACAGAAACTCGCCGAGACTGGCCTGATGAAACGCGAACGCGGCGTCGCGGTTGGCGGCAGTGACTGGAGCGATGCTCAGTGTCCCAGTCATACGCGTGCCCAAACGATCGCTCCATGAACTTGGCTGCGGTGGAGCACATCCATGAGTGATCCGGGTGACCGTTCCCGGTTAGCCACCTTCGGCCTGCGCCAGCCATTCGTGTCCCGGTGATGTGTGTAGGTCATCACGCACTCTCGGTGGTTACCGTTAGGCACCTGCATAAATCCGACCTTCCCTTCCGTAACAAATGGAACAGGAACATCTTAACTTAAGCACCGCATGCAGTAGGCCGATGGGCGAGAAGCTGTGGGACCCGTCACCATCACCAATCATGACGACGACGATCAACCCGCTTCTCCAAGTAGACGGATTTTGTCACGGCGTTGGAGTCCGGTCGCGAGAGCAACTATTGACAGCGACATTGGCCATCAAATGGCCTGTCAGATGGGCAGCTGATCAATGCAGCATCCCAGCGTGCAAAGACCGCTATTTTGAGGAGTAAGGCATGACCACGTGGTTCATCACCGGCGCTTCGCGAGGTTTCGGACTGGAGATCGCCCGCCAGGCGCTGGAACGCGGACACAACGTCGTCGGGACCGCACGTGACCACGAGGCCGTCGAGAAGGCGTTGCCGCAGTACCCAGACCGGCTACTCGCCGCCGCGCTGGATGTCACGGAGGAGAACCAGGCCCGCGCCGCCGTCGCGGCCGCGACGGCGGCGTTCGGGACAATCGACATCCTGGTCAACAATGCTGGGCGCGGCGTGCTGGGTGCGGTCGAGGAGGCGTCGGATGCAACGGTCCGCGCAGTTTACGACACGAATGTGTTCGGTCTCCTCAACGTCACCCGTGCTGTTCTGCCGGTGATGCGCCGACAACGGTCGGGCCGCGTGCTCAATCTCAGCTCGCTCGGAGGATTCAGCAGCTCCGGCGCCTTCGGTATCTACTGTTCCACCAAGTTCGCCGTGGAAGGGATCTCCGAGGCGATGCATCAGGAGCTGGCACCTCTAGGGATCGATGTCACGATCGTTGAGCCGGGCAGCTTCCGCACCGACTTCCTCGACGCCAGCAGCCTGCACATCGAGGACACGGTCATCGGCGACTACGCGCACACCTCCGGCGTCCTGCGTAGTGCGATCCCCGCGATGAACCACACCCAACCCGGTGACCCGGTCAAGGGTGCCGCAGCCATCCTCGCGCTCGCGAACGCGGACACCCCACCCCTTCGCGCCCAACTCGGCAGCGACTGCGTCGCGGCGTTGGAGCAGAAGATCGCACAGCTCCAGCAGGAATCCGCAGCCTGGCGGCGCCTGGCACTGTCCACCGACCACGACGACACCAAGACGGCGTCCTCGGGCCCTGGGTGAGTTCGGCGGTGATCTCGACGAAGTAGGAAGAAGTAGAGGGAGAAGGTCGTGCGCCGCCGCCTACCAGCAGTGCCCGCCCAACGAGTACAAATCCGGGAAGCCACGGCTTATTTCTCTGCGAGCCCTTACCACGTCACTTGCCGCTCATGTCCGGTCAACCTCGTCCGTCGGAGTCGCACCGGTGTGGTCACGGTCGTCGAGGTCGATCGCGTCCGTCTCCGCTTTCCACAGCAAGTCGCAGATCATCTCGAGGCCGCGGGCCAGGTGTCGCCGGTAGGTACTAAACGGCAAGGAGAGCCGTTCGGCCGCGGCCTCCTGGGTAGGGGCGCCACGCAGGTACGTCGCTATCAACACTCGGTGCGACTTCGCCTGACGGGAATCGCTGCCGATCGTCTCCAGAGCGGCGGACAACACCTGCCGGATGCCGGTGACGGCGTCAACGCCTGCCCTGTCCCGCACGATTCGGCTGCGGACCAGGTCGCTGTCCGACAGCAGGTCCGGTCGCCGCCAGGAACGCAGCGCCAGCCGGACCGCCTGATCGAACTCGGTACGGGAGAACGAGGTCGCTTGGCGGCGTCGCCAGGTGAGCGGAAGACCGCCGACCGGGCGCTCTCCCGGCGGTTGCGATGCCGCCTTCCAGCATTGCGACACAAGAACGTACTCGCCTGCACCGACGCGTACCCGTCCGGCGTCGCGCTGCGGCGGGAACTGGCCGAGCAGGGGCGCCCAGCATCGCGGGTCGGGGGTAACGATCGTCGTCCAGAGGAGCGAGTCGTCGCGCATCAGGGTCGCCGCGCACCGCAACTGCATGAGGTCCATCGCTTCGGACGGCCCGTGGTAGGAGTTCGGGTCCACGCAGAAGCGGACGATGCTCATACGGTTGTCCGGCTCCAGCGGCATCGCCCGGCGCGCGTGCGACCAGGCCGTGGCGACGACGGGGTCGGTGGCGAGGTCCTCGGCGGTCGGCTCGGCCAACCGCAGCCGGCACAGGAACGCGACGGCCTGCGCATTCCCCGGCCGGCGGTAGACGGTGAAGGCCCCCGGCTGGCGATCGAGCCAGTACTGCACCAGGCGCGCGGATTCCGGACCCTCCGTCTCCGTCGCCATCCGCAGCACCTGCTGGCGGTCGCCGGCACGCCAGCCGTGCTCCTCCAGTTGCGCTTCCCGCATGCGATGAAACGCCGAGGGGGCCGTAATCCTGCGGCGTTCGACGAAGAGGACATTGGCTACCAACGGCAGAACGGCTGCCGCGGGCGTGGTCCTCGCCCGCTGGACGAGGTAGTCGCGCACCATGGCTTGCGTGGTGTCGAACTGGCCGCGGCCACGCCACCGTGATTCGATCGCGACGACGTTGCGGACCACACCGTCCGGGAAGATGCCGTGGGCGTCCGACCGCATGAATGGTTGTTGGCGCAGCCATTCGAACAACTGGGCGTCCGCGCCCGGCACCGTGGCCCGGAGCAGTTCCTCGTCCGTCCACAGGGCGTGGGCGCAAACCCGGAGCGCCTGTCGATGCTTGGGCGAGGGCAGTACGCCGACGACCCGGTCGAAGATCGCGTGCGACATCGCCAGGCCCAAGGCCTCCTCCGGAATCGGACCGGCCGACAGGAGTTGCGCCGCCACCCGGAGCGCCAAGGGGTTTCCGCCGCATAACGCGTGGACATATGCCCGCAATTCGTCCGGTATCCGCTGGGTACCGAGCAAGGCGTCCGCCTCGGCCCCGGACAAGGGGTCGACGGCGCGAATGGCCAGCAGGCCACTCCAGCTTGGGTCGGCCTGCCACGCTACAGCCGGCGGCCTGCTCGCGGCCACGACGACCAGAGCGCCGCGGGGAAAGGCCGGCAGCACGGTGGCGCGCAACCAATCCTGCGGGTTCTGCAGCAGGTCAAGATTGTCGATCAGTACGATCGGGCGTGCTGCGCTTGGAGTCTGTCCGCCCGCAGCACCGGCCAGGTCGCGAGCGGCGTCGCCCTGGGCGGTGGCATCGATGG
Organism: Nonomuraea lactucae; assembly: GCF_003313395.1. Taxonomy (GTDB): domain Bacteria; phylum Actinomycetota; class Actinomycetes; order Streptosporangiales; family Streptosporangiaceae; genus Nonomuraea; species Nonomuraea lactucae. The sequence continues at coordinate 10,133 of NZ_QNFZ01000080.1, read as the reverse complement.
ATATCACCAGGCGCCGGGTCTCGTGGGCTTCGTCGGCGAAACGCTGCAGCAACGTCGACTTGCCGATACCGCCGGGGCCGTGCAGATACAGCACGGTGAACGATCGCATGTCGTCGTCGAGAACGGCGTTGAAGGCGGCCAGGTGGTCGGCGCGACCTACGAACGCGTCCAGGCGAGCTTCGCGCAGCTGGCGTTCCAATGCCGTCGCCGGGTCTGCGGCCGTCGTGGTCTTCGTGCCGACGTGATCGGCGCCGAGTACGTCCTCCTCGCTGAGACGGAGCCGAGTGCTATGCGCCTGCAACGAATCTCCCTCCGCTCTCAGCGACCATGGGCATTCCGATCTGATCGGCGCCGCGCTCAGCCGCCGCCTGTTGGTCGATCCCCGACGGTTCACCGTAGGCAAACCATGGCTCAGCATGCGCCCGCTCTACCGAGCAGCGCGAACGCCGAACGGCCGAGGTCGCCGCCGCCACCTCGAAGACGACGTCGATCTTCCCGACCGCCGTGCGGATCTGGTCCGGCCACCCCGGCTTCAGATAGTCCACGCACACCTCCCCGCCACTACTCTTGCGCGACCGCCGCCCTGCTCATAGCGGCTCATAACGGCTGCGGCAACCACACGAGCGCCCGCCTTCACGGCGGGCTGCGCCAGCAAGAAGCCCACGCCCCCGGGCGGCGGCGGCCACCGTCAGGGCTCAATCGCCGCGACGCAGCTCGGCGGCCCGGGTAACCCGGATAAGCGGTGCGGCGGTTCGCCCGTCCGCAAGCAACAATACAGCGCCGCCGCAGCTCGACGATCGCGCTCATTCGGCCACGGCCCGCTCGGCTGCGTCCGGCGCAGGACGTAAGGGTGCCGTTGGCGGCGATTACGAGCGCGTTCACGGCGAAGCCTCTCGATGGTGCGAAATGTGGACACGCCACGGGAGGCGTACGACACGCTGCCGGACAGCAAGCGTGTCATCAGCATCGGTGATGGCGGGTGCCGCGACGGATGTGACCAGCACTGTTCGAGGGGATTGACAACCATGACGTACACGATGGCCTAGCATGTCCCGGATGAACGTCACCCTGCGACCCATGCCATCAGCCGAACTGTCAGCCTCGCTTGCCAGGATCCGCGAGCGGTATATCGCGGACCAGGTCTCGTCCGGCATGGAACAGCAGGCCGCGGAGCGGATCGCAAGTCAGCAGCTCGACGAGTTGTTTCCGAACGGCCAGCCGGCACCGGGACAGCACATGTTCCGCGTGGACGTCGACGGCCTGCCGGTCGGGGAACTCTGGATCGGCGTCGGGCCGGATGGTGATCCCAGCCGGTGGTGGGTGTGGGGAGTGGAGGTTGAGCAGACGGCACGTGGCCAGGGCATCGGCCGGCGCGCCATGCGGCTCGCCGAAGAAGAGGCGCGGGCGCACGGCGCCACCGAACTCGGCTTGAACGTCTTTGGCAGCAACACGGTCGCACGATCGCTGTACGAGTCGCTTGGATACGAGACGACCGCGATCAGGATGCGCCTACCGCTGTAACCGGCGCCCCGCCGCGCGGTCGAGGTCACCGTTGGCCTGACTGGGCGTTTGATTCGGCTTGGTGGTGGCAAGGGCGGACTCGTATATCGATGTTGGTGAGCACGATGTTCCGCTTGTCCGGTGCCGGCCGGGCGTTGATCGAAACCCGACTGACCGCGTGGCGCCAGGCCCCCAGGGCACGAGCTGATTCCTTTGCGGTGACGAGTGAGCGGGTCGATCCGGTGACGTCGATGACGACCTTGCCGAAGAGGTGCAGGGAGCCGAGGGCCTGGTAAACCTCCGGCAGGATGTGGAATGGGATGCGCCGGTCGATGACCGGGTGGATGCCGTGGCGCTGGATGAAGTCGCTCAGGTCCCCGTGCATCCGGGCGCTGCCGATGGCGACGCAGAGGCACTTGTTGGTGATGCCGGCACCGACCGTGTTGACGACCTTGGTGGAGCCGCCGGACAGTTCGGCCAGTCGCCCAGGCCAGCCCGGGTCAGTCATGGTCACAACGCCGGCCGCGCCGACCTGCCGAAGCCGCTCGCCCTTCGCCCGGCTGCTGGACGGCCGCGAACACGCGGCCCCGGCCACCTGCGCCAGTTGCAGCGCGAACAGTGACACCCCGCGGGTACCGACGACGACCACGCGATCGTCCGCGGCCGAGGTGCCGGCGTGTGTTGGCCGCATACGGACCGACGTAGGGCCGGCCGCGGTACTCGGGGCCATCACCAGGGTGTCACCGCGGCTCACGGGACCAGCCTGACTTCCAAGCGCTGGCTGAGGCGATGGCGGTCCACTGTTCAATGGACCGCCGGTAGCCCGGATCCAATGGGCACGTCGAGTGATCTGTTCCACCCTCGGGCGTGGGCCGGCCAGGGTGGACGCCGCTTTGAGCAGCGGATGGCCTGTGGGGTGACTAGTCAAGCCGGACATGCTGAAAGCATGGGCAAACCTACACAGGGGCCGGCTGCCAACGCAGCACCGACGAGCCCCGCGACCACGCGCGCGCTGACCATCCGCGACCTGCCGGGCCCACCCGGCGTGCCGCTGTTGGGCAACCTGCCCGAGTTCGTTCGCGGCGGGGTACCGCATCGGGTCCTGCACGCCTGGTGCGACCGGTACGGGCCGACGTTCCGGGTGAAGCTCGCCACCGGGCAGGCGATAGCGACGGCCGACGCGAAGGTGATCAATACGATCCTGCGTGAGCGGCCGGACGGCTTCCGCCGAGATAGCCGGATGGCCAATATCCTGGACGAGCTCGGAGGCCACGGCGTGTTCAGCGCCGAGGGCCCGAGATGGCGCCGCCTGCGCCGGATGGCGATCCAGAGCCTCAACGCCGCGTACCTACGGGAGTACTTCACCACGATCGCCCGGGCGACCGAGCGGCTGAAGCGCCTTTGGCTGGCCGCAGCGGTCGCGGGCGAGCGGGTTGCGCCGCTGCGGGACCTCAAGCGGTACACCCTGGACGTGACCGTCGGCCTGGCGATGGGGCACGACCTGAACGCGGTGGAGCAGCGCGGCGACGGTCTGCACAGCCGGATATCGCTGATCTTTCCCGAAATCGCCCGCCGCATAACCGCGCCGGTGCCGTACTGGCGGGTCCTGCGGCTTCCCCGCGACCGGCGGCTGGACGCCACGGTCCGGGAGATCGGCGACCTCGTGCATGACCGCTTCGCCGACGCCAAGCGGCGGATGGCGACCGGCGCCCCGCCCACCAACTTCCTCGAGGCGCTGGTGGCGCCGATCGAGGGCGAGGAGGCGTTCACCCAACGCGAGCTGCTCGGCAACGTCCTCACGATGCTGCTCGCCGGCGAGGACACCACCTCGTCGACCGCCGCCTGGGCGGTGCACTATCTCGCCGAGCATCCCGAGGTGCAGCACCGGGTCCGGGTCGAGGCCGACGAGGTGCTCGGCGACGACGAGTTCGCCCCCGACCCAGCCACGGTCGGGCGCCTGAGGTACGCCGAAGCCGTGGTGAACGAGGCGACCCGGCTGCGCCCGGTCGCCCCGTTCCTGTTCCTGCAGTCGCTGCAGGATGTGGTGATCTCCGGTACCGCGAGGGATCTGCAGGTCGGGCGCGGGACGCCGATCATCGCGCTGTTGGTCTACGGAGCCGACCGCGACACCCGCAGGTTCCCCGACCCGCAGGCGTTCCGGCCGGAGCGGTGGCTCGACGACAAGACCGCGGCGGGGCCGGACACTCAGCCGTTCCTGCCGTTCGGCGCCGGTCCGCGCTTCTGCCCTGGGCGAAACCTCGCCATGCTCGAGGCGACCCTCCTCACCTCCATGGTCTGCCGCAACTTCGACCTGGAGTCCGACACGGCAGCCGGTCCGGTCGGTGAGCGCATGGACTTCACCATGTCCCCGAAGAACCTCCGCATCCGGCTGCGGCCTCGCAAGGTCCCGCCGGCGGCGGGCACGCCGCGCGCCACCACGCAATGATCGGCATGATGGCCGACGCGGACATGGCCGCGATGAGGTCCGCGTGCAGCAAGGCCAGCGGCGCCCACCCGCTTCAAGTCGGGGTTCTGTGTCCTGAGTCGGAAATACGTCGACAGTACGAGAGCGTCGAGGATCTCTTCAGGGGTCTTCGTCCAGACGAAGGGCTTGGGGTGCTCGTTCCAGGAGGCGATCCAGGCGCTGTGCGATTAGGGCCTGTACGGAGTTGAGATCAGCAGGATTCACCTGTGCTTGGCCTGCGATCCTGGTAGGCCATCGCCATGGCGCGTGGAGACCTCAACGATGAGGAATGGTCCTTGGTTGAGCCTTACCTGCCGTTGGGCGAGCGCGGCCCGATTCCGGATTTGCGGCAGCAATTCAACGCGGTGATGTGGCGGTTCGTACCGGCAGTCCGTAGCGGGCACCAGCAGCGGCGCCGACAGGGGGGTGAGCAGGGTCGATGACATCATGGAACGCCTGGCCCTGACCCGTACGCCACCCGCCGCGCCCGCGCCCTGTCACAAGGCAACCTGCAGCGCCTGGCCCTGGCCAAGGCGCTGCTGCACGCCCCCGGCCTGCTCATCCTGGACGAGCCCGTCAACGGCCTGGACCCCGCCGGCGTCGCCGAGATCCGCACCCTGCTCGCCGACCTGGCCCACCAGCACGGCACCACCGTGTTCCTGTCCAGCCACCTGCTGGCCGAAGTCGCCCGCCTGGCCACCCGCATCGGCATCCTGCACCACGGCCGCCTCATCGGCGAACACGACGCCGCGCAGCTGGAAGGCCACCGACGCCGCCATCTGCGCCTGACCACCCGCGACGATGACGCCGCGGCGGCGGTGCTGCGCGCGCACGGCTACCACCCCGAACCCGCAACGCCCGCCGATGATCCCGGCGGCTCCAGTGCCGCTGAGGGTGGGCTGCTGCTGTCGGAGGAACGCGCCCTGGCACGGCCGGATCAGGTCGCCACCGTGCTGGTGCACGGCGGCGCGCCGCCCTGCGGGCTGCACCTCGAGGAGGAAGACCTGGAGACCTACTTCCTGCGCACGATCGGCCAGCTCCCACCCACCCTCCAGATCCAGGGCGAGCGGCCCCGGCAGGCAGGATTGGCCGGGCAGCTCGCAGAGGAGGGGAGCCGGGATGCGTGAGGCACTGTGGGCCGAACTGCTCAAGGTCGCTCGCAGCCGCCTGCCCTGGGCCACCGCGCTGGCGTTCACCATCGCCGCGCTGGTGTGCGGCATGTTCATGTTCATCCTCGCCGACCCGGCCCGCCACCGACCTGCTCGCCGTGCCCACCACCCGCACCGCGGTGGTGGCCGCGAAGTTCGCCGTCGCCGCCTGCTGGGCGCTGCTGCTGGCCCTGGCTGGGCCTGCTCATCGGCGTCGTACTCGGCCTGCCCGGCTGGTCGGCCACGGTCGCCTTCTCCGGTCTGGGCCGTCTGCTGGCCGCGGCTACCTGGCCGCCGTCGGCGTCCTGTTCGGTCTCATCTTCTGCGCCCAGGTGATCGCCGCCCTCGGCTACGGCGCGCTCTTCCCGTGGTCGGTACCCGGCCTGTATGCCGGCATCGCCGGCGCTGGCCAAGACCCGCCCGGACTGGTGGGCGTGCTGCTGGTGACTTTCACCGGTGTGGCCGGTGCCGTCACAACCGCCCAGTGGTGGAACCGTGCCGATCACACCCGCTGACTCGCACCCACCGCTCACGCCCGTTGGCCGTCAGCGATGATCCAGCAGAAGGCGACCAGCAGCGCCCCATGCTCCAGCAACCCGGCAGGGGCCGGGCGCAGCACGCCGGCCACCTCCAGCCGGTAGGCCAGGCCCGCAGCGACGGCGAAGACGATCACCAACGGACCGGAGATGCGCGAGTAGCGCGCCCAGGCACGGCTGCTCTGGCCCACGCGCCGGGCCAAGACGAAGGCGGCCGCGCTCAGGCAGGCGAACAGCGCCAGCCCGATCAACCCATGCACCCGGACCACCACGGTGAACACCTCGGGCTGGCCAGGGGGTATCCCAGGGCAGGGTCGGTGGGGATCACACCCGCCGCGACGAGGGACGCGCCGCAGGTCGCCATCAGGATCGGCCCCCACCTCGCACCGGCGCCGGGCGACAGCGCGCGGCGCAGCCCGGTGACGTGTGATCACCGAGAAAGACCACGACGGCGGCGTGCGTCTCCTTGATCTCCGCCCACGGTCTCATGGATCTCCCCTTCAGGGCCTCATGCCTGCTGGTCGGCCACGGACCACGATGACGGGTGCCCGCGCGTGGTGCAGCACGGCGTGAGCGGTGCCGCCCAGGCCGAGCAGTGCCTGCGACGCGCCGTGCGAGGCCCCCACGACCACGACGTCGGCCTCCGCCGAGGCGTCGGTCAACGCCTTGGCCGGGTGCTCGTGCACCACCTGCTGGACGACCTCGACGTCCGGGAACCTCCCCCGCCACCCAGCGAGGACCTGCGCCAGCAGCAGCGCCTCCTCCTGCCCCACGGTCTCGATGTCGTAGACGGCGGGATCGACGGACCAGGGCGTGACCGTGCCGGGGTGCGTCCAGGCGTGTACGGCGCGCAGAACGGCACGCCGCAGCGCCGCCTCCCGGAAGGCGAAGTCCAGCAGGGCCTCCTGGCCGGATCGCCCCGTGACACCCACGACGACGGCTCCGCGCTCGTCGGCCGGCGGCTGCCTCACCACGCCCACCGGGCACGGCGCCCGCGTGGCGACGTGCCGGCTCACCGAGCCGAGCAGCAGCTCGGCGAACCCGCCGCGCCCGCGGCTGCCGACCACGAGCAGTTGCGCCCCCTCGCCCTCCTGGACGAGCACGTCCCCCGCCGGCCCGGCGACGATCCGCGTGCTGACCTCCAACCGCGGCCTGCCAACCCGGGCGTGGATCTCTGCTTCCTTCAGCCGCTGCCGGGCGGCGGCCTCGCCCTCGACCTCCCACCCGGGCGGCTCGGGGACGAGAAGAGTGTCGATCGACCAGCTCGGCGCGGCATGGACGATGTGGAGAGGGGCGTCACGGATCCCCGCCTCCCGCCCGGCCCACCCCACGGCCCGCAGCGAGGACTCCGATCCGTCGAACCCGACGACGATCGGCTCTGTCATAGTCGTCACCTCACACGCTCCCTCGATCCACGTCGCGCCGGAACCCTGTCATGGGTATCGCCGTTCCGGAGCGGATTAGGCCACCGCTCGCTACGGCCCCGAACTTGGTCTCGATGTTGGATCACGCCTGCCGTCCTTTCCTCAGGAAGTCCCTGAGCCGGTCCTGTGGCCAGGTGTTGATCACCTGCTCTGCTGAGAGCCAGCAGCATCCCGCCGAAGGCGCCGTGCAGCCGGCCGTCCAGGCGTCCCCGGTCACCCGATGATGATCAACGCTGTGGCTACGTAGACAGTGATGGACAGCAGGTCCTGTACCACCGTCGCCAGCGGCCCCGATCCGAACGCGGGATCGCGGCCGAGGCGACTGAGCAGCCATGGCAGTCCCATGGCCAGCACCGAGGCCACCGAGCAGGCCGCGAACAGGGAGACGGCCGCCGTCAGCGCCACCCGCGCATCGCCGTAAAGCAGCGCGAACGGCAGGAAGGCGGCGGCCATGACCGTACCGATGATCAGCCCCGTGACGGCCTCGCCGCGGGCGAGCCGCCGGATCGACGCGCCCACCGACAGGCCGCGCACCACGACCGCCTCGGTCTGCGTGCCGACGGCGTCGGCCAGGTAGACCACGCCGGGAAGGAAGAACGCCAGGACGACGTTCGCGGAAAGCCGTTCCTCGAAGGTGGCCAGGATGCCCGTGGAGGCCATCGCCCCGGCCAGGCCCAGCAGCAGCCAGGGGATGCGATGAGCGAAGCGCCTGGCCACCGGCTCCTCCGCGGCCGTCCTGGCCAGGCTCGACCCTCGCAGGTACCCGCCCAGCCGGGCCATGTCCTCGTCGTGCTCCTGGAGCAGTACCCGCAGCAGTCGGCGGCGGGGAACCACCCCCACGAACCGTCCGGCTGGATCGACCACGGCCAAGCTACTCTCGCCGTGCTGGACCGCGTGCCAGGCCGCCACCTCCTGGTCCACACCCGGCGCCACGATCGGCGGATCTCGGTCCGCCAGCTCGGCCATGGCGGCGTCGCGGTCGGCGGCCAGCAGCCGCTCTATGGCCACCAGGCCGTAGAGCCAGCCGTCCCGGTCACGGACCACGATGTCGGAGGCGCTGTCGTAGCGCGTGCCCGCCATCCGGTCCCATGCCTCACCCGCGGTCGTCTCCGGTGCGAACACCGGGACCGCGGTCACGGCCTGGCCTCCCGCGGTGTCGGTGAACCGGGGCGGCGACTGTGGCTGCTCAGTCAACATCCGCGCCTGCCTGCGCGGGGCCCGCCCTGGCAGAGCGGGCCCGAAGGATGATCAGCGCTGGGTTTCGACCTGGATCCGTCTGCCCTCCTGTTTCTCCTCGGCCAGCTTCACGCTGACCTCGAGGATTCCCTTGTCGTAGACGGCGTGGATGTCCTGCTCGTCCACGCCCGGCGGCAAGGTGATGGAGCGCGAGAAGCTCCCGTACCGGAACTCCGTCCGGTGCTGCTCCTTGAGCTCCTCGCGGCGCTCACCGCGGATGGTGAGGACGCCGTTGCGCACCGTGATCTCCAGGTCCTTCTCCGGGTCGATGCCCGGCAGCTCGGCCCGCACGACGTAACGGCCGTCCTTGATGTAGTCCTCGAACCTGATCGGCTGCTGGGAGCGGACGGCCGGCCAGTCCAGCCAGTCGAACAGCTCTGGGAACAGGCCCCCGTGCTCCCGGCGTACTGGCGTGCCCATGTGCACCTCCGTGGGTCTTCGGGCGATTCCTGCTCTTCCATCTCACCCCTGGGCAGGTGATCCGCGCAGGGGCGGACGTCATCGAGGCACAGGGCCTTTGGGCCCACTGTGGGCACCACCCCGTCCGGATGTTCGCCGCCTTCACAAGGGGCCCAAGGTCCGAGTGCCGGTGAGCCGTACGGCCCTGTCGAGCTCGTCGTCGCCACCGTTCACGCGTGCGAGCGGGGCACGCTCGCAGGCGGCCTTCAGATCGCGAACCGGCGCGCGGGTCCCTAGCCCTTGAACCCTCGGGACTTTGTGCCCTGCCGGTGGGAAGGGGCAGTCACCGAGGATGGGCAGGAGGTGAGGACCATGGGTGGATCACAGAGGGTCGTCGTTGGCTACGACGGTTCTGACTTCTCCATGCAGGCCCTGGAGTGGGCGCTGGACGAGTGCGAGCTGAGAGGCTTGCCCCTGACCGTCACCCACGCTTGGCGTTGGCCGTACGGTGAGGCCTCGCAGGAGGCGAAGGCGCACCTGCGCAAGGCGGCCGAGCACGTGCTCTACCACGGCGCGGATTGTGCCCGGTCGTCCAGCTCGGTCACCGATGTCGTCGCCGACCTGTACGAAGGCCCGGCGGGCGAGCGGCTCGTGGAGTTGTCGGCAGACGCTTGCCTCGTCGTGGTGGGCTCGCGCGGGCTGGGCACGCTGGCCCGGTCCGTCGTCGGCTCCGTCGCCGCTTATGTCGCGGCCAACGCGCTGGCGCCCGTGGTCGTCGTGCGCGGGCCTGGCCCGATCCCCGCGGAGGCGCACCCGGGTCCGGTCGTGCTGGGGCTGACACCCGACACTCCCGACGAAGCGGTGGAGTTCGCCTTCGCCGAAGCCGCGCTACGGAGGCTACGGCTGACCGCCCTGCACGCGATCCATGCGCGTGGCACGACGTGGGCAGTGGACCCCGACCGGTTGGAGGGGGAGGCACATGAACAGATGGACAAGCGCCTGGCGCCCTGGCGAGGCAGGCATCCAGACGTCCATGCCGAGTGCCGCACCGTCACCGCCCCGGCACGGGAGGGCCTGCGAACCGCTTCGGAGGGAGCCAGCCTGCTGGTCGTCGGCGCCGACCACATTCGGCCGCCCGGCCTCCTGGGCACGGTTGCCAGAACGATGACCGAAACGGCGCTGTGCCCCGTCGCAGTCGTCCCCGAGGCCGGTAATCCGACAAAAGGTATTTGACCAGATTCTTTCATCGCATTGCACGGGGGAGTGAGGCACGCCCGTCCGGTAGCGGGAAGGTATGCGACCGTGGACCCAGCCGAGCGTTTCGATGCGTTCCGCGCGCTGGCCGACCGGCGCGGCCGGCCGGGAGCCGGGTTGGTCGAGTCCCTGGCCGCAGCGACGGCGGCCGCCCCGGCCGACGGTCCCGAGG
>NZ_QNFZ01000065.1 GCF_003313395.1 Nonomuraea lactucae | reverse complement strand
TGCCCACCGGCACCATCGCCCCATCCACCGATACCGCATCCACGCCGGCCAGCGGCATCAGCAACGAGTCGATCGCCACCTCCGTCACCCCATAGACGTTCGCCGGCACCGCCCGCGGCCCCACCGAGGCCACAGACTCCAGAAACGCCTCGTAAGTCCACACATCGGTACCGGAGATCACCAGGCGCAAGCTCTCCAAGCCGCCGTGACGGCGGCAGTAGGCGGCCAGATCCCGCAGCAACGTGCCGGGAACGATCTCGGCGACCTCGACCCGATGCTCATCCAGCGCCCGATACAACTCCTCCACCGACACGAAGTCCGACTGCGGCAAGAACACCACGCTCCGCCCGAAACAAAGAGCCCGGACGATGTCGCCCACCGACACATCGAACCCAGCCCCCGCCATCGACAGCACCACACCAGGACCGCCGACCCGTTCCAACGCCGCACCCCACCCCGCGACATAACCGGCCAGCGCCCGATGCGAAACCCCGACCCCCTTCGGCCGCCCCGTCGACCCAGAGGTGTAGGCCACATACGCCAGAGCGTCCCAGCGGACCTCTCCCACCGGCAGCTCGCCCGAAGGCTCCTCCAACCGATCCACCAGAACGACCGGCCCATCGAAGTCCGGCAGCCCCCCTGCAAGGCCGCTGTCGGTCACCACCACGGCAGCACCGCAGTCGTCCAGCATGAACGCCAGCCGCTCCGCCGGATACCCCAGGTTGAACGGCACATACACCCCACCACACTTCAA
>NZ_QNFZ01000066.1 GCF_003313395.1 Nonomuraea lactucae | reverse complement strand
CGTCCGAGAGGTGGGCGCGGGCCGCCGGGATGCCGTGGGCCGCCGGGTTGGCGCCGGGCGCCTGCCCGCGGCCGAGCAGCTCTCCCGCGACCGTGAAGAGGGCGGCGCGGGAGGAGGTGCCTCCGGCGTCGAGGCCCAGCACAAGAGTCATGTCAAAAATTATTCTCCAAGAGCTTGACCCGCGCACTATCTGAGCATAATTTTCACCGTGTGGAGCTACTAGGCCGGATCAGGACCGAGCGGCACGAGATGCCCGAGGCGTTGCGGAAGGTGGCCGACGCGATCCTCGGCAGCCCGGCCGAGGCGGCGCGGCTGACGATCGTGGACCTGGCCGAGCGGAGCGGCACGTCCACCGCGACGATCACGCGGTTCTGCCGGGCGCTCGGGTTCGGGGGCTACGCCGAGCTGCGGGTGGCCATCGCGACCGAGACCGGGCGGGTGGCCCAGCAGACCTGGCGGACCGACATCGGGCAGGAGATCCTGCCGGACGACACCCTCGAACGGGTCCTCGGCGTGGTCTCGGCGAACGACATCCGGCTCATCCAGGAGACCGGCGACCAGCTCGACCTCGCCATGGTCGAGAAGGTGGCCCAGGCCGTCGCGGGGGCCGGCCGGGTGCTGCTGTTCGGAGTGTCCAGCAGCGCCGCCGTGGCCAGCGAGATGGAATACCGGCTGCAGCGGATGCGGGTGCCCACCTGGAGCAGGTCCGACGCGCACAGCGCGCTGACCGACGCGGCGCTGCTCGGGCAGGGCGACGTGGCCATCGGCATCTCGCACAGCGGCAGGACGCGGGAGGTCATCGAGGTGCTCGCCGAGGCGGGCAGCCACGGGGCGATCACCGTGGCTGTCACGTCCCACCCCAGGTCACCGCTGGCCGAGGTGGCCGAGCTGGTGCTCACGACGGCCAGCCGGGAGACGACGTTCCGGTCCGACGGGTTCGCCGCCATCCACTCCCAGCTGCTCGTCCTCGACGTCGTCTACGTCTCGGTCGCGCAGCGCACCTACGAGCGCGCCAGGCAGGCGTTCGACGTGACCGTCAGGGCCGTGGCCGGACACCGCCTGCTAGAAGGCCTGCCAGAAGGGGATCTATGACCGTAAATCCACAGGACTACGTCCAGCACCTCGCCGGCCTCCTCCAGAGCATCCCCGACGACCCGGGCATCCCTGAGGCCGCCGAGCTCTTCACCAGGGCGCTGACCAAGGGCGGCGTCGTCCACGCGTTCGGCTCCGGCCACTCGGAGGCGGTGGCGATGGAGATCGCCGGCCGGGCGGGCGGCCTCGTGCCGACGAACCGGCTGGCGCTCCGGGACATCGTCCTGTACGGCGGAGCGCCGCGGGAGGAGCTGGACCGCTACGACCTCGAACGGGACCCGGACGTGGCGCACGCCATCCTCCGCCACGCGCCCGTCCAGGACGGCGACCTCTTCGTGATCATCTCCAACTCCGGGGTGAACGGCGTGGTCGTCGAACTCGCCACCCTGGTCAAGCAGCGGGGTCACGACCTGATCGCCATCACCTCGCGCGCCCACAGCGCCGTGGCCGCGTCCCGCCATCCGTCGGGCCGCAAGCTGGCCGACCTGGCCGACGTCGTGCTCGACAACCGGGCGCCGTACGGCGACGCCGTGCTGCCCCTGCCGGACGGAGGCGCCGTCGGCGCCGTCTCCACCATCACCTCGGCCCTGCTCGCCCAGCTCGTCGTGGCTCACACGGTCCGTGACCTGCTCGCGGCGGGACAGGTGCCGCCGATCTACCTCTCCGCGAACGTGCCCGAGGGCGACGCCCACAACCTCAAGCTCGAGGCGCGTTACGAGGGCAGGATCCGCCGCGGCGCCTGACGACCCCCTCACGTCCCAGGCCCCGCACACCCATCCACCTGCTTCACGGCCACACGGTTCACAGCCACACGGTTCACAGCCACACGCTCCGCGCGCGACGCAGTTCGTTCGCGCGTCCCGCAGGACAGCGCTGTCCCGCACGACAGCTCTGTCAGGCACGCACGCACTCGGGGGCCGCCTGTAAGGAGAACCACCCATGCCCCGACCAATCGCGAAAATAATTATTGCCCTCGCCATCCCCTTAGCCCTGGTCGCGAGCACCCTCGTGGCCAACGCGGCCACCGCCGAGGCCGTCCGCCTCCAGTACCGGACCAGCTCGCCGGGCGCGACGACCGCCCAGGCCGAGCCGTGGTTCCAGCTCTTCAACGACGGCACCACCACCATTCCTCTCAACCAGGTCAAGATCCGCTACTACCTCACGGGCACGGAGAGCTACCGGTTCGCCTGTTCCTGGGCCGTGGTCGGCTGCTCCACCGTGACCGGCCGCTTCGCCCCCCTCCCGGATGGCCGCCAGTACCTGGAGGTCGGGTTCACCTCGGGCACGCTCGCTCCAGGCGCCGGCACCCGCGACCTCCAGCTGCGCTTCTACCGGGCCGACTGGCAGAACTTCACGCAGAGCGACGACTACTCCTACGGCCCGCAGACCTCCTACTCCGACTGGAGCAAGGTCACGGTGCACGTGGACGGCCGCCTGGCCTGGGGCACGCCGCCCACCGGCGGCGAGCCGTCCCCGACCCCGACCCCGTCACCGACGCCAGGGCCGGGAGGCGTGCTGTTCGACGACTTCAGCTACACGGGCTCGTCCGACCCGCGCCTGGCCGAGCGCGGCTGGACCGTCCGGTCGAGCCCGGGAGGCCCCGGCGTGCCCGGCGCGACGTGGTCGCCGTCGGCCGTGAGCTTCCCCGGTGGCCTGCTCACCCTCGACTCCTCCACCGACGGCACCGGCTCGGGCACCGTCCAGACCGAGATGTCCACCACCGCCCGCAAGTTCCGCGAGGGCACGTACGCGGCCAGGGTGCGCTTCAGCGACGCCCCGGTCACGGGGCCCGACGGCGAGCACGTGGTGCAGACGTTCTTCACCATCACCCCGCTCGCCGCCCCGATGGACCCCGACTACGGCGAGCTCGACTTCGAGTACCTCCCCAACGGCGGCTGGGGCGAGCCCGGCAACATCCTCTACACCACGAGCTGGGAGACCTACCGGCCCGACCCGTGGGAGGCGGTCAACACCCACACCGCCGAGCGGACGAGCTTCGCCGGCTGGCACGACCTGGTCATCCAGGTCTCCGGCGGCCGCATCAAGTACTACGTGGACGGGCGCCTGTTCGCCGACCACGGCGACATCTACTACCCCGAGACCCCCATGTGGATCATGTTCAACCAGTGGTTCATCGATCTGCAGGGCGGCTCGGGCAAGCGCTCCTACCGGCAGCAGGCCGACTGGGTCTACCACAGCAAGAACGAGGTCGTCTCGCCCGCCGACGTGCTCGGCAGGGTCGCCGCCTTCCGCGCCGCGGGCACCTCCTTCCGCGACACCGTCCCCAATCCGTGATCTCCTTCATCCCGTGATCCCCGGTACGGCCCGCGCGCGGGCCGTACCGGACCCCGGCTCAAACCCCCCAAAGGTGACGATCCATGAAGTACCGCATACTGGCCCTGGCGGCCATGCTCACGCTCGGCGCGTGCGGCTCCGACGCCCCGCCCACCACGGGGACGAGCGCCGGGCCCGCCAAGCTGACCGTCTGGATCATGGACGGCAGTGTCACGCAGGACCTGATCAAGAAGTTCGAGACCGACTACGAGGCCGCCCACCCGGCCGTGGACCTCGCCGTCCAGATCCAGCCGTGGGACGGCATAGGCGAGCGCGTCACCGCCGCCCTGGCCAGCACCGACGCCCCCGACCTGATCGAGGTCGGCAACACCCAGGTGGCCCAGTACGCGGCCAGCGGCGGCGTCACCGACCTCACCGGCAGGGTCGCCGACCTCAATGGCGGCGACTGGCTGCCCGGCCTGGCCCAGCCGGGCAACATCGGCGGCAAGCAGTACGGCGTCCCGTGGTACGCCGCCAATCGCGTCGTCGTCTACCACAAGGACCTGTTCGCCAAGGCGGGCATCGACACGCCGCCCAGGACGCGCGACGAGTGGCTGGAGCAGACCGCCAAGCTGAACAAGGGCGGCGTCCAGGGCATCTACCTGACCGGCCAGACCTGGTACGCGCTGGCCGGCTTCGTCTGGGACGAGGGCGGCGACCTCGCCGTCCAGGAGGGCGGCAGGTGGAAGGGCGCCCTCGACACGCCCCAGGCGCTGGCCGGGATGGACTTCTACCGGCGGCTCCAGGCCCTCGGCAAGGGCCCGAAGGACGCCGACGAGGCCAACCCGCCGCAGCACGAGGTGTTCGCGCAGGGCAAGGCGGCGCAGATCATCGCCGCGCCCGGCATCGCCGCCCGCGTGCTGGAGGTCGAGCCGGCGATGAAGGGCAAGATGGGCTTCTTCCCCATCCCCGGCAAGACCGCCGCGAAGCCCGGCACGGTCTTCACCGGCGGCTCCGACCTGATCATCCCGGCCGCCTCAAGGCACCAGGAGGAGGCGTACGAGGTGGTCAAGGCCCTGGCGGGGGAGAAGTTCCAGACCGACCTGGCCCGGGCGATGAGCTTCGTGCCCAACCGCACGTCGCTCGCCGGGGTGCTGGCCGGTGACGAGGCCACCGCCGCGATGGCCACCGGCGCCGCCAACGGCAGGGCCACCCCGAACACGCCCAACTGGGCGGCGGTCGAGGCCACCTCGGTCATCAAGCAGTACATGACCGCGGTGCTCACCGGCGCGGACCCGGCCACCGAGGCGAAGAAGGCGTCCGACTCGATCGCCACCACCCTCAACAGCAAGTGAGGTCGCGCTCGCTCTGGCCCTACCTGCTCATCGCGCCCACGGTGGCCGGTGGGGCCCTCCTCCTGCTCTACCCGATGCTCAAGGCCGCGGTGATCTCGTTCCAGCACTTCCGCATGGGCGAGCTCATCAGGGGCGGCGCCACCTTCGTCGGGTTGGACAACTACCGGGAGCTGCTGTCAGGCGAGGAGTTCTGGCGGGTGCTGCTGCGCACGGGCGTGTGGACCGCGATCAACGTGGTCCTCATCGTGGTCCTGTCGACCGTCGTCGCGCTCATGCTGGCCCGGCTGCGGCGCGGGATGCGCGTGGCCCTGATGAGCGCGCTGGCCCTGGCCTGGGCGACGCCGGTCATCGCGGCCACCACGGTCTTCCAGTGGCTGTTCCAGTCGGAGCTGGGGGTGGTCAACTGGCTGCTGGTCACGCTCGGCCTCGACGGCTTCCGCGGCTACGCCTGGTTCGCCGACGGCACCGCCACGTTCGCGGTGCTCGTGATCCTGGTCGTGTGGCAGTCGGTGCCGTTCGGCGCGCTCACGCTCTACGCGGGCCTGACCACCATCCCCGCCGAGCTGTACGAGTCGGCCAGGATCGACGGCGGCACCGGCTGGCAGATCTTCTGGCGGATCACGGTGCCGATCATGCGGCAGCTGTTCGCGCTGGTCACCTCGCTGGAGGTGATCTGGGTGGCCAAGTGCTTCCCGCAGATCTGGGTGCTCAGCCAGGGCGGCCCCGACGGCGCCACCACCACCCTGCCCGTCCACGCCTTCCGGATCGCCCGCGTGCTGCACAGGTACGACCTGGGCTCCGCCGTCGCGATGGTCACCGTGCTCGTCCTCGCCGTCGCCCTGATCAGCAACCTGCGCCGGATGGTGAGAACATGAAACGGATCGCGCTCAACACCGCCGCCCTCGCCGTGCTGGCCGTGACGATCTTCCCGGTCTACTGGATGGTCCTGACCGCGTTCAAGCCCGCCAGGGACATCCAGGCCGCGACCCCGACGTTCTGGCCGGCGGATCCCACGCTGGAGCACTTCGCCAGCGCCGTCGCCGCGCCGGGGTTCTGGACCTTCTGGCGCAACAGCCTGCTGGTGACCGCCGGCGCCGTGGTCTTCGCGCTCGCCGTCGCGCTGCTGGCGGCGTTCGCGGTGGCCAGGATGCGCTGGCGGGGGAGAGGGGTGTTCGTCGTGCTGGTGTTCGCCGCCCAGATGGCGCCCTGGGAGGCGCTGCTGGTGCCGGTGTTCGTCATCGCCAGGGACGCCGAGCTGCTCGACTCGCTGGCCATGCTGACCGGCGTCTACTTCATGATCACGCTGCCGTTCACGATCGTCACCCTGCGCGGCTTCCTGCAGGCGATCCCGGCGGAGCTGGAGGAGGCGGCGCAGGTGGACGGCTGCAGCCGGGCGACGGCGTTCAGGAGGGTGGTGTTCCCGCTGCTCGCGCCCGGCCTCATGGCGACCTCGCTGTTCGGGTTCATCACCGCGTGGAACGAGTTCGCGTTCGTCAACGTGCTGATCATCAAGGCGCAGGACCGGCGGACGCTGCCGGTGTGGCTGTCGTCGTTCCGCGACGTGTTCGGCACCGACTGGGGGGCGACCATGGCCGCGGCCACCCTGTTCGCGCTGCCCGCGCTGCTGCTCTTCCTCGTGCTGCAGCGCAGGGTGGGCGGCGGCATGACCGCCGGGGCGGTCAAGGGCTGACGGTGACCGCCGGGGCGGCCATGGGCTGACGGTGAACGGCGGGGCGGTCATGGGCTTTCGGTGAACGCCGGGTGCAGGTCGCGCGCCCGGTCCGGCGGGAGCAGGCGGCGGGCCGCCAGCCAGGCCGCCGCCCCCGCCGCGTCACGG
>NZ_QNFZ01000005.1 GCF_003313395.1 Nonomuraea lactucae | reverse complement strand
TCGCATCTGGCGCTGCCGCCCAACATTTTGGCGCGGTTGCGGAACCGGGTGTCGATCGAGGGCTGGTTCAAGACCACACAGCACGGGATGATCTTTTCCGCTGGCGAGTTCGGCGCGACGGAGCCGGTGTTGTACGTCGGCACGGATGGGCGGCTGCGCGGCCAGTTAGGCGAGATCAGAAACAGCAGCGGCAACTGGGCGTACACGCCGATCACCAGCGCAGCCGCAGTCACGGATAACCAGTGGCATCACGTGGTGCTCAACGTGGCGAGCGATCGGCAGAAGCTGTTCCTGGACGGCCAGGCGGTCGGCGAAGTGACCGGCGAGATCTATCCGGAATACCGCGAGGACGCCTTCGTCGGCAGCGGTCAGCGCGCCACCTCGTGGTCGGCCATCCCTGGCGCCCCGAACATCACCGGCGTCTTCTCCTTCAAGGGCTCGATCGACGAGTTCGCCCTGTATGACGATCCGCTCACAGACGCGGAGATTCAGGCGCATTACACGGCGCGGGCCAAGGTGGCCAACAAGCTGTCGAAGGTCACGCTGCCGTCGGGCCGGGTGTGGACGGCCAACACCTACGACACCGCCACCGACCGTCTCAAGACGCACACCGACCGGCATGGCGGCACCTGGCAGATCGGCAAGCCGGACACCGACTGGGTGGAGAAGGTGTCGACCGTCACGGTCACCGACCCGCGCAACGGCACCCTGACCTACGGCTACGACGAGTGGCGCGGCTCCCGGCCCGTCTACGAGAAGGACCAGACGCAGCTTCCGGTCAACTACGAGTACGACACCGGCGGCTTCCTGGCCAAGGCGACCGACCGAAACAGCAACGTGCTCCGGTGGCGCAATGACAAACGGGGCAACCCGATCCAGGGCACTTCGTGCCGCACCGCCACCAGCTGTCAGAACGCCTACGCCACGTACTACCTGAACAAGGACGACGAGTTCGATCCTCGCAACGACAGCATGCTCGTGCATCGGGACGCCCGCTGTGCGACCCCAGAGGACAACAGCTACGCCACCAAATGGGAGTACAACAGCTTCGGCGAGCAGACCAAGGAGACGACCCCGGCCACCCCGGACTTCCCCAGTGGCCGCTCGACCAGCGTGACCTACACCGACGGCAGTGAGCCCGCGATCGGCGGCGGCACCACCCCGGCGGGCCTGCCGCGATCGGCGGCGGCACCACCCCGGCGGGCCTGCCGGCGTCGAAGACCGACGCCCGGGGCAACGCGTGGACCTACCGCTACACCTCGGCCGGGGATCTGGCCGAGCAGACCAACCCGGAGAGGCTGGTCACCAAGCTCGGCTACGACACACTCGGCAGGCTGACCAACTCGACCGAGGTATCGCAGGCGCACCCGGACGGCGTGAAGACGAGCTTCACCTATGACGGGCTGGGCCGGATGCTGACGCAGACCGAGCCGGGCGTGAAGAACGAGATCAGCGACGTCACGCACACCAAACGGACCACGTTCGCCTACGACGCGGACGGCGACAAGCTGAGCGAGAAGATCTCCGACCTGACCGGCGGCGACGCCGAACGGGCCACCGTCTACACCTACGACCCGCTCGGCCGGGCGGAGAGCATCACCGACCCGGAGGGCGGCGTGGTCCGCCAAGCATGGAACAGCCTCGGCCAGATGATCCGCGTCACCGATGCCCGGGGCGCGGTGGTAGAGCATGGCTACAGCGACCGTGGCCAGCTCGTCTCGCGCACGCTGAAGGGCTGGACCGGCAGCCCGGTCAACCCGCAGCCGGCCAGGGACGTGCCGCTGGAGTCGTTCTCCTACGACCTGGGCGGCCGGCTGGCGACCCAGGTGGACGCGATGGGCCGCAAAACCACCTACACCTACTTCAACGACAACCTGCCCGCCAAGAAGATCGCCGACGACGTCAAGCTGAACGGTTCCACCACCCCTCGTGACGTCGTGCTGGAGGACAACACCTACGACGCCGCGGGCAACCGCACCAGACTCATCACCGGCGGCGGCACAGCAACCACGGAGTTCGCCTACGACGCCGCCACCCGCCTGACCTCGCAGACGTTCGACCCGGGCCTGCTCAACCGCAAGACCGCCTACGTCTATGACGCAGGCGGCAACCTGCTCAAGAAGACGCTCACCGGCGCCGGCACCCCCCGCGCGGAGATCACCGAGTACGCCTACAACAAGGTCAACCAGCCCACCAAGACCACCGTGGAGAACGGTGACCAAGACCTGATCTCCACCACCACCTATGACGACCGCGGCCTGGCCACCGCCACCACCGACCCGCGCGGCAACGCCGGCGGCGCCACCGCGTCCGACTTCACCTCCACCCTCCGCTACGACCCGCTGGGCCGCCTGATCGAGGTCAAAGCCCCGCAGGTCACCGTGGACAAGGCCGGTTCCTCCACCACCGCCCGCCCGTCGGCGCGCTACGGCTACGACACCTTCGGCGCGCGCACGCACGAGACCGACGCCGAAGGCCGCACGCTGTCCTCAGTCTTCGACAAGGCCGGCAGGCTGACCAGCAAGAGCGCCCCCGCCTACACCCCGCCCGGCGGCACCGCCATCACCCCTACCACCACGCACGCCTACGATCCGGCCGGGCAGCTGATCCGCACCACCGACCCGCGCGGCAACACCAGCACGTTCGACTACGACCAGCTCGGCCGCCGGGTCCGCATCACCGACCCGGCACCCGAAGGCCAGACCGCCGGCCGGTGGGTGACGGAGTACGATCTGGCCGGCGAACAGGTGGCCGCCGTGGATCCGACCGGCGCCCGCGCCGAGGCCACCTACGACGACCTCAGCCGCAAGATCACCGAAACGGCTGTGGAGCGCAAACCGTCCGCGGCCGCCTACACCACCACGTTCACCTACAACGACGCCGGCCTTCTGACCAAGACGGTCGCTCCGGGCAACCGCACCACCAGCTACAAGGTCAACGCCGCCGGTGAGGTGACCGAGCAGACCGACCCGGCCACCAACATCACCAAGATGGCCTACGACCCGGCCGGGCGGATCACCAGAACGACCGACCCGCTCGGCAATGCCACCACCGCCGACTACGACCTAGCCGGCCGCCTGACCACCAGCAAGGACCTCAACGCCTCCGGCACCGTGCTGCGCACCACCAGCGCCGGCTACGACCCAGCGGGCAACCAGACCAGCGCCACCACACCCGAAGGCCACGAAACCAAGCAGACCTTCGACGCGCTGGGCCGGCTCACCTCCCTGATCGAGCCGGTCAAGTCCGGCGAATCGATCACCACCAGCTTCGGATACGACGCCACCGGCGCCCGCACCCGGCTCACCGACGGCCGCGGCCACGCCACCTGGACCACCTACAACAGCCTCGGCCTGGCCGAAACGGTCACCGAACCGGCCACCGCCGCTCACCCGAACGCGACCGACCGCACCTGGACGCACATCTATGACCCGGCGGGCAACCCGATCACCGAACTACAGCCGGGCGGGGTGCGCATCGACCGCACCTTTGACCACCTCGGCCGCCTTACCCGCGAGAGCGGCGGCGGAGGCGGCGCGGCCAGCGCCGAAAGCACCTTCGGCTACGACCTGGCCAGCCGGCAGACCGCCATCGGCGATCTGACCGTCGACTACAACGACCGCGCCCTGCCTCTCGCGGTCAAGCGCGGCGAGTCCACTCAGACCAGCTATACCTACGACGGGCTCGGCAACCCCACCCAGCGCACCGACGCCGCTGGCAGCGCCACCTTCACCTGGGACAACGCCGGCCGCCTGGAGACCGCCACGGACCCGGTCACCACACGCAAGATCACCTACGGCTACGATCCGGCCAGCCGCCTCACCTCCATGAACGCCGCCATCGGCACCACCGCCGCCGACAGCCAGACCTTCACCTACGACGCCCTGGACCGGCTGGCAACCCACACCCTCAAGCGCAATACCGGCGCCCAGCTCGCCAAGATCACCTACGGCTGGGACAAAGACGACAACCTCACCACCAAGACCACCGCAGGCACCGCCGGCGCGGGCACCAATACCTACACCTACGACCACGCCGGCCGCCTGACCTCCTGGACCGCCCCCGGCGGCGCCGCCACCGCTTATGAGTGGGACGCCGCCGGCAACCGCACCAAGGCCGGCACGAAGACCTACACCTACGACGAACGCAACCGCCTGACCAGCGGCGACGGAGTCGACTACACCTACACCCCGCGCGGCACCCTGGCCACCGAAACCAAGAACGGCGCCACCACCCAGCTCACCTTCGACGCCTTCGACCGGCTGATTGCCGACGGCGACAGCCTCTACAGCTACGACGCCCTCGACCGCGTCACCAGCCGCATACGCGGCACCACCAAGCAACTGTTCGCCTACGCCGGGCTCGGCAACGACATGGCCGCCCTCACCGACACCAGCGGCGCTGTCCAGGCCCGGTACGGCCGCGACCCGTTCGGCGGGTTGCTCGGCCAGCAGGAAGGCACCAACCCGGCGCTCGGCACCATGAGCGACCTGCACGGCGACCTGGTCGCCACCTTCACCAGCATCGCGCTGGCCACCACCACCGCCTACGACCCCTTCGGCACCGTCACCACCCAGACCGGCGTCAAGACCAACCTCGGCTACCAAGGTGAATACACCGACCCGGACACCGGTAAGGTCAACATGCACGCCCGCTGGTACCAACCCGGGGCCGGCGCTTTCACCAGTCGCGACACCGTCACTCTTAACCCCAACCCGTCCGTCCAGGCCAACCGCTACACCTACGCCAATGCCTCGCCCCTCACCGGCATCGACCCCACCGGCCACTACACGACTCAACTGGATGGCTGGGGCGGCGCCCACGACCCGCAATCCGGTGCCGGGACGGCCACCCACTACACCGAACTGTCCGCCGGGATCGTCGCGAGCTCAGGCGATGCGGGCGGCAAATGCATCGGAAGCTGCGGAATAGGCCAAATCGGCGGTGGGGCAATCGCCTGCGATCCCTGGGGATGCTACGCAGCCGACGTCGATCCATCGGTGGTCGTTGACTCGAGTCCGCTATTCTCCGATGAAGAAGCCAAGCGCATCGGGGTCATGCCGAACGGCAGGCCGGCGCCCAAGGACTACTGGAAGCAAAACAAAAAGGTACGCCAGAAGTTCATGGCTAATTGGCGTAGCGACCTTTCAGACGAAGAGCTTGCGATCCTCTGGGAGGCAAGCAAGTATCTGTATTCCGATAGTTCGGGCGGGGGAGCAGTAGGCAAGCAGGTCAACGGAAAAATAAGTTGGCAGCAATGCGAAAAGTCTGTCGGCAAGAAGACGTGCGAAAGTTGGCGACAGATAGCTCTTCTTGTCCTAAAGGCCCAGGAGTATGTCAACAGCTGCCTTCCCCCCAAGAATCCCCAAATGGCTCATATATGCGCTGGCTGGAAGGGGGATCTGCAAATAACAATAGAGCAGCACAACAAGATGATGGAAAAGAAGTTCAAGGAGACGCTATTCTATAAAGTTATCAACTTTGTAACCGATGATGCAGAAAAATGCATGAACGGCAATGCCTTAGGTTGCATATTTGTGGCAAGTGAGCTTTTGGGCGCAGCTTCCTTCGGAGCAAGGAAAGTCCTGGCCAATATGCCCAAACTGGCCTCCGCGGTTAATGATCTTGCTTACGCCAACCGTTTTGCAGCCGCCGGCAACCGTGGTGGTAGAATATTACGCAATGTTGTGCCGAAGGGGCAAGCGGATAGTCTGGCGCGGTGGCTTGGATACACGCCCACTAAACAAATCTCGCACGGTCAGAAAGTATGGAAGTGCCAAAAGGGCTGCAATGGTCCAAAGTACATCGCATATGATATAGACGGTCACTCCAAATCAATCTTCAAAGGAGCCAACAGAGTGGCCGACTTGGCATCTAAGTCGACCCGCATGGGTGGATACGATCTGCGTAAACTTCCGGGTGGTGGATATGGGCTCGAATGGGTAGCGCCATAGAAATGTTCACGTATGTTATTTCTAAGGATCCGATAGAGCCATACAATCCCGGTGAACGTTGGACGGCATTCTCGGACATTGGTTCAGTGTTCGGCGAGCATCGAGTCGCTCTTTCCGATTACCTCAGGGTTGAGAACGCCTTTCTGCAAGCTGTGCACCTCTTCTCGTCGACCTCCGGAGCCGATCAGCTACAGGTTCGGCGGCCAGAGGTAGCGTTTTTCATGCCACCTTGGCTTCCGTCTGTCCATGACGGAAAGCTGTTGACGATGTCAGAGGTAGACAAGGTCTGCAAAGCAGTTTTGAGGGACCTCGGGGTATTCGTCGAACTCGCTCACGAAAGAAGCCTGCAAATCAAGTTCGGTTTCGATCTTACTATGCATGTGGCTACATCTGTCTCAGCAGACGAGGTGGTCGCAGAAATACGGAGTGCAGGATTGCATGTTAGGGAATCTGAGTACAGCAACTACTTTGGTCATGATGACTGGCCAGTGATCGAGACCCCAGCAGATAATGAATTCTGGAGATCTGTATCGAATTTGACGGGTCACCGTGACTCGGACTCGCTATTCATTCTGGAGCGTTGGGCACATGGTCGGGGTGGCGAAAAATGGTATCGAACCACGCGATCTTCGGTCCATAATATTACCCGTTATTTGTCTCCCCGGTCACTGGTGACGGCATTCTCGGATCTCGATATATTTCTGGTTCGGCCTCACATGGATGCAATTGTGGAGATATGTGGGCGCATGAGATCAAGCTTGGACGAAGAGCCGTTGGTGTGGGTGCGGAATTACTCTACCGATAACAGCACGCTAGCCGTTACAGTGCTGGACAATTTCGCTGAACTGCAGCGGGTCTTGGCTGGGCAAAAGGAAACGCTAGCTTTCTTCTTTTATCCCGAAATAGAGGCTAATATTCCTCATCTCGCGGGGGTGCTTCCTGACCCGGACGGCTGCGTGCGGAGCATTTGGCCAAAATAAATTGGCCAATCCAGTGACCCCGATAGGAAAAGTGCGCAATCTGCCTTCGAGGGGAAAAGGTGGGAGTTACGAAGGTTCGAGGGAGCGTAATTTCGGCGAGGTCTTTCAGGAGCGGGCACGGGGTGCGTACGGCACGCGGAGAAGAGGGCGAAAGTCTTTGGGCCATTGATACGCTGTTTGCTGCCATTTAGGCGGCTACGGAGCCAAAAGGTCCAGGACAAAGCCGCGGGGTACGCGAGGGACGAACCCCTCGTCGCCGAGTTGCGCTCCCTCGATTACGACCGATGCGATCGGTCTGGGCTTCGAACACCGGCCGCGCAGGCCCAATCCGAACTCCGTCGACATCAGCGGGGTGACACGGCGGCTTGTGCCCTGGTGCCGACTGGGATGTTGCAGGCGCCGGGGCGGCATCTGGTGTTCTGGGATCAGGTTACGGCCATCCGTCATTTGCCATGTCTGCGGAAGATGGATCGGTCTTCGTTGTAGGAACAGTATGGCAGGACAGTATTGGAACGGCTGCTTTGCCCAAGCCCTATTGCTCGCCGACCCTGCGAAAGCTGGCCTGCCGGACCGTGGGTAAGCGGACAGCCTCGGAGAACGAAGACCTGACGGTTTGGCTTGCCCGTGGGGCAAACTGTGGCCACTGAGGCGTACCAAGCTGCCGGTTGCGTGAACGATATGGCGCCAGTATGAACTGCGCAACAGTCCGCAGCATCAGCGTTTGTGCCTGAGCGAGTATTGATCCTGTGGATCCCGTCTGCTCGGCATGCACGTGTTGGGACAGGTCATAAGGTCGATCATGGTGATGGGTCATGGCTTGGGCGGGGCGCCGCGGCGGCGGATCAGGCAGCGCTGGAGGTGCGGTAGGCGTTGTCGGCATGACCGCTATCTGTGGACGGTAGGGCGTCGGCGACCTTGCTGCGTCTGGCGATCTCCTCGCTTGCGTCGTGTGCCTGGCTGGCGGTGGGCACCCTGGTCGAGATCTTGAGCATCGAGTACCCAGGCCAGCAGGTCAGGTTGCGGACTTAATGGTCACGCCGGTGTCCCCGAAAACGTGTGAAGGCGACAAAGTCGGAGCGGACGTAGTAGGGCAGTACGTGCGTCGCGACGTCAGTCTCGCCACCGCAATCGAGCGCTATAGCCAGTTTCGTCCAGGCAGTGCTATGGCCGCCATCCTTGGAGGTCGCGCCTCACTGTGAGGCCAGGTGCCTGCATTCCTCTATCGTGTGCCGGGACAGTTCGTCCCGTACGGCCGGTACGCAGACTGGGGCCATCGACAGGCTGGTGACGCCGAGCCCTACCAGGAGCGGCGCGAGCTGCGGGTCGCCGGCTGCCTCGCCGCACACCCCCACCGGCTTGCCGAGCGCGTGCCCCGCCTCCGTGCACAGGGCGATGAGCTTCAGCAATGCTGGCTGGCGTGGGTCCAGGAGGTCGGCCAGGGACGGGTGCTGGCGGTCGGCGGCGAAGGTGTACTGGCTGAGGTCGTTGGTGCCGATGCTGAGGAAGTCGACCTCCGCCAGCAGTTCTTCGGCCTGCAGCGCCGCAGCGGGGACCTCGATCATGGCGCCGACCTGGGTGAGGCCGCGTGAGCGGGCCCGGGCGGCGAAGTCGGCGGCCTCGGCGCGGGTAGTGACCATGGGGGCCATCACCCAGGGTGTGGTGGCCGTGGCGCGGGCGGCTTCGGCGATGGCGTCCAGCTGGGTGTCCAGTACGGCGGGCAGGAGGCGGTCGACGCGCAGGCCGCGGATGCCGAGCGCCGGGTTGGGCTCCGGTGGGAGGCCCAGGAAGGGCAGGGGCTTGTCCGTGCCCGCGTCCAGGGTTCTCACCACGACCGGCCCGATACGGGCGAAGACCTCGGCGTAGGCGGCGACCTGCTCCTCGAAGGTCGGCGGCTGCTTGCGGTCCAGGAAGAGGAACTCGGTGCGGAAGAGGCCGACGCCTTCCGCGTCCAGGGGGCCCGGCGGGAGGTCGGCGGCCGAGCCGATGTTGAGGAGAAGCTTCACCGGGTGGCCGTCGGCGGTTCGGCCGGGGCCGCGGGTGGCGGCGAGGCGGTTGCGTTCGGCGCGGTCCTGGTCGACGATCCGCGCCGCGGCTTCCGGGGTGAGACCGGTGGCGATCTCGCCGGTGCGGCCGTCGACCGAGATGATCGTGCCGTCGGGAAGGTCCAGGACGCCGCGGCAGGCGACCACCGCCGGGAGGCCGCGTCCGCGGGCGAGGATGGCGGTGTGGCTGGTGGGTCCGCCGCGTTCGGTGACGAGGGCCAGCACGTCGTCGCCCAGGCCGGCCGTGTCGGCGGGGGAGAGGTCCTCCGCCGCCAGGATGTACGGGTGGCCGGGCGATGGGATGCCGGGCATGGGCAGGCCCAGGGCGGCGGCGACCGCCCGGTGCTTGAGGTCGTCGAGGTCGGCGGCGCGCTCGGCCAGGTAGCCGCCGAGGCTTGAGAGCGTCTCCCGGTGCCGGCTGAACGCCGCGTCGAGCGCGTGCGGGGCGTCGCGGCCGGCGCGGGCGTGCCGCTCGGCGTCCTCGCGCAGCATCGGGTCGTCGGCCATCATGGCGAGCGCGTCGAGGATCTCGGCCGCGGTGCGGTCCGTGGTGGCCTCGGACCGGGTACGGAGGTCGATTGCCACGGCCTCCAGGGCCTTGGTGATCGTGGCGATCTCGGCTGCCTGGTCTGTCACCGGACCCGGGGCCGGGAGCTCGGGCGGCTCGGCCATGCGGATCAGGGGGCCGGCCGAGCGGCCCGGGCTGACGCCCAGGCCGTTCAGGCGATCCACATCCCCGGGGCCCGTGTACGGGCGGGCGTGCTCAGACATCGAGGGCCTCCTCCGCGTCCAGGTCACGTGACAGCAGCGCGGCCAGCGCGTCCAGCGCCTCCTCGGCCCCCGCCGCGTCCGACTCCAGCGTCACCTCGGTTCCCTGGACGGCCCCGAGCGACAGCACGCCGAGCATGCTGTTCGCCGGGACCGTCCGCTCACCCGCCCGGATCCGCACCGGCACCCCGAGCCGCACCGCTTCCTGCACGAACAGCTTGGCGGGGCGGGCGTGCAGGCCGCTGGCCGAGGCCACGGTGACCGTTCGACGTGCCAGTTCTGCCATCGGAATGCCTCCTCAGGGCTCGATCGTGACCTTGATGGCCGCGCCCCGGCTGACGAGGTCGATCCCGTCGAGCACCTGGGAGAGCGGCAGCCGGTGGGTGATCAGGTCAGCCACCGGCACCAGGCCGTCCGCGATGAGACGGAGGGCCTCGGCGTTGTGCGCGGGACTGGATCCGTTCGCGCCCACGATGGTCAGCTCGCGGTAGTGCACGAGGTTGGAGTCCAGCCGGATGATGGGGTCGTCCTTGGGCAGGCCGCCGAAGAAGCTGATCCGCCCCTGCCGCGCGGCCATCCGCACGGCCTGCTCCTGCGCCGCGCCGGAGGCGGCAGCCGTGATCACCACGTCGGCGCCGCGGCCACCGGTGAGCTTGAGCACCTGCTCGACCGGGTCGGAGTCGATCACGGCGTCCGGCGACACCAGCTCGGCGGCCATCGCCAGGCGTTCGGCGTTGACGTCCACCAGGAAGACCCGGGCGGCGCCGCGGGCCCGCGCCAGCCGTACGTGCAGGCAGCCGATGGGCCCCGCCCCCATGATCACCACGTCGTCGCCCGCGCCGACGGCCACCAGGGACTGGCCGTTCAGAACGCAGGCGAGCGGCTCGGCGACCGAGGCCTCGGCGAAGCCGACCCCGGACGGAATGGGGTTGACGCCGTTCACGGCGAGCACCTTGGCCGGGACGATCATGTACTCGGCGAAGCCGCCGTCGTAGTGGTAGCCCATCGACTCCTGGTTCGGGCAGACGGTGAAGCGCCCGCGGCTGCACTCCTCGCACACCCCGCAGGGGATGGCCGCGATCACCTGCACCCGCTCGCCGGTGTCCACGACCTCACCGGCGATCTCGTGGCCCATCACCCTCGGCGGCCGGATGTGGTGGTGGCCGAACTTGAAGATCTTCGCGTCGGTGCCGCATGTCGAGCAGTTGCGGACCCGGATCTTCAGCTCGCCTGGACCGGCGACCGGCTCGGGCGCGTCCTCCACGCGGATGTCTCCGGGGGCGTGGAATCGGGCGACCTTCACGTCAGCTCCTTGATCACTTGGTGGACCTCTGTCGCCTCGCGCAGGGTCCTGGCGCGTTCGGGGTCGAGCAGGATGTCGGCGAGCGCCGCGAGCAGCGGCACGTGCCCGTCGTTCCTGGCCGCGATGCCGACGCAGAGCGTCACACGCTCGCCGTCCCAGTCGACGCCCTCCGGGAAGCGCACGACGCAGATCGCGTCGTGCTTGACGATCTCCTTGGCGGCGGCCGTGCCGTGCGGGATGGCCACGCCCTCGCCGACGTACGTCGAGATCGTCCGCTCGCGTTCGAGCATGGCCTCGACGTACGGCTCGGCGACGGCGCCCACGTCCACCAGCGCCTGCCCGCAGCGGCGGATCGCCTCGGTGCGGTCGGCGGCGCTCTCGTGCAGCAGGATCGCGCGCGGGTCGAGCAGGTCCTCACGCATCGGCGGCACCGCCCTCCCCGCCCGGGACCGGCCCCAGGCCGAGCCCATCCGGGACCGGCCCGCCCAGGACGAGCCTGGCCGGGACCGGTCGCGCGGTCAGCGGGTGGTCACGCATCGACCGTTCCACCGCTCTTGATCGTGTTGACGAGCCTGGTCACGGCCGGGTCGCCGAGGAAGATCTGGAACGACACCAGCACCTTCCCCGGCGCGGCGGCCCTGGCGCGGGCCGCCAGCCCGGCGTGGCACAGGACCACGTCGGCGTCGTCCGGGATGGAGTTGACCGGCGTGTGCTCCACCGTGACGCCCGTCTCCTTGAGCTGCTTGCGCAGCTGGGAGGCGAGCATCACGCTGCTGCCCATGCCCGCGTCGCAGGCCACGATGATCTTGTGGATGTCCTTGCTGTCGATGCCGCCCACGGGTCACGCCTCCTTGGGAATGCGGTGGGCTGTCGGGTCCTGACGGCCGGTGCGCTCCTGGGCCTGCGCGCCCTCGGGGACCGCGTGCCGCGCGGCCTGGTCCGTCTCGGGAGCGTCGTCGGCGGGCTCGGCCTTCTCACCGCGGCCGAAGCCGAGCAGTACCGAGGCCAGCGCGAACGTCACCGCCGTGGCGATGAGGATCCCGAGGATCACGCCGAACCAGCCGCCCTTGGGGGTCACGGCCATGTAGGCGAAGATGCTGCCCGGCGACGGCGTCGCGACCAGCCCGGCCCCGGTGACCATGAACGTGAACACGCCCGCCGCGCCGCCGCCGATGACGGCCAGGATGAGGCGCGGCTTCATCAGCACGTACGGGAAGTAGATCTCGTGGATGCCGCCGAGGAAGTGGATGATCATCGCTGCCGGGACGGTGGGACGGAGCTGGCGCGGCCCGAACAGCAGGTACGCGAGGAGCAGGCCCAGGCCGGGGCCCGGGTTCGACTCCAGCATGAACAGGATCGACTTGCCGCTCTTCAGCGCCTCGGCGACGCCCAGCGGGCCGAGCACGCCGTGGTTGATGGCGTTGTTGAGGAACAGCACCTTGGCGGGCTCGATGAGCACGGACGCGAGGGGGAGCAGGCTGCTGGTGATCAGCCACTCGACCGCGTTGCCGGCCGCGTCGGTGATCGCCTTGACGACGGGGCCGATGCCCCACATGCCCGCGATGGCCATCGCGCCGCCGACGATGCCGGCCGTGAAGTTGTCCACGAGCATCTCGAACCCGGCCCGGGTCCGCTGCTCCGTGAACTTGTCCACATATTTCAGGATCAGGGCCGTAAGCGGGCCGATGATCATGGCGCCGAGGAACATCGGGATGTCCGACCCCACGATGACGCCCATCACGGCCACCGCGCCCACCACCGCGCCGCGCTGGCCGTGGACCATCCGGCCGCCGGTGTAGGCGATGAGAACCGGGAGCAGGGTGGTGATGATCGGGCCGACCATCTTGGCGAGCTGCTCGTTCGGCAGCCAGCCGGTGGGAATGAACAGTGCGGTGATCAGGCCCCAGGCGATGAACGCGCCGATGTTCGGCATGATCATGCCCGCCAGCTGGCCGCCAAGCCGCTGGATGGTGGCCTTTATCCCCGTTCCGTAGACCGGGGGAGTGTAGGTGTCGGCCATGGACGTGCTCCTTCAGGGATGAGCAGGCTCCGGTGTGGGTGGTTCGGTCAGGTGATCGGTGCCGGAGGCACCCACTGGGGGGTGACCGGGCAGGGCGTTGTCGGGCTTGGACGGTGGGGCGGGATGGTCGGAGGTGAGGACGCGGTCCAGGTCGGGCGGTCCGGTGCGGACCCCGTCACGCTTGATGTCGGCCGGGCCCGGCATGCGGCTGCCGGGCATCCCGACCGCCGCGGCTCCCCAGGCCAGCGCCTCCACCAGCGCGGACTCCCCGCGCGCGCCCCCGGCGAGGAAACCGGCCAGCATGGCGTCCCCCGCCCCGACCGAGCTGCGCCGTTCGGACACCGCCGCCTCGCCGTACCAGACGCCGCCGTCCTCGACGAGGACGGCGCCGTCGGCGCCGAGACTGGCCAGCACCGTACGGGCGCCCGCCGCCCGGAGCTTGGCCGCCGCCTCCACGGCGTCGCCGACGCGGCGGATCGGCATGCCGGTGGCGGCGGCCAGTTCGTCGGCGTTCGGTTTCACTAAGGCGGGGCCCGCGGCGAGCGCGCTGACGAGGGCGGGGCCGCTGGTGTCGACCGCGACGTGGATGCCCGCCCCGGCGAACCTGCGGCAGAGCCTGGCGTAGACGTCGGCGGGCACCTCGGGCGGCAGGCTGCCGGACGCCACCACCCAGTCCGCCTCGTGCGCGGCGGCCAGCACCGCGTCGGCGATCGTGTCGAGCTCACCGGGCGACAGGGCGGTGCCCGGTTCGTTGATCTTGGTGACCGTCCCGTCCGGCTCGGCCAGCGTGACGTTGGACCTGGTCGTGCCGGAGACGGGCACGGTCACCATGTCGAGGCCCTCGCCGGCGAGCAGGCGGACGAGCTGCCTGCCCTCGGCGCCTCCGAACGGCACGACCGCCCGCGAGGCGACGTCGTTGGCCAGGAGGGCGCGCGAGACGTTCACGCCCTTGCCGCCGGGATCGAGGTGGCCGGCCGTGGCGCGGATGACGGCGCCCCTGACCAGCGAGGAGATCTCGATCGTGCGGTCGAGGCTCGGGTTGAGCGTCAGTGTCAGGATCATGCCCGCCACCTCTCGGGTCCTTCGCCGCCGGGCCGCGCGTGGCCCGGCCGCTCGTGGCGCGCTCGCTCGTCGGCCGGTCGCCGGTCGACCGGCCGGTCGTGGCAGGTGCGGCGG
>NZ_QNFZ01000077.1 GCF_003313395.1 Nonomuraea lactucae | reverse complement strand
CGCTGCCTGGGCCCGGCCTTGCCGGGGGCGCCGTGGCCGCGCAGGTCGGCGGTGATGCCGACCGCGCCCCTGCCCGCGTCCTCGCAGAGCACCCGGATCAGCGGCACGAGCACGCTCTCGGTGCGGGCGGGCAGCCGCCACTTGCGCCTGCGGACCACCGCGTCGTGCCGGGCGAGACTGGCCAGCAGCGCCGCCCACTCCGGCGCGGGCAGCGTGGCAGAGAGCGTGTGCTGCCAGATCAGCGTCTGGTGCAGCGGGTGGAACCCGGCGATGGCCGCCCGCGTCTTCCGCCAGAACATGACGGAACCCTACACAGGGCGATAAACGGCGGCCAGCCTCGCCCGGGACTCCGCCCAGCTGGGAACGCGGGCGCGCGCCCGCGCCGCTGTCTCCCGCGCCGCCGCGGGATACTCCAGCGTGATCCGGATCGCTCGGGCCAGCTCGGCGGGCCGGTCGGGCGTGACCAGCCGCCCGCCGTCCCCCAGGATGTCGCGTACGGCGGGCAGATCGGAGGCCACCACCGGCGTGCCCGCGGCCATCGACTCCAGGATCTTGAGCGGCGCGCAGCCCTGCTCGACGTTGCGGGGGCAGGCGGTGAGCGGCGCGACGGACACCTCCGCGCCCGCCAGCCACCCGGCGACCTCGTGGTGGGGCAGCGTGAAGCGCCACACCACCCGGTCCGCCACCCCGAGGTGCTCCGCCAGGCGCCGGAACGGCCTGGCGCGCCGCTCGGGCACCGACGAGCAGACGACGAGCCGGAGCGCGGTGAGGTCCGCCAGCCGGGCGAACGCGCGCAGCAGCACGTCGACGCCCTGCCAGCGCTGCAGCGCGCCCACGTAGACGATGTAGCGCTCCGGCGCGCCGGCCGGCCTGGCCCGCCCAGGCCCCGGCGGGTCCGCGCCGTTCGGCACGAGACTGATCCTCTCCGGGTCCGCGCCCAGCCCGCGCACGGCCTCGCCGATGATCCGCGACGGCACCACGACGGCGTCCGCCCCGGCCAGGCAGCGCCTCTCCAGGTCGCGGAGCTTGGCCACGGTGGCCGGGGCGGTGTGCGGCCAGGTGTGCGGCAGCTCGATCGACGGCAGGCCGTTGACCTCGTAGACCAGCCTGTGCCGGTGGCCGAGCGCGGGCAGCGCGCTCCACGGGTCGCGCACGTGCACCAGTTCCAGGGTGTCCAGGTGGGGCGCGAGGTGACGGGCGACCCAGTGGGAGTACGCCTCGGCCCGGTCGAGCAGGTTGGGGATCCGCTCGCCGAACCTGGCGATCTCGACCGCGCCCTCCCGCTGGTAGGCGGGCAGGCCGCCGCCCCCCAGGACGCCCAGCAGGCCTCCGCCGTACACGTCGAACAGCTCGGCGGCCATGTGGCCGATGTGCACGGCCGAGCCCTTGCTGGAGGGGAAGCGGTCGAAGGCGAAGTAGGCGGCGCGCACGCGCGGAGTCTAGTGACGGACCGTCTCGTACGACGAGTAGTCCTTCAGCGCGACCGAGTCGTGCAGGCGCACGCTCCCGCCGCCGAGTCTGGTCGCGGCCCGGGTGACCGCGGTGGGCAGGTGCTCGATGAGCCGGGCGGTCCGCACCAGGGCCCACAGGTCGAGGCGGCTGCCCGGCACGAGGCGGCGGGCGGCGCTGAGGGCGAACCCGCGGCTGCGCCGCACGTAGTCGCCGATCTCCGCCTCGTAGGCGGGGAAGGCCCGTTCGTGGTCGCCGCCCGCCGCCGCCAGCTCGCCGGCCAGGACGTACGCGCCGACGACGGCCAGGCTGGTGCTGCCTCCCACGGCGGGGCCCGGGCAGTAACCGGCGTCGCCGACGAGGCTCACGCGCCCGCGCGACCAGGTGTCGAGGCGGAGCTGGGTGATCGAGTCGAAGTAGAACGCGGAGGCGCGGTCGAGCCCGTCCATCAGGCGCGGCACCTCCCAGCCGACGCCCGCGAACCGCTCCCGCAGCAGCTCCTTCTGGCGCGCGGTGTCGCGGTGGTGGTAGTCGAGCGGCTCGGCGGTCCTGAACAGGAACACCGCCCGCGCCTCGTCCAGCCGCGCCGCGCCGTACATACCGGCCATCCTGCCGACGCCGACGATGCCCTCCATGCGGCCGTCGAGGCCCAGGTGATTGGGCACGGAGGCGACGGCCAGGTAGGCGCCGATCCAGGCGGAGTGGCCCGACTCGGCGCCGAAGACGAGGCGGCGGACGTTGGAGTGGAGGCCGTCGGCGCCGATCACCAGGTCGAACCGCTCGGCGTCGCCGCTGTCGAACACCACCTCGCCGTCCGCGCCGATCGAGGCGATGGAGTCGCCGAAGACGTAGCGGACGTCGTCGCGGGTGGCGTCGTGGAGGATCTCGCTCAGGTCGTCGCGCATGATCTCGACGTGCCGGTCGGACACCGCGGCCACGATCTTGCGGATCTCCAGCTCGACCGGCCGGTCACGGCCCTCCACGAGCAGGGACAGCGAGTCGGTGCCGGTCTTGCCCGCCACGACCGGGCCGAGCAGGCCCATCTTCTCGACGATGTCCATGGCCGGCCTGAACAGGTCGATCGCGTGGCCGCCGGTCCTGCGCAGCGCCGGGGCGCGCTCCACGACGGTGACGTCGAAGCCGTACCTGGTCAGCCAGTACGCCAGGGTGGGTCCGGCGACGCTGGCGCCGGAGATGAGTACGCGCATGCCTGCCTCCTTACTTACTTAACGGATGGTAAGTCGGCCGCCGGGCGCCGCACAAGGGCTTACTTAACGATAGGTAAGGGATATCCTTGGAGGCATGCCGAGGCCGAGCGACACCAGGGCGCGCATCCAGGCGGTGGCGCGCGAGCTGTTCGTGGCGCAGGGAGTGCGCGACACCAGCCTGCGCCAGATCTCCGACCGCCTCGGCATCACCAAGCCCGCGCTCTACTACCACTTCGCCTCACGCGAGGACCTGGTGCGCAGCATCGTCCAGCCGCTGGTCGACGAGATGGAAAGGTTCGTGGCCACGCGGGAGCCGGGCGACGCGCGGCGGCTGCTGGAAGACTACTTCGAGCTGATCTGGCGGCACCGCGAGGTGATCGTCATGGTGGTGCGCGACCTGTCGACGCTGGCCGACCTGGACCTCGCGGAGCGGATGTTCGACTGGCGGCGGCGGTTGATCGCGCTGCTGCTGGGCCCGCGGATCACCCCCGCCGATCACGTTCGGGCGACGGTGGCGCTCGGCGGGATGTCGGACTGCTCGGCCGAGTACGCGCACCTGCCGCTGGACGAGGTCAAGGGCCCGGCGGTGGAGGCCGCGGCGGCCGCGCTGGGGCTGGACGCCCCGGCCTGACCCCCTGCCCTACCGGACGGCGATGTAGAGGTCGGCCCCCTCCGGGTGGTGGACCTCCAGGTCCGTGGCGAACGCGCGCGGGGGCGCGCCGCCGGACTCCGTGTGCTTCCACACCTGCTGCCAGGCTTCCACGATCGCCTGCGGCATCGGGCCGCGGGCCGCCACCTTCAGCGCCTTCGCCGCGGGCACGCGGACCGCCACCATGCCCTCCGGCAGGCGCGGCGCCGTCCGCACGCCGATGCCCACGACCTGCGTGTAGGCGCCGTGGTGGTCGGCCTCGTAGTCGGTGATCACCGCGTACAGGTGCTCGTCGATCCGGCCGGGCACGTGCGCGAACGCCCCCGGGGCGCCCGCCCGCCGCCACAACCCGGGCAGCCTGGCCCGGGCGGGGTCCATCTCCTCGGCGTTGGCGGTGCGTACGACGAAACCGACGACGATCAGCTCATCGCGGTCCACGATCTCCACATGCCCTCCATCCCCGTCCGACGTCCCCGGCCGATCATAAGCCCCCAAGTATGGGGGAAACTCAACGATGAGCCTGTCACTACATAAGATGGACGAACGTGAAGTTTCTTAACGGCCTGAAGCCGCAGCACGACCTGACCTACAGCGACGTGTTCATGGTGCCGTCGCGCTCCTCGGTCGGTTCCCGGCTCGCGGTCGATCTGTCGACGCGCGACGGCACGGGCACCACCATCCCCGTCGTGGTGGCGAACATGACCGCCGTCGCGGGCCGCCGGATGGCCGAGACGGTGGCCCGCCGGGGCGGGATCGCGGTGATCCCGCAGGACATCCCCATCGACGTCGTGACCGACGTCGTCGAATGGGTCAAGAAGCGCGACCTCGTGCACGACACGCCGCTGACGCTGACACCGCACGACACGGTCGGCGAGGCTCTGCAACTCCTGCCCAAGCGCGCCCACGGGGCCGTCATCGTGGTCGACTGGGACAACCGCCCGGTCGGCGTGGTGACCGAGGCCGACTGTCAGGGCGTCGACATGTACACACAGCTCTCGCAGGTGATGTCGAGCGAGCTGCTGACGCTGCCCGCGGGGCTGGAGCCGCGCACGGCCTTCGACCGGCTGCACGAGGGCCGCCACCGCCTGGCGCCGATCGTCGACGGCGACGGCCGCCTGGTCGGCATCCTCACCCGGACGGGCGCGCTCCGGGCCACGCTCTACAAGCCCGCGCTCGACGCCGCGGGCAGGCTCCGCGTCGCCGCCGCCGTCGGCGTGAACGGCGACGTCGCCGCCAAGGCCAAGGAACTGCTGGACGCCGGGATCGACTGCCTCGTCGTGGACACCGCCCACGGCCACCAGGACAAGATGATCACCGCGCTGCGGGCCGTGCGGGGGCTCGACCCGGCCGTGCCCGTCGCCGCCGGCAACGTCGTGACGGCGGAGGGCGTTCGCGACCTGGTCGACGCGGGCGCCGACATCCTCAAGGTGGGCGTCGGGCCGGGCGCCATGTGCACCACGCGGATGATGACGGGCGTGGGCCGGCCGCAGTTCTCGGCCGTGCTCGAATGCTCCACCGAGGCCCGGCGCCTCGGGCGGCACGTGTGGGCCGACGGCGGCGTGCGTCACCCGCGCGACGTGGCCCTGGCCCTGGCGGCCGGGGCGGCCAACGTCATGATCGGGTCGTGGTTCGCGGGCACGTACGAGTCACCGGGCGACACGCGCACCGACGCCGACGGCCGCCGCTACAAGGAGAACTTCGGCATGGCCTCGGCCCGCGCCGTTCGGCTGCGCACGGCCGAGGACAGCGCGTTCGAGCGGGCCAGGAAGGCGCTGTTCGAGGAGGGCATCTCGACCTCGCGCATGTACCTGGACCCGCGCCGGCCGAGCGTGGAGGACCAGATCGACGCCATCGTGGCGGGGCTGCGGTCGTCGTGCACGTACGCCGGGGCGGCCACCCTGGAGGAGTTCCACGAGCGGGCCGTGGTGGGCATCCAGAGCTCGTCCGGCTACGCGGAGGGCATGCCCCTGCACCAGAGCTGGTGACGTTCGCGTGTGTTCAGGTGTTCACGTGCGGCGCCAGCCGCCGGCGGCGTGGATGCCGCCGTCGACGTGCACCGTGGTGCCGGTGACGAAACGCGCCAGGTCTCCGGCCAGGAACAGCGCCACCGCCGCCGCGTCGGACGGCTCCCCCAGGCGCCCGAGCGGCGGCAGCCGTGCGGGCTCGTACGGCAGCGAACCCTCCGGCGCCACCTCCCGCATCTCCAGCTCCCCCTCGGTGGGCAGGGCGTCCGGGGCGATGGCGTTGACCCTGATGCCGCGCGGCGCGAGCTCAAGCGCCAGCGACCTGGTCAGGCTCTCCAGGGCGGCCTTCATCGCGGCGTACACCGCGAAACCGGGCGCCGCCTGGTGAGCCTCGCCGGAGGTGACGTTGACGATCGACGCGCCCTCGCCCATCAGGGGCAGCAGCCGCCGGATCATGCCGGTCGCCTGGGTGAAGTTCTCCTCGACCAGGGTGCGCTCACCGCGTACGGACGTGTCGGCGAACGCGGCGTGGAACGTGCCGCCCGCGTTGTTGACCAGCACGTCGACCCGCCCCCACCGCTCTTCGACGGCCCGCGCGAACACGTCCACGGCCACCGGGTCGCGCACGTCCAGCGTCATCGCCAGCTCGCCCTCGGGACGGTCGCGATCGCAGACCGCCACATGTGCCCCGAACACCGCGAACGCGTCGGCGATCGCGCGCCCGAGACCCCGCGCCGCGCCGGTGATCACGGCGACGCGCCCGGTGAGCAGGATCCCATCGGGAGAAAGGGCGGCCATGGACGACGACCATATCCCGACCGCATAGAGTCGTCGGGTTCATTGTCATCGTCAACAGGAGCGTTTCGTGGCACTCGAGAAGCCGGAAATCGACTTTCCGGAGGGGAACCCGCCCGCCGATCTGGAGATCGTCGACATCGTCGAGGGCGACGGCCCGGAGGCCAAGGCCGGCCAGAACGTCAGCGTCCACTACGTGGGCGTCGCGTTCTCGACCGGCGAGGAGTTCGACGCGTCGTGGAACCGCGGCCAGGCGTTCGAGTTCCCGCTGGGTGGCGGCCGCGTCATCGCCGGCTGGGACCGGGGCGTCGCGGGCATGAAGGTGGGCGGCCGCCGCAAGCTGGTCATCCCGCCCCACCTGGGCTACGGCAACAGCGGCGCCGGCAACGTCATCAAGCCGGGCGAGACGCTGATCTTCGTCGTGGACCTGCTGGGCGTTCGCTAGCCCGGGTGCCCGAAGTCCCAATATGACCCTCCAGGTGGGGAAATGTCGGCTGCTTGGGGCACCATAGGCGTTGTGCTACTGATCGAGGTGGTCCGGGTTTCGGAGGCGGTGACGCGGACGTCCGCCCGCCTGGGCAAGATCGGCCACCTGGCCGAGTTGCTCGGCCGGGTGGGCCCCGGCGAGGCGGAGATCGCGATCGCGTACCTCTCCGGCGAGCTGCCGCAACGCCAGATCGGCGTGGGCTGGCGCACCCTCCAGGACCCGCCGCAGCCCCGGCTGGCGGCCACCGCCACGCTGGCCGAGGTCGACGCGCGGCTGACCGCGATCAAGGCCGTCTCCGGGCAGGGCTCGCAGGCGGCGCGCAAGTCCCTGGTGGGCGAGCTGTTCGCCGCGCTGACCAGCCAGGAACAGGCGTTCATGCTGCGGCTGCTCAGCGGGGAGCTGCGGCAGGGCGCGCTCGACGGCGTGATGATCGAGGCGGTCGCCAAGGCGTCAGGGGCTCCGGCGGCGGACGTGCGGCGGGCGCTGACGCTGCGCGGCTGGCTCCCCGCGGTGGGCGCGGCGGCGCTGACCGGCGGCGTTACGGCCCTGCGCGAGTTCAAGCTGGAGGTGGGGCGGGCGGTGTCGCCCATGCTCGCCGGCAGCGCCCCCAACGTCGCCGCCGCCCTCGACAAGGCGGGCGTCCCGGCCGCGCTGGAGTGGAAGCTCGACGGCGTGCGGGTGCAGGCGCACCGCTCCGGCGAGGAGGTCAGGGTGTTCACCCGCACGCTCGACGACATCACCCCGCAGGTGCCGGAGCTGGTCGAGGCCGTGCTCGGCCTGCCGTCGGACGACCTGGTGCTCGACGGCGAGGTGATCGCGCTGCGCCCGGACGGCCGGCCGCACCCGTTCCAGGTGACGGCGAGCCGGGCCACCAGCAAGATCGACGTGGCGAGGCTGCGCGAGGCGACGCCGCTGAGCGTGTTCTTCTTCGACGCGCTGCGCGTGGACGGCGACGACCTGCTCGACCTGCCGTACGAGCGACGGCAGGAGGTGCTCAGGGGCACCGTCCCACCGGCCCTGCTGACGCCCCGCCTGGTCACCGGCGACGCGGCCGAGGCGGAGAAGTTCTTCACCGACGTGGTGCGGGCCGGGCACGAGGGTCTCGTCGTCAAGTCGCTGTCCTCGCCGTACGCCGCCGGGCGCAGGGGCGCCGGGTGGATCAAGGTGAAGCCCAGGCACACGCTCGACCTCGTCGTCCTGGCGGCCGAGTGGGGCCACGGGCGGCGCGAGGGCAAGCTGTCCAACCTCCACCTCGGCGCCCGCGACCCGGAGGGCGGCGGCTTCGTGATGCTGGGCAAGACGTTCAAGGGGCTGACGGACGAGCTGCTGGCCTGGCAGACCGAGCGCTTCCTGGAGCTGGCCGACGGGCCCACCGACTCGTGGACGGTGACGCTCCGGCCGGAACTGGTGGTGGAGATCGCCTTCGACGGGGTGCAGCGCTCGCCCCGCTACCCGGGGGGCATGGCGCTGCGGTTCGCCCGCGTGCTGCGCTACCGCCCGGACAAGCGCCCTGAGGACGCCGACACGGTGGCGACCGTACGCTCCCTGATGCTGTGACCCCGCCGGCCCGCCGTACGGCGGCTACTTGACCATGCGGATGGTCAGCGGGTAGCGGAACTGGTTCTCCGAGAGGGCCGAGATGCCGCCGGCGATCGAGAGCACGAACGCGGCCACCCAGATCACCGGCACCAGCAGGACGCCGATCACCGTGATGGGCAGCAGGAGCGTCGCGCCCAGCACCGTGAGCTGGAAGTTGAGCGCCTCGACCGCGTGGCGGCGGATGTACGGCGAGGTCTTCCCGCCCGTCAGCATCAGGATCAGCGGTCCGGCGATCGGGAAGCCGACGAGGGCCAGCAGGTGGGCGGCGGAGGCGCCGAGGCGCTCGCTGCT
Organism: Nonomuraea lactucae; assembly: GCF_003313395.1. Taxonomy (GTDB): domain Bacteria; phylum Actinomycetota; class Actinomycetes; order Streptosporangiales; family Streptosporangiaceae; genus Nonomuraea; species Nonomuraea lactucae. The sequence goes on along the minus strand of NZ_QNFZ01000077.1, from coordinate 10,721 downwards.
GTCCGCCGCCGCCTCCTGGCGCTTCGGCGGAGGGAGCGGCCGGAACGGCACCACCCGCGTGCCGTACAGCTCCGTCATGATGGGCATCAGGTCCCCGTGCGTGCGCGCGGTCATCGCGCGCTCCAGCCGCTCGTCGAACTCGAGCTTGTCGAAGCGGCCTTCGGCATAGGCGGCCTTGACGTGCTCGACCACGTGTTCGCGGTCCTGGTTGGTGACGCGCAGGTGAGCTGGCGGCACCTGTCCCGGGCCCACGGGGTTGGATACCCCAGCCATAGCGGTCATGCCTCTCCTTAGGTTCGGGCAGTCATTCTCATACTGCGCCTTGCCTTGACTTGGTGGCCATCAGGAGAATCCCGGATGTGTCCCCTAGATCAACCCCCGGCGCACACCCGCGTTTGACGGTATAAAAAGGATTCATGAGATGGCGAGACCGCTACGGCATCAGACGTCTACGCGGTCCTAAGATCGCGAAATTCGACCGCGAGGCGACCGACGCCGACATCGAGGCGCTCATCGCCTTCGCCCGGTCACGGCGTGGCGTCGAGTTCTACGTCGAGCCGGAGACGTTCGCCACCGACACGACCGCCGTCGCCATCGCCGACGACGGCGAGTGGACCCGGCGCCGGGTCGGCTCCCCCGCGGTGATCCACAAGGTCGCGCGCGACCTCGCCCTGCCGGTGTACGACGTCCAGCTCACCGGCTACCCCCCGCGGATGCGCGCCTACAACGAACGCCGCCGCCGCGAGAGCGACGGACTCTGATCCGAGAACCGGCCGGCAACCGGACCGGCAGCAGCGAACCCTGGCGCACGGGGGTGTGTCAGGGGTCCTGAACAGCTCAGACGGTCACGCGGCCGGTTCGAGCAGCACGCGGTGCCGACGGCGCGCGGGGCATCGTGGAGTGCGTCGTCACCTCCCGCAGCCGTCACCGGGTCGTCGTGGTCTCGACCAGCGCCGGCTTCCTCCCATGCTTTCGCGGGCCGAGAGCAACTTGGACAGTAAGTGGCCTCCAAACTGAGCAGCCGATCAGCCCATCCTGGCCCGACAAGGCAAGGATCGCGATGCGAGATCAAATCGCGAGGCGAGATCAATGGGAGATCGGCATGGTCGAGATCGGCAACGGATCGGGCCACCGGCGGCCGGCAGGTCGTACCGGGGCACCCCGATGACGGCACCGATGATCGTCAGGGAGGATCTGGACGAGGCGGCCGCCTGGTTGGCGGGGCGGGTGATCCGGACTCCGGTGATCCGGTGCGCGCCGCTCGACGTGCTCGCCGGCGCCAGGCTGTGGCTCAAGGCCGAGAACCTGCAGCGCGGCGGCTCGTACAAGTTCCGCGGCGCCATGCACGCCGTGGGCCGGGCGGCGGAGAGAGGCGCCACGGGCATCGTCACGCAGAGCTCGGGCAACCTCGGAATCGCCGTGGCGATGGCGGCCGCCGAGTTCGGCCTGCCCGCCACCGTTGTGTCCACGACGACCGCCGAGCAGACCAAGATGGACCTGATCAGAGAGCACGGCGCGGAAACGATCCAGGTCACCGGGTTCGCGGAGGAGTGCCGGGCGATCGCCGAGCACGTGCGGGACTCTCGCGGCCACACCTTCGTCGACTCCTACGGCGATCACGACGTCATCACGGGGCTGGGCACCGCGGCACTGGAGCTGATCGAGGACGCGGGCGCGCTTGACGCGCTCATCGTCCCGGTCTCCAGCGCCTGCGGCCTCGCGGGTGCCGTACTGGCGGCCGGCGGCGGGGGCATCTCCGTCTACGGCGCCGAACCCGCCGCCATCGGCGGGCTCGACGCCAGTCTCCTGCTGGGCAAGCCGGCCCGGGTGGAACCGGAGCACACGATCGCCGACGCGCTGGTGACCCGCGGCCCGGGGAGCGTCACGTTCGACCTGGTCAAGGACGCGGTGTCCGGCGCGATCCCGGTCAAGGAGGACGAGATCGCCCGTGCGGTGACGCTGGCGCTGTTCGAGGCCAAGCTCCTGCTCGAACCCGCGGCGGCCGTCGGGCTGGCGGCGGCGCTGGGCGGGCTCGGTAGCGGCCATCAGGACATCGGCATCGTGCTGACCGGCGGCAACGTCTCCCACGCCATGGTGAAGAAGCTGGTCGGCGATGGCTAGACGGATGCGCGTGGCCGTACTCGGAGGCGGGCCGTCGCCTGAGTACGAGGTGTCCTTGCAGTCCGCGCGGGCCGTGCTCGACGCCCTGCCCCGGGATCTGTACGAGCCCATTCCTATCACCATCGGCAAGAACGGCGAGTGGCCGGTGGTGCTGGAGCCCGGCCTGGCCGACGTGGTATTCCCCGTCCTGCACGGGCCGTTCGGCGAGGACGGCGTCATCCAGGGTCACCTGGAGACGCTGGGCATCCCGTACGTGGGCTGCGGTGTCCTGGCCTCGGCCGTGGCCATGGACAAGATCGCGATGCGGCGCGCGTTCCTGGCCGAGGGCATCCCGGTCACACCGCACGTGTGGTTCACCGGGCACCGGTGGCGCACCACCGCCCCCCAGGAACTGGTCGAACCGCTCGACTGGCCGATGTACGTCAAACCGGCCAACCTGGGCTCCTCCATCGGGATCTCGCGCGTCACCTCGTTCGACGAGCTGCGCGCAGGCGTCGAGGGCGCGCTCGCCCACGACCACCACGTCCTCGTCGAGCAGGGCGTGACCGCGCGCGAGCTGCACTGCGGTGTGCTCGGCGGCTACGACGACCCGCTGGCCTCGGTGGTCGGCGAGATCAAGGTGAGCGGCACCTGGCTCGACTACAAGGCCAAATACCTCGTCCCCACCGACAACCGCATCCCCGCCGACCTGCCCGGCAGTGTCACCGAGGACGTGCGTGAGCTGGCGCTGCGCGCCTTCCGCGCGATCGGCGGCTACGGCCTGGCCCGGGTGGACTTCCTCTTCGAGGAGGGCGCCGGACGCCTGAACGTGCTGGAGATCAACACCATGCCCGGCTTCACCAGCGGCTCCGCCTACACCAAGCTCTGGGCCGCCAGCGGTGTCCCCTACCCCGAACTGCTGCGCCGCCTCATCGACCTGGCGCTGGCGCGGAGCAGCCGGTGATCCGCATGACGCTGCGCGAGATCGCGCGGCTACTCGATGCCCGCCTGCACGACGTCCGGGATCAGGACGCGCCGGTGACGGCGCCCTCGGCGGTGGACTCCCGTGAGGTCATGCCCGGCGGTCTGTTCGTGGCCACGGCCGGCAGCCGCGTCGACGGTCATGACTACGCGGCCAAGGCCGTCGCCGACGGTGCCGTCGCCGTCCTGGCCTCCCGGCCCGTCGGCGTGCCCGCCATCGTGGTGGAGGACGTCCAGCAGGCCCTGGGCAGGCTGGCCGGCCACGTGCTCGAACGCATCGACCCGACCGTGATCGGCCTGACCGGCTCGGTGGGCAAGACGACGACCAAGGACCTGCTCGCGCAGGTGCTCGAATCGCACGCGCCGACGATCGCCACGGACAGGTCGTTCAACAACGAACTCGGGCTGCCGCTCACCGTGCTGCGCGCCGACGCCGCGACCCGCTACCTGGTACTGGAGATGGGCGCCAGGCGCCGGGGCGACATCACCTACCTCACCCGGCTCGCGCCGCCACGACTCGGCCTGGTGCTCAATGTCGGCACCGCGCACCTGAACACCATGACGGGCGGGCCGGGGGAAGTCGCGAGCGCCAAGGGGGAACTGGTCGAGGCGCTGCCCACCGACGGGTTCGCGCTCCTGAACGCCGACGACCCTTACGTGGTCGGCATGGTCAGCCGCACCAGAGCCCGGATCATCCTCTACGGAAGATCGGCCGGGGCGCACGTGCGGGCCGGCGACGTGCGCCTGGACGAGCGGGCCCGGGCCTCGTTCGAGCTGGTGACGCCCTCCGGCTCCGCGCGGGTCGGGCTCCGCCTCGTCGGCGAGCACCAGGTGGGCAACGCCCTGGCCGCCGCCGCCGTCGCCGCGACGCTCGGCGTTTCCGCCGGCGAGATCGCCGACAGGCTGAACACGGCCGAGCGACGCTCCACCGGCCGCCTGGAGGTGCTCGACCGACCCGACGGCATCACCGTGATCAACGACGCCTACAACGCCAATCCCGACTCCATGCGGGCCGCGCTGCGTACGTTGAAGGCGCTGGCCGGTGCCCGCCGCACGGTCGCCGTGCTCGGCGCGATGAGGGGGCAGGCGGAGGACTCGCCCGAGAGGCATGCCCAGGTGGGGCGGCTCGCCGCCGAGCTGGGCGTCGATGTGCTGATCGCGGTCGGTCCTGGTGTTTCCGCCGAGATGGCGCGGGCCGCGGAGGCCGCGAAGCAGGGCGTCGCCGTCCACACGGTCGCCGACGCCGACGCGGCGGTCCCTCTCGTCGCCGGGCTGCTCCAGCTCGGGGACGTGGTGCTGGTCAAGGCGTCCAGCGAGGTCGGGCTCATGGCCTGCGCCCGCGAACTGGCCGGCGCCTGATTGGGGCGCCTGATTGGGGCGTCTGATTGGCGTCTGATTGGCGCCTGATCGTGGCGCCGGCCCTTACGATGCCGGGGAACCCCCGCCCCGAAAGCGCCGCCGACGCGAGTCCGACGGCGCGGCCGTGGCTCCCTAGCATGTCGGCATGGTGATTGAAGAACGGTTCGTCAGTGATGGTGATCTCGCCGCGTTGCTCGACGCAGCCTTCGCGGAGCTGGTGACCCGCTACGGTCCTGAGGGGCGTTCGTCGGTCCACGCCGATGCCAGGTTCCTGGTCGCCCTGGTCGGGGGGCGGGCGGTCGGCTGCGGGGCCGTGCAGCCCGTGGACGCCACCACCGGGGAGCTCAAGCGCATGTACGTGGTCCCAGGACATCGGGGACGCGGGATCGCGCGGCGGCTGCTGACGGCCCTGGAGGAGCTGGCTCGGGGTCAGGGCCATCGGTGGCTGCGCCTGGCCACCGGGGAGCGGCAGCCCGAGGCCATCGCGCTGTACGAGCGGTGCGCGTACGAGCCTGTCGAGCGGTTCGGGAAGTACGTGGACGACCCGCTGAGCCGCTGCTACCGCAAGGCACTGGGGCCGAGCGAGCCGAGCTGACCGACGCCGGGTGAGGCGGTCACGGGAGCAGGCCGTGCTCCATCGCGAACACCGCCACCCCGGCGCGGGTCCGGCGGCCGGTCTTGTCGTAGATGTGCGACAGGTGGTGCCCCACGGTCCGGCCCGAGATCGACAGCCGCTCACCGATCTCCCGGTTGCGCAGCCCCCGGGCGGCCAGGCAGAGCACCTCCACCTCACGTTCGGTGAGCCCCGCCGGGAGCACCGAGCGCGGGCGGGGGCGACCGGCCGCCTCGATCACGACCGCGCATGCCTGCCCGTCCAGCGCTCCGCTCCCGGCCTCCCGCGCCAGCAGGTCGGCCGCCGCCTCCACGGTGAACGCGGCGCGGTGAGCCCGCGGCTCGGTGAGCGCGGCGAACACGTCGGCGGCGGCCAGGATCCGAGCCGGCAGGGCCAGGTTGGCCGAGGGGTCTCCACGGTGGTAGCCGCCACCGTCGACCCGTTCATGATGCGCCGACGCGATCGGGGCCAGCGACGCCAGCACCGGCACCCGTTCCAGCACCCGCTGGGTCCAGTAGGTGTGCATCCGTACGCGTTCCATCTCGGCCAGCCCCAGCGGGCCGGGCCGGTCCCAGACGCTGCTGGAGACGCCGACCCGGCCGAGGTCGTGCAGCAGGCCGGCACAGTGGAGTTCGGTCACCGCGTCGGGATCCATGCCCGCGAGTCGTCCCGCGTCCGCGGCCAGCGTGGCGACGTGCTCGCTGTGCCCGAGCAGCCACTGGCTCTTCAGGTCCACCACCCTGGCCAGCACGGCGCACAGTCGCGGCACCGAACCGAACGGGACGGTGACGTGCGGGGCCGGCTCGACGTCCAGCACCATCGCGATCGCGTCCGGGTGCTCCAGCGACGCCAGCGCGACATCCGGAGCCGCGAGGAAGGCCTTGGCAAGTTCGGGGTCCAGATGGCCACCGCTGCGCCGGCGGACCTCGGCGACCGCGGCCGGCACGCCTCCCACGGCGTGCGCGAGCACGGCCTGCTCGGCGACATGGACGATCCGCGCGGCCAGCGACAGTTGCGCTCCCCGACGGCCGTCGGGGATGCCGCATCCGTCCCAGCGCTCGTACACGTCGTCCAGGGCCTCGATCGACTCCGGTCGCAGGCCCAGCCCGGCGCCCAGCGCGCGGCTGGTCTCGCAGCCGTTGCGCATCGCCTCCACCCCGACGGTCGGGAACACCTCGACCAGGGTCCGGGCCAGACCGGGGCTCTCGTCGCCCGCCCAGTCGCCGAAGGTCCGGAGCTGGGTGGCGAACACCTTCTCGTCGCCAGTGTCGAGCGTCTTCAGTGCGGCCTGGAACGCGACGTCATCCCTGAAGATCGCCGCGAGCTCGGGTGCGTAGGAGGTGCAGCCGACCGAACGCAGCATCGCCGTCTCGAAGACCACCCGGCAGGACAGCGGGTCGCCACCGAGCAACGCGCCCGCGAGCTTGGTCGCGACCGCGGACGTGCGCAGCCCCTTCTCGAACGGCATGCCCGCTGCCAGATCGGTAGTAAGGGATAACGCTGCCAGAACCTCCGTTACCCGGATCTTCTGCACGGCCAAAACAGTAGCACCCATCAACTCGGCCCCTCAGGCGCTTTGTCGCCCTCGAAAGCGGCCCCGTTCACGCTGCTGAACGTGGTCTGCAGATAGGTCGGTCAACCGATGTCCGCCCTGCCACTCGTCCCTGAGCATTGGTGCAGGCAGCTCCAGAGACGGAAGGACGGAGCAGGAATGGGCGCGAGCCAGATTACGAACCTGCAGGAGACGAAGAACCGGACCGTAGTGGCCGGGATGTACAGCGATCTGGCACTTGGGCACGCTGAAGCGGTCCTCCTGACCCTGAGTCACGACATCGAGTGGGTTGTGACGGCCGGCTTCCCGTACGGAGGCACGTATGTCGGCCGTGACGCGGTGTTGACCAATGTCTTCTCCCGGTTCGAGAGCGACTGGGAGGACTTCGGGGTCGTTCCCGACGAAATCCTGGCCGTGGGAGACCAGGTGATCGCCCTGGGGCACTATCAGGGGCGGCGTCGCGAGACCGGCAAGTCGATGAAGGCACGCTTCGCTCACGTGTGGCGTTTTGAGGACAGCGTCCCGATCACGTTCGAGACGATCGCGGACACCCGCACCATGTTCGCCACCATGTCGTAACCGCGTACGCACCCGGGAACCGGACCACCCCCTGAGGGACCGCAGACGAACGGACCCCACCCCCCAGGGGCCACCGACGACAGGACCCCCGCTACCCGAGGGGCCGCAAGCCACAGGGCCCCGGCAATCGGGCAGCCTCGCAGACGACGGGGCCTGCCCTGCCCCGTACGGCCCCGCGCCTCCGTGACCTCGCCCAGCGACCGCACCCTGTCGAGCCCGGCGAGCACCTCGTAGGCGGCCGCCCGGACGGCGGGCTTCACCGGCATGTCGCGCAGTATCCCGGAGGTCACCTGATAGAGCCAGGAGTCGGCGTCCTTCAGTTTGCCGGACTCGGTCCCGTACCCCTCGCACCCCTCGAGGAGCGACGTCACGAGGGACGGCCCTGGTCGCCCACCACCCCCTGGATGTAGAGAGTCCCCATGCGCTTGAGCTCGCGCCATACCGCCACCCGCGCCCGCGAGGTGGTGGAGGAGACGCGGTAGACGAGCTGGATGATGCTCGGCGGGGTGCTGCTCGCGTTCTTCGCCGTCAGTCTCGTCATCGACGTCAGGAGGTAGGCATTCGCGCACCCGGGAAGGGCGCCGCGTCCACGGACGCGGCGCCTGCCGGCGTTCCCACCCGAGCGGCAACGTGCTACCTGTCCGCCGTGTGGAAGGTGACCGGCCAGCCGACCGCGACGACCTCAGAGAGCGGCCGGCCGGTGAGGCTCATCCCCATGCACAACCGGCGAAGGACGTACCTGCCCATGGGACCCCGCCTCAGCCGACCTTGACCGCGGCGAGCACCACGCCGCCGAGGAACTCCGGCTTGACGCCGCTGACCCGGGAGGAGTGGGCGAGGCCGCCGACCGGTTGGAACAGCGGCGACAGCGGCAGCCCGTCAGGGTCGCCGTCGGCGAACCAGCCGGCGAACGCCTGCGGCGCCGCCGCCATGGCGCAGACGAGCAGCGCGAACGCGCCCGAGACGGCGAACGCGGGCCGGCGGCGCAGCTCCCGCCAGAGGCCGGAACGGCGGGCCCGGCGCGGTTCAGTCGAGGCGGATGCGAGGGTCGAGGATGCCATAGAGCAGATCCACCATGAGGTTCACCAGCAGGAAGACGAGGACGAGCAGGGTTCCGACGCCCACGACGACCGGCCCGTCGTGCTGCGGGATCGCCGTGAAGATCTGGTAGCCGAGGCCCGGGAGGTTGAAGATGCCTTCGATGAGGACGGTGCCGCTGAGCAGGTAGCCGAGGCTCACGCCGAGCAGCGACACCACGGGGATCAGCGAGTTGCGCAGCACGTGCCTGACCATGACGGCCCGCCTCGGCAGGCCCTTGGCGGTCGCGGTGCCGACGTGGTCGGCGCCCAGGGTCTCCAGCACGCTGCCACGGGTCAGCCTGGCCACCTGCGGCAGGCCGTACAGGGCGAGGACCAGGCCGGGCAGCACGTACGACAGCGGCCAGCCCGCCTCGGTGCCTGAGACGGGCAGCCAGCCGAGGTTGATGCCCAGCACGATCTGCGCGACGTACGCGACGACGAAGAACGGCACCCCCATGACGAGGGTGGTGCCGCCGAGCACGACCGCGTCCGCCAGGCCGCCGCGCCGCATGCCGGCCGCCGCGCCGAGCAGCACCCCGAGGACCGACATGATCAGCCAGGCCGTCACGCCGAGCTGGAAGGTGACGGGCCAGCCGACCGCGACGACCTCCGAGACCGGCCGGCCGGTGAGGCTCATGCCCATGTCGCCGGAGAGCAGGCCCGTGAGGTAGAGGCCGTACTGGACGAGCAGCGGCTCGTCCAGGTGGTGCCGCTCGCGCAGGGCCTGCTCGACTGACGGTGACAGGACCCGGTTGGGGCCGGCCAGCGCCTGGATCGGGTCCCCGGGCAGGGCGTAGACCGCCAGGTAGATGATGAAGGTGGTGCCGAGGAGCACCGGCACCGCCATGAACAGCCGGCGGACGACGTACCTGCCCATGGGACCCCCGCCTCAGCCGACCTTGACCGCGGCGAGCACCACGCCGCCGAGGAACTCCGGCTTCACGCCGCTGACCCGGGAGGAGTGGGCGAGACCGCCGACCGGCTGGAACAGCGGCGACAGCGGCAGCCCGTCAAGGGCGACCTTGGTGGCCTGCTGGGTCAGGCCGAGCGCCTGCTCCTGGCCCGCGCTCGCGGCCTTGTCCAGCAGCGACGCGAACTGGGGGCTGTCGTAGCCGGTCACGTTGGTGCCGGACCCCTTGGTGAACAGCTGGTCGGCCAGGGCGTACAGGTGGGGGTAGCCGGCGCCCATGTAGAGCAGGACGGGGCCGTCGATCTTCTTGGCCGTCAGGTTGGGGTAGAGCTGGTCGACGGGCTGGGCCTGCGTGGTGACGGCCTGGATGCCGAGGTTCGCGCGCAGCTGGTTGGCGACCGCCTCCAGCAGGACGCTGTTCAGCGGGTCCTGGTACGTCCAGAGCTTGAGCGGCCCCTTCCAGCCGCCCGCCTCGGCCAGCAGCGCCTTGGCCCGGGCGGGGTCGTAGGAGCAGGCGGCGCAGTCGGCGGCGCCTCCGCCCGGGATGTTCGCCCCGGCCAGGCCTTTGGCGGGCCGGCCGAAACCGCGCAGCAGCGAGGTGACGATGGTGTCGCGATCGACGGCCTGGGAGAACGCCTGGCGCACCCGCAGGTCGGCGAAGCGCTTGTCCCACAGCGGGAAGCCGAGGTAGACCACCGCGGGGAAGGGCACCTGGACCAGCCGGTCCTTGAACCGGGTGGCCGCGTCGGTGAGGTTGTTGCCGCTCACCAGGGTGACATCCAGGCTGCCGGCCTGCAGGTCACGGTAGGCGGCGGCCTCGTCCTGGTAGGACTTGACCTCGATCCGGGCGGCGTTGCCCGGCTGCCCCTGGTAGCCGTCGAACCTGCGCAGCACGACCTTCGTCGCGCCGCTCACCATGCCCTCGCCCTCCATCTGGTACGGGCCGTTGCCGATCGGCTTGCGGTCGAAGCCGTCCAGATCGGCCAGGCCCGCCTTGGGCATCGGCGCGAATGTCGACTGGGCCAGCACGTACGGCAGCAGCGACAGCGGCTTGACGAGGGTGATCCGCAACGTGGCCTGGTCGACCACCTCGACCCCGGACAGCGTCTTCTTCGACGGCTTGCCCTTGGCCGGGTTGAGATCGGCGTACCCCTTGAAGCTCGCGAACATGAAGTTGTTGGTGAAGGCGTTGGGGCCGTAGGCGGTGGCGTTCCAGGAGTCGGCGAACGACTGCGCGGTCACCTGCTCACCGTTGTGGAACTTCCAGCCCTGCTTCAGCTTGATCGTCCAGGTGGTGTTGTCAGGCGACTCGATCGACTCGGCCAGGGCGTTGACGGCCTTGCCCGTCGCCGTGTCGACACTCGTCAACGGCGTGAACAGGCTGTAGTCGATGTTGCTGCCGCCCGACTTGCCGGGCGTGAAGTGCGACAGGAAGTACGAGGTCACACCCACCGCGTAGGACTTCTCCACCGCCGGAGCGGTGGAGCCCGCCCCGCCGGCGCAGCCAGCGGCCGACGTGACGGCCAGCGCGCTCGCGACGACGGCTCC
>NZ_QNFZ01000069.1 GCF_003313395.1 Nonomuraea lactucae | reverse complement strand
CGCCGAGGCCAGGGCGCAGCCCTGGGCCAGGTAGGCGCGGAAGCCGTCGGCGCCCGCGTGCTCGGCCAGGCGCCCCAGTTCGTCGGCCTCGGCGCCGCCCGTGTGCGTCGCGGCGAACCCCACACCGCTCCACAGGTCGGCCCGCCTGCCCGCCGGATAGGCCGCGATGGCGGCCGCCACGTCGTCCGGCGAGGCGCAGTCGTGATACCACAGCAGCCGGCCCAGGCCCTGGTCGAAGGTGGCGCAGTGGGCCCTCGTCAGCAGGTCGGGCATGGTCCGCTCGCCCACCATCCGGTCGGTGTGCTCCAGGCCCCGCTGGAACCCGTAGCCGTCGACGGCCAGCCACCTCAGCAGGGGATGGGCCCGACCGGCCCCGCGCAGCGGGCACAGGCGCAGCAGCGCGTACCCGCGTCCGGCGCCGAGATGGACGGCGTGGGAGTGGCGGCCGCCGGGGCCGTCCAGGAGCTCGCGCAGCCGCCGCCCCCTGGCCAGGCTGAGCAGGTCGAGCACCGTGCACGCGGCTCCCGCGCCCTCGTAGGCGAAGGGCCGCCGCTCCGGGGGCATCTCCTCGATCCGGCCGAGCTCGCGGGCGAGGGCGGCGTTGAAGCCGAGCACGTACGACTTCTCCGCGGTCTCGATCGCCGCCCGCGAGGGACCACGCCTGAGCCGGAACCTCCGCCGCCCCAGGTCCGCGTCGCCCTCGTCCCGAGCGAGCAGCCTCCGCCAGCCGCAGCCGACGTACGATGTCGTGCCCGTGTCGCCCACGCTTCCCCCGAAGACGCCTCGTACGGCCTCTCCCGAAGCTAGTGACCGCCTTGCGCCCATCGGCGGAGCCGCTCCGTTTTTCGCGGCAAAGAAGCCGCAAAACCCCTTGCGCCGGAGGCGCTGGATCAGGCACGGGCCGGAGTGCAGCCGCAGAGGTCGGGGTCGGAAGGGGAGACGGACGGCGCGGCGATGTCGCGGAAGAGCGCCGAGCCCGCGGAGAGGCCCTGGAGCGCGTCGGCGGCGAGGACCACGGCGGCGGCCGTGTAGCCGGAGCGCTCGTGCGGGAAGTGCCTGCGGTTGGCGAACTGCCAGCCCGTCCAGTACGAGCCGTCGTCGTGGCGCAGGTGCTGCATGTCGGCGAAGAGCCGCACCGCGCGTTCACGGTCGCCGAGCGCGTCGAGCGCCAGCACCAGCTCGCACGTCTCCGCCCCGGTCACCCACGGCTGGTCCGACACGCACCGGATCCCGAGGCCGGGCACCACGAACGTCGCCCACTCCCGATCGAGCAGCTCGAACGCCTGCGCGCCCCGCACCGCGCCGCCGAGGACCGGGTAGTACCAGTCCATCGAGAAGCGGCTCTTGTCGGCGAACGCCTCGGGATGGGCCGCCAGCACGTGGGCCAGCCGGTCGGCGGCCAGCTCCCAGTGCGGCTGCGGGTCGCCCAGGTGCTCGGCGAGCAGCACGCCGCAGCGCAGCCCCTGGTGGATCGACGAGCACCCGGTGAGCAGCGCGTACGCCGAGGCCCGCCCCCGCGCGTCACGCTCCCACACGATCTCGCCGCGGTCGGTCTGTAACCCCACGACGTAGTCCAGCGCCGCCTTGACCATCGGCCAGCGCCGCTCGGTGAACGCCTGGTCGCCCGTCACGAGCTGGTGGTGCCAGAGCCCGGCGGCGACGTACGCGGCGTGGTTGGACTCGCCGCCCCGCTCGACGCAGACGCCGCGGGCCACCTTCATCGGCCACGACCCGTCGTCGCGCTGGTGCCTGGCCAGCCACTCATAGCCGCGGCGCACCGGCTCGCCCAGCCCGGCGACCGTCATGGCCATCAGGCACTCGACGTGGTTCCAAGCGTCGACGTGCCCCTCCGGCCACGGCACGCCGCCGTCGCCCTCCTGGATCGCCGCGATGCTCAAGGCCGTCCGTACGACCTCCTCGCGGCCGATCACGCCGCGGGCTTCCTGACGTACAGCACCACGCTCTTGCCGATGAGCGGGTTGAGCAGCGCCTCGGCGACGCGGGTGGCGGCGGGGCGTTTCATGATGTCCCAGACGAGCAGCTCGTGGTACGCCTTGGCCAGCGGGTGGTCGTCGTTGTTGACGCCGACCGCGCACTTGATCCACCAGTAGGGCGCGTGCAGGCCGTGGGCGTGGTGGTGGGGCCCGATCTCGAAGCCGGTGGACTTGAGCTTGGCCGACAGCTCGGCGAGCGTGTAGATCCGCACGTGCCCGCCGGGAGCGGTGTGGTAGTCCTCGTCGAGCGCCCAGCAGATCCGCTCCGGCAGGAAGCTCGGCACCGTGATCGCGGCCGTGCCGCCGGGCCTGAGCACCCGGAAGATCTCCCGCATCGCGGTCATGTCGTCGGGGATGTGCTCCAGCACCTCCGCCGCGATCACCCGGTCGAAGCCGCCGTCCTCGAACGGCATGTCCAGCGCCGTGCCCTGGACGATCCGGCCGCCGGCGCCCGGCGGGACCTCACCGGCCTTGTCCATCGCCGTGAACATGGCGGCCACGCCGTCCAGCTCGGCCTGGTCCATGTCGAAGGCCACCACGTCCGCTCCGCGGCGCAGCACCTCGAAGGCGTGCCGGCCGCCACCGCAGCCGAGGTCGAGCACGCGCACGCCGGGTCCGACGGGCAACCGGGCGAAGTCCACCGTCAGCACTTGATCGGTCTCCTTGGGGTCGGGCGGGGGTGGGGGATTCAGCGTGTACGGCGAGCCGCGATGGCCTCGCGGTAGGCCTCGACGGTCCTCTTCGCGACCACGTGCCAGGTGAAGCGTTCCATGACCCGGTCGTATCCGGCCCTGCCCACGCGCTCCCGCTCCTCGGGCGAGTCGTGCAGCCGGCGCAGCACCGCGGCCAGCTCCTCGGGGTCGCCGGGGGAGACCTGGATCGCCGCGTCGCCGACCACCTCCGGCAGCGCGCCCGTGCGGCTGGCGACCAGCGGGGTGCCGCAGGCCATGTGCTCGACCGCGGGAAGCGAGAACCCCTCGTACAGCGAGGGCACGACCGAGATCTCCGAGGTGGCGATGAGCTCGCCCAGCTCGTCGTCGGAGATGCCGTGCACGAAGCGGACCCGCTCGCCCAGCGACAGCTCCTGCACCAGCCGCTCGGTGGGGCCGCCGGGGGTGGGCCGGCTGACCACGGTGAGGTTCACGTCGCGCTCGGTGGCCAGCTTGGCGACGGCCCGCAGCAGCGTGGCCACGCCCTTCATCGGCGAGTCGGCGCTGGCCACGGCGACGATCGAGCCCCTGCGCCGAGGCAGGTCCGGCCGAGGGTGGAAGTAGCGCGTGTCGACGCCGAGCGGGATCAGGCGCATGTTGGCCTGCGGGACGTTGAAGTCGCGGTGGATGTCGGCCAGCGATGACTCGCTGACCGTCAGGATCGGGCTCAGCCGGGGCGCCACCTTGGCCTGCATCCTCACGAAGCCGTACCACCGGCGCATGGTCAGCTTCTTCACGCCGCGCGCCGCCTCCAGCTCGATCCGGCGGTCGACGCTGATCGGGTGGTGGATGGTGCCGACCACGGGGAACAGCCTCTGGATGCCCAGCAGGCCGTACCCTAGGGTCTGGTTGTCCTGGACGACGTCGAAGTCGCCGACGCGCTTCCTCAGCTCGCGGCGGGCGCGCAGGGTGAACGTCAGCGGCTCCGGGAAGCCCGCCGTCCACATGGTGCCGACCTCGAGCCAGTCGATCCAGTCGCGGAACTCGTGCAGCTTGGGGGTCCTGAACGGGTCCTCGTCGCGGTAGAGGTCGAGGCTCGGCACCTCGTTGAGGATCACGCCCTCGTCGAGCTCCGGGTACGGCTGTCCGGAGAACACCTCGACGTGGTGCCCCAGCGCGACGAGTTCGCGGCTCAGGTGGCGGAGATAGACGCCCTGCCCTCCACAGGTCGGCTTGCTGCGGTACGACAGCAGCGCGATCCGCAAGGTGTTGTCTGGGTCGCCCACGCACACCCCTTTCTCCGCCGGTAGGCCCCTGCGACGGGCGTGTACCGTGAAAGATGACCTTAGTGCGAAAGGCTACCATTCGGTAGATTGCCGAGAAGTTGTTCCTCACCACTGCCGCAGGGCGTGCCAACTGCGACGTTGTCATGACCGAGCGTTATTCGGTAGAACGCGTTCTAGGCCGTCGTGGTGCTGTGCCGAGGCGCATAGCTGTACATTCCCACCCAAGCGGACGCGGTAGCGATATGGGAGGACCCGTTGGCCAGGCGCGCTCTGATCACCGGCATCACCGGCCAGGACGGTTCCTATCTCGCCGAGCACCTGCTCGGCGAGGGGTACGAGGTCTGGGGGCTGGCGCGCGGTCAGGCCAACCCGCGCGTGTCGCGGATGCGCAAGCTGCTGGCGGACGTACGGGTGGTGCGGGGCGACCTGCTGGACCAGGGGTCGCTGATCTCGGCGGTGGAGCGGGTGCAGCCCGACGAGGTCTACAACCTGGGCGCCATCTCGTTCGTGCCGATGTCATGGGAACAGGCGGAGCTGACCGCCGAGGTGACCGGGATGGGCGTGCTGCGCATGCTGGAGGCCATCCGGGTGTGCTCGGGCGTGTCCCGGCCGTCGTCGAGGGGTGGCGGCGCGAGCGGGCAGATCCGCTTCTACCAGGCCTCGTCCTCCGAGATGTTCGGCCAGGTCAGCGAGACGCCGCAGACGGAGAGCACCTCCTTCCACCCCCGCTCGCCGTACGGCGTGGCCAAGGCGTACGGGCACTTCCTCACCCAGAACTACCGCGAGTCGTACGGGATGTTCGCGGTCTCCGGCATCCTGTTCAACCACGAGTCGCCGCGCCGGGGCGCCGAGTTCGTCACCCGCAAGGTGTCGCTGGGCGTGGCGCGAGTCAAGCTCGGCATGGCGGACGAGCTGCGCCTGGGCAACCTCGAAGCGCGGCGCGACTGGGGGTTCGCCGGTGACTACGTGCGCGCCATGCACCTCATGCTGAGGGCTGACAGGCCCGAGGACTACGTGATCGGCACCGGCCGCATGAAGTCGGTCAGGGAACTCGTTGAGGCCGCGTTCGCGGCGGCCGGGCTCGACTGGGAGAGGTACGTCGTCACCGACCAGGCCCTGCACCGTCCGGCCGAGGTGGACCTGCTCTGCGCGGACCCCAAGAAGGCAAGGGTGCAGCTCGGCTGGGAGCCCACGGTGTCGTTCGACGAGCTGGTGGCGATGATGGTCGAGTCGGACATCAGGCTGCTCTCCGACGGCGGGGACCCCGACCAGGACAGCTCCTGGCCCTGATCAACACGGATGGATGTCTCCCTTCCTTCGTGCTGCCCCATTGACAAGGCAGAATTTTACGTAAAGGACCTTCGTGCTGCCCCATTGACAAGGCAGAATTTTACGTAAAGGATTGTTTTTGCGATGAGAGACGTCCTGTACCTGGAAGAGATCGAGCAGGCCGAGGCCCTGCTCAAGCCCCAGCGCGTCGAGGTGCTGCGGCAACTGGCCGAGCCGCGCACCTGCACCGAGGTGGCGGCGCGGCTCGGGCAGACGCCGCAGCGCGTCTACTACCACGTCAAGCGGCTGGTCGACGCGGGGCTGGTCGACCTGGTGTCGGAGCGCAAGGTGAGGGGCATCAACGAGGGCATCTACCAGGCCGGCGCCCGCTCCTACTGGCTGTCGCCGCGCCTGGTGGGCAGGATCGGCCTGCGAAAGGCGCGGGACGAGCTGAGCCTCGGCTACCTCCTGGACCTGATGGAAGAGGTCCAGGCCGACATCGCGGCGCTCGACCGCACGGCTCCGGAGCTGCCGTCGATCGGGGTGTCCGGAGAGATCCATGTGCGCCCCGAGGACCGCCAGGAGTTCCTGCGCGATCTCCAGACGACGCTGCGCGAACTGTTCACCAAGTACGGCGGGGCCGAAGGTGACGCCTTCAAGCTCGCCGTCGCCTGTTACCCCGCTGTCGCCGGCTCCCCTGCCGTCGCCAGCTCCCCCGACGTCGCCAGTGACCCCGACGTCGCCGATCACCTCGAAGGAGAAGACCATGAGTGAGCCGATGATCCTGCGTGCCCGCGTCCAGGCGCCGATCAAGGAGGTCAGGCACGCGCTGACCGACCCCGCGGCCATGCGCGTCTGGCTGGCCGAGCACGTGGAGGTGGATCCGCCGGAGCGCTACGCGTTCTGGGGCCGCCACACGCCCGAGGGCGACGCGCCGCACCAGCGGCTCCTGCACACCGACGACCGTACGGTGCGCTTCGCCTGGACCCTCGACGGCGTCGAGACGACCACCGAGTTCAGCGTGGAGGAGGACGGGCCCGGCGCCACCATCGTGTCGGTGTCGCAGAGCCACTACGACCACCAGGAGGCGCTCGAGGGCAAGAACATCCGCGGCGTCCTGCAGACGTACTGGTGCCTCGTGCTGGCCAACCTGGCCGAGCACTTCGACGGCCGCGAGCTCACGCCCAAGATCGACTTCACCGCTCGGGACCTGCGCGCCGGGGTGCTGATCGACGCCGCGCCGGGCGAGGTGTTCGAGTCGCTGATCGACTCCGAGGCGGCGAGCAGCTGGTTCGGGTACCCCATCGCGATCGAGCCGTACGTCGGCGGGCGCTTCGCCATGGGAGGCTTCGACAACCCCGACCCCGCGAAGATCCTGGAGCTGGAGACGGGCCGCAAGCTCTCCGTCGACTGGGGACCCGTCGGGGTGGGCACGTGGGAGCTGGAGGGCTCCGGCGGCAAGACCCGGCTGACGCTGATGCAGAGCGGGTTCGAGGGCGAGCTTCCTCCGTACGCGGCGTGGGGCGGCATCCTGGCCGGCCTGTCGGAGCTGCGGCGCTTCCACGAGGTGCCCGGCTGGCAGCCGATCTGGGTCGAGTAGGCATCCGAGGCGGTAGGGGCGGGGCTCACCTGTGGACGGCCGCCACTCGTCCACAGAACCACGCTCGGCGCCCCGCCCCGGCAGGCCCTCCCGCCATCCTGGCCCCGTGAACCCGCTCCACCCCCCGTCCCCTCTGCTCGGCCCCCCGTCCCCACTGCTCGGCCGCGCCCGCCGCGTCACGCAGGCGGTCCGCCACGCTGTCGTGTGCCGCCAGACGGCGGCGCACGTGTGGGGCCTGCACGCGCTGAGCCAGGGCACGCCCGACACCGACTGGCCGGTCGAGCTGATCGCGCCCGGCCACCTGGCGCTGCCCGGCTGCGTCACCCACGTTACACAGCTGGCCGCCCACGAGATCACCGTGCATCAGAGCGTTCGCCTCACCACCCTCGACCGCACGGCCCTCGACTGCGCCCGCTGGCTGCCACGCCTGGAGGCGGTCGCGGCCCTCGACCAGTTCGCCCGGCTGGGCGTGGACCTCGACGCCCTGTGGCGCCAGGCGCCCTCCTGGCGCCTGCGCGACCTGCTGGGCCTCGCCGACCCCGGCGCGAGATCACCACGGGAGAGCTGGCTCCGCGTCATCCTCGTGGACGGCGGCCTCCCCAGGCCCGCCACGCAGATCCGGGTGCCCCTCACCGCCGACCGCCACGCCTACCTCGACCTCGGCTGGGAGCCCTACCGCCTGGCCGTCGAATACGACGGCCAGGAGCATCACACCTCTCCAACCGACCAGCACCGCGACGAAGCCCGCCGCGACGAGCTGCGGCGGCTGGGGTGGCGGGTCATCCCCGTGCGCAAGGACGTCGTACCGGCCCGCACCGCCGCGCTCCTGGAGCACGTGGCCAACGCGCTCATCGAACGCGGCTGGCGCCCGGCCCCCGACCAGACCACCCGCATCCTCTCCCGCATCCGCGCCGCCCGCCGGAGACGCCGGTGACCGCTGCACCCCGCAGGACTTTCGGAGAGGAGCCCTCCCACGCGTACGGTCTCCACGGTCTCCACGGTCTCCACGCCCTCCACGGTCTCCACGGTCTTCCGGGAGGACGGCCAAGCCATTCACGGGCGGCTCGCACGCCGGGACGGTCGCCGGGCATTCCCAGGCCCTCACCCTTGGGCTGGACGGCTCGCGAGCCCCCCACAGGGCCCTCACCACGGACTGGGCGATCACAGGCCTCACCCTTGGGCTGGACGGCTCGCGCGCCCCCACTGGCCCTCACCCCGGACCGCACGGTGCACGAACGGCTGCGGGCCCCGTCAGCCGAGAAGGGCCTCTCTCAGCCGGCGCCCATGTACGCCCGGTGGTCGGGCGGTAACGCTGAGCCGTTCCCGACGGATGAACCACTGACAGTGCTCGGTTGATCACCGAGGGGGTGGGCGTGTCCGGGTTCGTCCGTGCGCTCGGCATGGTGCCGGTCGTCGTGGGGCTGGTCGTCGTGGGGCTGGCCGTCGCGCTCGGCGCCTGCGGGAGCGAGCCCGCCGGGCCCACCGGGCCGGGGTTCAGCGTCACCATGGAGCCAGGCGGCGGCATGTCCGGCACCCCTACCTTGGCCGGCTCCCCGACCGCGGGACCGTCACGCACCTCATCACCCTGGGCCTCCGCGGATCACACCTCGCCTCACCCGTCGCACACCCGGACCCGGACCCGTCGGCCCTGCCTGAGCGGCGGCGGCGACCCCGTCCTGCCGCCCTGCCCGTCCCCGGTGCCGTCCGGCACGCCGACGACGACCATCAGTGCCGCGCAGCCTACGGGCACCCCGGACAACTCTCCTTCCACCACGCCGTCACCGCAGGAGGACTCCTCGCCTGAGGTTCCGCCGTCCCCCGTTCCCACCTCGGCCCGATGACGGCGGCCGGCCCCGTGCCCGCGCCCCCACCGGACCCGACGCCCTCACCGGATCTGACGCCCTCATCGGACCCGATGCCCCCACCCGACTCGGCGCGCCCACCGGACCCGGCGCCCGCCTCGTCAGCGACGCCGGTCCCTGTGACGCCGGTCCCGTCAACGATGACCCCGTCGACGACGTGGCCTCCGTCCGCGACTTCACCTACGTCAGCGACAGCGGCCTCGACCGCGCCGCCTCCGTCAGCGGCGGCCTCACCGCCGCCTCCACCCGAGAGGCAGGGGGCACCGGAGGGGGAGAGGCCGCGGGAGGCGGAAGGCGCGACGGGAGACAAGGGCGCGGGACCGCGGGAGGCGGAAGGCGCCACGGGAGACAGAAGTGCGGGGAAGGGCCCGTTCGATGCGATTGGGCTGGTCACCGTGCTGGTCAGCGTGGGCGCGGCCGTCCTGCTCTACATGGGCTGGGCCTACCTCGACGGCTACCTGCGGCTGTTCAACCTTCGCCCCACCGACATGGGGTTCGGCGTTCACGAGTACGCCCTCTACGGCGTCAACCTGCTCTCGCCCAACGTCGCCCCCTGGCTGGCCGCCGTCCCGCTGGTCCTCGCCGCGGTGGCGCACCGGGCACGCCTGGCCGCGTTCGTCCCGGTACGGCTGCGCGCCGTGGGCCGGAGGCTCGCCGGCGGGAAGGCGGTCCGCCTGGTCGTGGACCTGCGCTTCGCCGGGGTCGTCCTGACCACGCTCGCCCTGGTGTTCGCGCTGATCGGGGTGAGCGCCGGCGGCGTGAGCACCTATCACGTGATCGTGCCGCTCGTCTTCGGCCCGCTCCTGCTCACCTGGCCTCTGCGCGGTCGGCCGTACAGCAGGGTGGCCTTCGCCACGAGCACCGGGATCGCGATCCTCTGCCTGCTGTGGACGGGCGGCCTGTACGCCCAGGAGCGCGGCGGCCGCAACGCCGAGCAGGTCGCCGCGACACTGGCCGGCCGCACCCAGGTGGCGATCTACTCGGCCGACACCCTCGCGCTCAACGCCCCCGGCGTGACGCCCGACCGTTTCCGCACGGGGGCCTTCAAGCACCGTTACACCGGCCTGAGGCTGCTCTTGGCCCGCGGCGAGCGCTACTACCTCGTCCCCTTGATCACGCTGGAGGAGTGGAAGGCGGGGGACGGGCGGACGTTCGTGCTGAAGGAGAACGACGACCTCCGCGTCGAGCTCATGCCCGGCACCCGCCGGGAGCAGCCGGGCTGAGCCAGACGACCGGCCCGGTGCCCGACGCGCGAGACCGTGCCCCGCCACGTACCCGGCGGGCAGGCCGACCTCGCCCAGTAGCAGCGTGCGTACGCCGCCTCGTGCGGGGAAGTCACCGGCAGGGCCCGCCACTCGATCCCGTACCGGGCCACGTAGCCGATCGCGGCCGGGAAGGGCCTCTCCCATCAGCGGAGGACTGGCGTGCCGTTCTTCCAGACCTGATTCACCAAGGGGACACCCGGCCGGTAGGCGAGGTGGAGGTGGGAGGGGGCGTCCAGGAGCACGAGGTCGGCGCGCGCGCCCACGGCGAGGTGGCCCACGTCCGTCCGGCGCAGGGCCCGGGCGCCGCCGAGCGTGGCCGCCCACAGGGCTTCCGCAGGTGTCATGTTCATGTCACGCACCGCCAGTGCGATGCAGAACGGGACGTTCGTCGTATAGCTCGACCCGGGATTGCAGTCGGTCGCCAGCGCCACGGTGGCGCCCGCGTCGAGCAGTCGGCGCGCGTCCGGATAAGGAGAACGAGTGGAGAACTCAGCACCAGGCAGCAGCGTCGCCACCGTGTCGCTGGAGGCGAGCGCCTCGACGTCCGTGTCACGGAGGTGCGTCACATGGTCGGCCGAGGCCGCGCCCAGCTCGACGGCCACGGCCACACCCGGCCCGGGCCCGAGCTGGCCGGCGTGCACCCTGGGCACGAGACCCCGCTCCTTGCCCGCGGTCAGGATCGCGCGGGTCTGGTCGCCGTCGAAGGCGCCCCGCTCGCAGAAGACGTCGATCCACCGGGAGTGCGGCGCGCACGCGTCCAGCATCGCGCCGCACACCAGCTCGACGTACGCGTCCGGCTTGCCCATGTACTCGGGGGGGACCACGTGCGCTCCGAGGTAGGTCACCTCGTCGGTGTGCTCGGCCGCCACGCGCAGGCTCCGTTCCTCGTCCTCGACGGTCAGGCCGTACCCCGACTTGCTCTCGACCGTCGTGGTGCCGGAGCGGAGCGCCTCGGTGACGAGCCGTCGCACGTTGTCCCGCAACTGCTCGTCCGTGGCGGCCCGGGTCGCCGCGACGGTGGTGCGGATACCGCCCGCCGTGTACGGCCGGCCGGACATCCGTGCCTCGAACTCGCGGGACCGGTCACCGGCGAACACCAGATGCGCATGGCTGTCCACGAACCCCGGGGTGACCGCCCGGCCACCGGCGTCCCACCTCTCGCGCGCCGCCCCCTCGGGCATCCGGGCTCGCGGGCCCGCCCATGCGACGAGCCCGTCCTCCACCACGAGCGCCGCGTCCTCCACCAGACCGAGCGCACCTTCGCCCAGCTCGGGGTCGTTGGTGACCAGCGACCCGATGTTGTCGATGAGGAACGAGCGATCGCTCATGTGTGTCCTCCGGTGATGCCGCGTGAGAGGCCGGTGTCTGAGGTGTTGGTGTTCGAGTGGCTTGCAACGGCGTGTGTCGTGGTGGGAGGCGTGGGGGTGGTGAGCGCGGTTATGGAGGAGGTCAGGGACTCCGGGACGTCGTCGATCAGGAGGTGCCGGCCGTTCGACACGATGCGGCGGCCCGCGACCACCACCTCGCGGATGTCCTCAGCCGTGGCGGCGAAGACGACCGACTCCAGGAGCGCGTCCGAGGGCGCACCGGCCATGCGCGCCGAGTCCAGCCCGACGGTCACGAAGTCGGCAGGGGCGCCCACCTCCAGGTGGCCCGCCTCCGGCCAGCCGAGTGAGGCGTGCCCGTCCGAGGTGGCCGCGCGCAGCAGGTCGGCCGCGAGCCAGTGGCCCCGGTGCCGGGTGGCGAGCCGTTCGTCCAGCTCCACGCCCCGCGCCTCTTGCACCAGGTCCACGACCGCGTTGCTGTCGCTGCCGAGCGACAGCGGGGAGCCCGCGTCGGCGAGCGCGCGGGCTGGGCCGATGCCGTCGGCGAGGTCCCGTTCGGTGGTGGGGCACATGCAGACGGTAGTACGCGACCCGCCGAGCAGGGCGATGTCCTTCTCGGTGAGGTGCGTGGCGTGCACGGCGGACGAGAGCGGGCCGAGCCCGCCGTGCTCCGCCAGCAGCGCCGCCGGGGTGCGCCCGTACGCGGCCAGGCACGCCTCGTTCTCCGCCACCTGCTCCGAGAGGTGGAAGTGCAGCGGTGCGCCACGTTCCCGTGCCCAGCCGGTGACCGTACCTAGCTGGTCGTCGGGTACGGCGCGGACGGAGTGGACGGCGGCGCCGATCCTGGCGTGGTCACCGCCCTTCAGCCCGGCGGCCCGCTCCGCCCAAGCATCGGCGTCCCGGTCGCCGAACCGCAGCTGCGGCCCTTCCAGCGGCCTGCCGATGCCTCCTCGCAGGTAGCAGGTGTCGAGCAGGGTGATGCGGATGCCCGCGTCGGCTGCGGCTGCCAGCAGCGCCTCGCTCATGGCGTTGGGAGAGGCGTACGGCCGACCGCCGGTGTCGTGGTGCACGTAGTGGAACTCGCCCACGCAGGTGATCCCGGCCAGCGCCATCTCGGCGTAGACGGCGCGGGCCAGGGCGTGATAGCGGTCCGGGGTGAGGCGGGCCGCGACGGCGTACATCTGCTCGCGCCACGTCCAGAAGGTGCCCCGCTCACGCTGGGTGCGCCCGCGCAACGCCCGGTGAAACGCGTGCGAGTGGGCGTTGGCCATCCCGGGCAGGGTCACCCCGCGCAGGTGCACGGCGTCGGACGGAGGTGCCGCAACCCCGGGTCTCGGTGTGGTGCCGGTTGGGGAGGGGGATCCGGCCTGGTGGAGGGCGGTGATGCGGTCGCCGGTCACCTCGACGACGATGCCGGGCACCGTGCGGTGGCCGCCCAGCCAGGCGTGGTCGGCGTAGTAGCGGGTCACTCGCATGCCAGGTCCTCCAGCACCGTGGCCAGGGCCGCCACCCCGGTCACGCAGTCCTCGACGGTGGCGTGCTCGGCGGGGCTGTGGCTGACGCCCGTCGGGTTGCGGACGAACAGCATGGCGGTCGGGACGGACGCCGAAAGGATGCCCGCGTCGTGGCCGGCGCCCGTGGGCAGCGCGGGCGCCCCGCCGAGGGCGGTCGTGATCCGGTCGCGCAGTTCGTCGCCGAAACGGACGACCGGAGTGGTGGACTCAGGGACGACCTCGACGCGCACGCCGTGCCCGGTCGCCGCCGTGCGGGCCGCGTCGGTGATCTCGTCCACCATCGCCCGCACCGTCTCGGCGTCGGGGGCACGCCCGTCGAGCCACGCGTCGACCCGTGACGGGATGGCGTTGGTGCCGTTCGGGTCGATCCGTACCTTGCCGAACGTGGCCAGCGCGCCCAGCCGCTCGGCCACGTTCCGGGCGGCCAGGACGGTGGAGGCGAACGGCAGCATCGGGTCGTGCCGGTCGGCCAGGCGGGTGGTGCCCGCGTGGTTGGCCTCGCCGTGGAAGGTGCAGCGCCAGCGGCCGTGCGGCCAGATGGCGCTCGCCACGCCGACCGGGGCGTTCAGATCGACCAGCCCTCGGCCCTGCTCGATGTGCAGCTCCACGAACGCGCCGATGCGTGACAGCGCCTGCTCGTCGCGGCCCAGCGTGCTCGGGTCGGCACCGGCGGCGCGCATCGCCTCGGCCAGGCTCACCTCGTCGCCGTCGCGCAGTGCCCGCGCGTCGTCCGGGGCGAGGATCCCGGTGAGCAGCCGGCTCCCGACACAGGCCACGCCGAAGCGGGCGCCCTCCTCGTCGGCGAAGTTCACGACGGCCAGCGGGCGGGTCGGCGTGACGCCCCTTTCGCGTAGTTCGTCCACGGCGAGGAACGCCGACACGACGCCGAGCGGCCCATCGAAGGCGCCGCCACCCGGCACGCTGTCCAGGTGGCTGCCGGTGACGACCGCGCCGGGGCCAGGGACGCCCCACCAGGCCCACTGGTTGCCGTTGCGGTCCAGCTCGTACGCCATGCCGCGCCGCGCGGCCTGCTCCTGGAACCAGCCGCGCAGGGCCAGGTCGACCGGCGTCCAGGCGAAGCGGTGGTAGCCGCCCGCGCCGCCGCCCCCGATCTGGGCCAGCTCCTGCCAGGCTTGCTCGAATCCGGCCATGAGTGTGGAGTCCCCCGCCTCGTGTACCGGTCCCTCGTGTCCCGGCTCCTCGTGTCCCGGCTCCTCGTGTCCTGGCTCGTGGCCCTCGTGCTCTGGCTCCCTGGGGGGTGGGGTGGTGTGCCTGGGGGTGCCCGAGGCGCGTTCCGTCACAAGGAGCCCCCGCCGGTCATCGGGATCGCGACGCCACGCTCCGTCGCGACCTCGGCGGCCCGGTCGTAGCCCGCGTCCACGTGCCTGATGACGCCCGTGCCGGGGTCGTTGGTCAGGACGCGCTGCAGCTTGTGGGCGGCCAGTTGGGTGCCGTCGGCCACCGCCACCTGTCCGGCGTGGATGGAGCGGCCGATGCCGACGCCGCCGCCGTGGTGGATCGATACCCAGGTCGCGCCGGAGGCGGTGTT
>NZ_QNFZ01000062.1 GCF_003313395.1 Nonomuraea lactucae | reverse complement strand
GGGGGCGCGCAGGCCGCGCACGCCGGGCGACAGCAGCGCGGCCAGCGGCGCGCCGAGCCCCAGCAGCGCGTACGGCACCGCGGAGGGGAAGCAGAGCAGCACGGCGACCAGGATCGGGCGGCCGGGCCGCAGGCGCAGCGACACCAGAACCCCCGCGATCGTGCCCACCGAGTGACGCGCCTCGGCGGCCCGCTCGATGGGAGACCGGATCTCGGGGTGCTCGGCGGAGGCCATCCGCAACGCCGCGATCAGGGCCAATTCTGCCGTCCGGCCACCACCTGTCGTCCGGATATCCGGCGCCCGCCCTGTCGCAACAGCCAGGACCACACGGCGTCGAGAACCCACGTGAGGAAAGCCGCTGATCTCATTGAACGGCGCAGATCATCCGGATATCGTGCTAGATGCCCGACGATCACCCCTGGAGTTAGGCGCCTGATGCGACTGCGGCAGCTCTTCGTCATAGGACTCGCCCTCTCACTGCTCGGCATCGGCGTCCCCGCGTGGTCGCAGGACGATCCGCGCAGCTGCAACGACCTCATGGCCGACGGCACCCCGTCGTACGTCGTCTGCCGCTGGATGGCCACTCCGGAGGAGGCGGCGGACATCGCCAGGTTCTGGCTCGCGAACGACGGCCAGCACCTGAAGGAGGCCCAGCCGATCGACCCCATCCTGATCAACTGCACGGAGCCCGGGAACGAATGCCCCACCGATCCCCCGGGCGAGGGCGACGGCGACGGCCGGCTCCACGACGTCGGCGAGCCCGACACCGAGGGCGGCGAGGACGGCGGCACCCCCGAGTGCGCGACGGGCGAGCAGTGCTACGTCACCCCGGACGGCCTCACCCGAACCCAGGTCTCGGACGCCGAGAAGGGCACCGCCGGGCAGGCCGTCAAGACCGCGGCGGCGGCGGGCATGCGGGTCTGGGTCGACTCGGAGCTGGCCGACGACTGGAAGGCCGGCAAACTGTCCGAGGCCGCCAAGAAGCTCGCCGCCGTGGCCATGCAGCCGGGAGTCGTGGGCGTCAGGTTCACCAGGCAGCTCGGGGTCGGCCAGACGTTCCAGAACGCCGACGAGATGGACAAGTTCGTCGCCGAGACCACGGCCGAGCTGCGCAGACTGGCACCGGGCAGGAAGCTCGCGGCGCACACGGTCGTACCGGTGTTCGGCTGCGGCGCCGACGACGCCTGCAAGGCCGCCGTGACCGCCAAGTACCCGCTGCTCGACCCCGACCGGATCGGCGCCTGGCTGGCCAAGGGCCACCTCGACCAGCTCGCCCTCGACAGCGGCCACCTCGCCACCTCGTACGCCTCCTGGAAGATCGACGCCGCGCAGGCGCAGCGCAACCAGTGGATCCAGGTCCGGGCCCGCGCCTGGGACGCCTACGCCCAGATCGCGGCGGAGGACGCCGGTTTCGCCGCCCCCGGAGCCCCGCAGCTCACCACCGAGCAGGCCACCAAGGCCATCACCGACCGGATCGCGACCCCCCTCCAGAACGACGCCGCCGAGACGGTCGTCCTGTGGAGCCGCTGGCAGAACGACCAGGGCCAGGTCAGCAGGCTGTACGGCGAGAAGTGGGCGGCCAACACCGCCTGGGACCAGCTCAAGAAGCTGACCGAGATCCGCCCCCGCCTGGCCACCGTCTACGACCCCACCAAGCCGGAGGTGGACGCCCCCACGGACCTCAAGGCCCTGTCGGAGGTCTTCGGCCAGGTGTACGTCCACACCCCGTAAGCCCCCCACCCCCCGTAAGCCCACCACACCCACCCGTTGCTCACCTGAGGGCTTGACCGTCTGACGCCCGCCCGCCACAAAGGGCCTCGCTGCGCTCGGGCTGCCTCATCCAAGGGCGGGCTTCGCCCGCCGCAAGCCGGGCCGGCCACCTACCTCCGCGACATGTGGTCGGCCGCCTGAGGCCCGCCCACTGCCCATCTGAGGGCTTGACCATCTGCCGCCTGCCCGCCCGGCCGAAACGGACACCTGGGCCATCGCGCGGTTCCTGACCGCGCCCGGCTTCCCGAACCTGCCGCGAAAGGCACCACGGCAATGCTCCTGACTCGACGCGCGAGACGGAAGCATTGCCCGCGACTGCTGGCGAACTAGAACAGCCCGTGGTTCATGCGGCGACGCCGGGTCACAGGTGCAGCAGACTGCCGTGCTGGTCGACGTGGTCGGCCGACTCATCGTCGAACCACATGCCGCCGGTCGCCAGGTAGCGGAAGCGGTGGGTCCCCGGTGGAAGGATCACCGACACTGAGCGCACGCCGTTGCGGCGGGTCAGGAGTTCGTGCGGCCGGGTGACCAGTCGTTGAAGTCACCGACGACGCTGACGATACCCGCGGGCTCGTCAGCGGGCAGGGCGAAAGTGATCCGGGTCTTCGTACCGAACAGGGGTGAACGCCTGAGCATCGCAATCCTCCCAGGGGGTGGGGACTGGCCGTAGCATGTCGGGCCGGAGAGCCGGGAGGAAACAGGACACGCGGGCCGTAACATGCTTTTCACCGGAGTTCACAGACAGCGTCTGCTCAGCGAAGCATGTCCATGCACCGCCACTGACGCCGCGTGTTCACCGACGTGAAATCGGGCCGCCCCGCCCGCGTCTGGTTCTGCCGCAGCCGCAGCACGCCCAGACTCCAGTCCCCACCCCTGGGGAGGGCATAGCTCAGTTGCCGCCTTCCTGAGCGCGGCTTCCATTCCAGGTGGTGAACCGGGAGTGCTTCCCCGGTGAAGCCGATCACATACGGGTAGCGGAACCCTGTACCCCCTGCTGCTGCACTGCTCATCAGACTGCCCGCCGATAGCCCGGGATCAACTCGGCGACCCTCATCACGCGATCTCCGCGTTCAGCAAGTTCATCGTGTTCGGCTGCTTCTCCAGCAAGCCGTGCGCCTCCACAAGGTCGAGAATCCCCTCAATGCCCAGGGCCCGCTCAGCCATACAGTCCTTGACACCGCGCCTGACCAAGTACTCCCTGAACTCGTCCCGAGTCCATGGCTTGGGAGCTGGTGGCGCGGCTTCAGGGCCGATCTCGGCAAGCGGCTCGGGAGCGAGGTCCCCTACGAATACCTTCGGCCTGGCTACGGCCTTCCTGCACGGGATAGCAGGGGATATGTGTCCTGTGAGCATGCATCGACGGTAGGAGCGGGCGTTTCGGGGCCTCAATGAACTTGCACGAACTTCTACGCATGATCGAGCGCGGCGATTGCAGATGTGATCACATCTCGGGCTTCTGCTCCATACACGGCTGACTCCGCCAGCCCTGTGAAGCCCTGGATGTAGACGGCGATCTCACGCGGCTGTGTGACAGCCACAGCGGCGGACAGTAGCTCAATGTGCACCCGAGTGTTGTCGAAGATGTTGAAACCCTCCAGAGGCCAAACGCGGCGCTGAGCGGTGAAAGGGATCACCCCTAGGGAGACTGAAGGCAAGGAGGTCACGGCAAGGAGATGACCAAGCTGCCCGGCCATGACTTCCGCATCGCCGACGCGATAGCGCAGGACAGATTCCTCCACCAGTACGGCAAAGCGGTGATCCCCCTCAAAGAGGACGCGTGATCGAGCGACGCGCGCTGTCACGGCCGCTTCCACATCGTTCGGTGTCTCGTGGAACTGTGCGATGGAGGTCAACAGCGCGCCCGCATACGCGGGTGTCTGGAGTAGACCAGGAACGACCTGTGAGCAGTAGATCCGGAAATGACGCGTTGCTTCGTAGAGCGGCACACGAGCTTCCTGCAACTGGCGTAGACCAGTCGGATGGACACGACGCCATTCGACGTACATCGAGTCAGCGGCTCGTGACAGCGTGATGAGTTCCTGAGCCTGATCTTCGGCTCCGCAGATACGGCACCACTCACGGATGTCCGCGTCGGAGGGCGGCGTGCGCGCGTGTTCAATGCGAGAACACTTGCTCTCATGCCACCCTGCCGACGCGGCCAGCGCCCGCGCAGTCAGGCGAGCGTCCAAACGGATCTCACGGAGTCGTTGGGCGACGCCCTTACGTGCTTGCTGAACGCTTGAGTGCGGGGAGGTGGCCACGTGCGTTTCTAGCTTCAGGAAGGACGGTATTCCTGATGCGGAATTGCTCGTTCCCAGACGGCCTCAAACGCTGACGCGCACAGCTTGATCACGTCAGGGTCCTCCGACACTTCGTCGCCCAAGTAGACGCCGTCACCAGAGAAGAGACCAAATCGGACTAGCCTTCCGTCGAACAGCCAGAAGTCGTTGCCCGGCAGAGCAAGGTCTGAGGCTCGCTTCCGGGGGAGCCAGCGAACCGACTCACCAACGCCGACGTTCAGAGCGTCGGTCAGTTCGTATTCGTAGCGAATGAAGTCGGTGACGGGTTCCGACACGATTCGTGCCCGGCGGATGCTCACTCCGCGACGGATCGTGGTCGTGGCCAGTTCGACCCATTCGGGCCATCGAGCGACCGCGTCAATGGCGTGGCCTGCTTTCCAGTCCAGGTACACGGGGTCGTCCGGTGTGTAGGTGTCACGCAACTCCAGATGCATGGCAGTGTGCCGGCACTGGCCGATGAGATCAACGAACGTCGTCTGTGGTGCTGGCATGGCAAGCCTCCATGAGCAACGACGCCATGCGCCGTGGGACGCGAACTACTTTCTCATGATCCGGGATTGGACTACGCGCGGCCACTTGCGCCAGGTCGGTAGTGTCTGTGACCTCCCACCCCTGAATCACGATGCTGCCGTCCTCATCATCCACCCAGATGGAAGGGCAGTTGTCGCCGTTGGTGTCGGGGTCGATGCCGACGAAGCGTAGCGCCATGGTCGCCTCCAGTGCTTCGAATGTGCGTGGACTTGCGCACCTGCGAGCCTGAACGGAGTCTGCGAGACAGTCAAGGGCTCCCGTCAGACCGAGTCATTACGGGTTGGCCCGGAGAAGACGACATGTCCCTCCCCTGCTCGCGAGGGGGGGCTCGGCTGATGGCGTAATCTGCAATCTTCGTGTCGTTGACGCCAAAACCTGGCGCGACCAGCATGAAAGCCATGCGAGTAGTCATCGTCGTCCACGAAGGCTTCCAGTTGCTCGACATGGCGGGTCCGGCCGACGTGTTCGCGACGGCGAGCCTGATCCGGCGGGGTGCCTACCGGGTGGAGGTCACGGGCCCCGGCAGGTCCCCGGTCAAGGCGCACGGGGGCGTCACCGTGACGGTGGACATGCCGATCGGCGAGCTGGACGGGAAGATCGACACCCTGCTGGTCGTGGGTGGGTTGTCGGTGCCGGAGCGGCGGCACGACAAGGAGTTGATCGAGGGGGTCGCGAGGCTGGCGGGCAGGGCCAAGCGAGTGGCCTCGGTGTGCAACGGGGCATTGATCCTGGCCGAGGCGGGTCTGCTGGATGGCAGGAGGGCGACGACACACTGGCTGGCCGCGCGGGAGTTGGCCGAGAGGCATCCGGCGGTTGAGGTGGACGCGGATCCGATCTACATCAAGGACGACGACGTCTGGACGTCGGCGGGGGTGACTGCGGGCATCGACCTGGCGCTGGCATTGGTCGCGGAGGATCACGGGCACGAGGTGGCCAGGGATGTGGCACGCGGGCTGGTGGTCTATCTGCACAGGCCGGGCGGGCAGAGCCAGTTCAGCACACCGATGGAGATCAGCATGCCGGCGCGGGAATCGCTCAGGGATCTGCTGGTCTACATCGACAGCAACCCGGCCGAGGATCTGAGCGTGCCGGCGCTGGCACATCGCGCGGGGATGAGCGAGCGGCACTTCTCCAGGGTGTTCACCGAGCAGAGCGGGTTGTCGCCGGGGCGGTACGTGGAGAGGTCACGAGCCGAGGCGGCCAGGAGGTTGCTGGAGGCCACCGACCATCCGCTGGACACGGTCGCCCGGCTCACGGGGCTGGGGGCGCCGGAGACGTTGTACAGGGTCTTCCGCCGGCATTGGCGGGTTTCGCCGGGCGACTACCGTCGCCGGTTCCATTCGAGGAAAGGATGAAGCGATGCACGTGGCGATGCCGTTGTACGAGAAGTTCACCGCGCTGGACGTGGTGGGGCCGTACACCGCGCTGGCCTTCGCGCCGGGGTGGAAGGTCACCTTCGTGGCAGGGCAGCGGGGGCCGGTCACGGACGATCAAGGGACGCTGACCCTGATGGCGACGGCCTCGTACGAGGAGGTGCCGGAGCCGGATTTGATCGTGGTGCCGGGTGGGCCGGGCACCGTCCCGGCGATGAACGACAAGGCGCTGACGGACTGGATCGCCAGAACACACCGGCACACGCGCTGGACCACGTCGGTCTGCTCGGGGGCGTTCGTCCTGGCCGCGGCGGGGGTGCTGGGTGGCAGGCGGGCCACCTCGCACTGGGGCTGGGTGGAGCACCTCAAAGGACTGGGGGCGGAGCCGGTGAACGAGCGAGTGGTCTTCGACGGGAAGGTCGTCACGGCCGCCGGAGTGTCGTCGGGCATCGACATGGCGCTGGCGCTGCTGGCCATGGAGTCGGGTGACCGTACGGCTCAAGCCGTACAACTGGCCATCGAGTACGACCCCAAGCCGCCGTTCGACATGACGACACTGGGCGGGCTCAAGGAGGAGGCGCTGAAGCTGATCGACGGCGGCTTCTGATCGGAGGGTCGGCCGTGGTTGTCGACGGAGAGGGGCACATCCTTGCACCGCCGCCGCGACAGCGGCGGATGGGCGCTTCCGGGCGGCGTGATGGACGTCGACGAGACGACAGCCGCCGTAGTGGCTCGCGAGGTGACGGAAGAGACCGGCATCACCGTGAAGCCTGCGGAGCCGGCCACGGTCAGGACGTGCCGCCGCTCGTGGTGGCTCAGCGGACTTCCCAGTCGAGCACACCGGCGACCGCCCTGGGTGTCCAGTAGCCGATGGAGCCGCCGTTCTCCATGGCGTCGGCGGTGACCTTCAGCAGGGCGTAGTAGGAGCGGATGCGGACCCCTCCGGGGGTGAAGCTCATGTTGCCTTCATGATCGGTGTTGCCGACGTCACGCTTCACCGAGTCGATCACGAGATGGTCCCCCATTCCGTTCGTGCCGATGGGGAGCATGCGCCCGTCCCACCATTCCGTTCGTGGATCGGACGACTCCGCGTCACCGTCGAGCTCGCACAATCGTCGCCAGGTGTCTTGGATGTCTCGGACGCTTGAGCCCTGATTGCCGAGGAAGCCGAAGGCGGCTCCATCATGCCGCAGCAGTGAGGCCCGCAGGTCGTCGGGGAACCGTAAGCCCATCCGCGCCTCCGCTGCCGCGATGCTCACAGCCGTCGCGGGCTTGCCGAGTGTTCGATGGCTTCTGGGGGCGTGGGTTCTGAGCCAGGCTTCGATGCGTTGCCACTGCCGGTTCACTGCTCGGGTCACTTTCGCGTCGAGCGTTCGTACACGCGGGTTGTGGCTCTGGGGCCGGCAGTCCGCGTCGGGACCCGACTGAGTGGCCGGGACCGGTTCTTGTGTCGGCTCTTCTGGGCTGGGCTCAGGGACGTGACCGTCGTCCGGAGCGGGAATCTCGTCCTGGTACGCCTCCGGGTACAGGCCGAAGCCCACGTGCGGGTACAGGCCAAGGCCCACGCTGAGGGCCGCTCCCCCCGATGTGTTGGAGAAGACCGCGGATTCGAGGGCGTGGGTACCGACTGTGAGCAGGCAGAGCGCAGCCCCGGCGATGCCCCAGCGGGTGAGACGGCGTCGGGCGGCTTCGTCCAGCGGTGCCCTTGTCTGAACACCGTCGAAGTTCGTTCTGGGTGCGGGGCGCCCGAAGCCGGAGGGCTTGGCGGCGTAGCGCTCGAGGTCCTCAGCAGTGGGAATGCCCAGGATGGGGACCGGCGGCCACTGCGCCACGGGTTCGCTCTCGCTTCGGGCGGGAGCCGAGGTACCGGGGGTCGCCTCATCTTGCGGGACTGGACGCCGGCGCGCCGAGCGGTGGCGGGAACGCGTGATCACGACAACCGTCGCTGCCATCGCGATAGACGTAAGGGCGAGCCATACGCCTCGGGAAGTGATCAATCGCCGCATGCCCGGCAGAGTATCTCCAACCGGACTGCATGGAGATCAGAAAGCCGGATCCCGAAGGTTGCCCCTGTTCTCCCTGCGCCGGACGAACTTGAGACCTGACCAGTCCTCACCGAGCGCCGCCACTTTCACGTCAACGACGCCGAGTGGGAGGAAGAGTTCGCGTAGCGCGTTCTCGGTGACGTCGCTGTCGTGACCGGCCGCGCGGCGGGGCCAGGCGATCCACAACATCCCCTGGTCGGCCAGATCTTCAACCAGCTCGGAAGCTTCGACGGACAGCCGGCTGTGGGAGCGGTAGAAGGCGATGGTGATGTCGGCGCCGGTCATGTCCTGGCCGACGATTGTGCAGTGCTGGGGCAGGTCCGGAATGTCCCACTGGTCAGGGGCGTGGAGCAGGCGTACCCGGTGGCCGCTCTTGACGCCGATCTTCCTGGCCAGAGGTGTGCCCGAGTAGCCACCATCGGCTGTGGCGGGAGTCGTGCCTGCCGGTTTCATCCTCCGCTCGGTCATGTCGCGTCCCTCCTGATTCGCACGGCCTGGCTACCATCATGCGGGCGTCAGGCCGAAGTGGGGCAAGCATGCCTCCAAGCCGTGAATCTCCACAGGCACCGGGCTGGTGAAGTCGTCTCGGTCCAGGCGCAGGCGTTGCTGGATCGCGCGCCGTCCCCGTACCTGATGGACGGACAGGCCGTCGGGCCGGTAGCCGAGCTTGCGTGAGACCCGCAGCGACGCCGGATTGTCGAGGAAGGCTTCGGAGCGCGCGGTCTCGGCGGCGAGCCCGGCGAAGGCCAGGTGGAGCACGGCGGCGCGCATCTCTGTGCCGAGCCCGGCTCCCTGGTGGGCGCGGCCCAGCCACGAGCCCGTGTGCACTTCGCGGGTGACCCGGAAGCCGGTGGCGGACAGCTCCTGACAGCCGATCACGCGGCCCTCATGGACGGCGACGAAGTTGCAGGACCACTGCTCCGGCTGCCACCGTGCGATGACCCCGAGGTGGAAACGGACGACGTTGCCCGGCAGTTCGGCGGCGGGGGCGTCGGTCCATGGCACGCCGAACGGCATCAGGCCCGGATCGTGCACGCCCTCCAACGCGCGGTCGGCCAGCTCGTCGAGGTCGTCCAGGGAGGGCAGGCGCAGTTCGAGGCGGGGCGCGGTCAGGCGTAGGGCGAAGAGGGGCCAGTGGCGCATGTCTGCCCATTGTGCCGAGGGGCGCCCACCAGGTCATCCCGATAAACGACCACGTGGTCAGCCCGCCCGTCGGCTTGGGTGGGCTGCCCGCGTCGGTCGGTGTCCATCCCGCTCGCGGCTCCGTAAGAAAACCCGTGAGAAAACCGGTGAGAAAGCCCGTGGGAAGCCCCTGGGAAGTCCGCGGGAAGTCCGTGAGTAGGTCCGTGGGAAAGCCAGGGGTGCTCACCCGCCAACCCTAGGGTTATCCCTGAGCCAGACCCCGGTGCGCCCTGCTGCTATCGGATCGACGATGAGGCTTCCGCGGGTGCGCGGACCCTGTGCTCGCGCACCCTCCGCGTGGAGACGCAGATGTCTCCTCATCCACGGAGGTTTCGATGGCCTTCCCTCAGACTCTGGAGCACGGATCCGGCGCCGTCATGACCCTTGAGCCGGGTCGTGTCCTGCTCGCCGTCGCCCCGAGCGTCGCGGCGGGCGGCCCCGACGTTCTCTCGGCGGCCGGGCTCGTCCGCGACGAGGGACCGGCGACGACCGCCGACGAGGCAGCGGCGCCCACCGCCGACGCCCGGGCCGCGGTCCTCAACGAACCGGAAGGCCGCATGTGGGCGCACACCCGGGACGGCGCGGCGGTCACCGACGCGCAGCTCGACTCGTTACAGGGCGCGGCGACGGTCGAGTGGGTCGGCCCGGTCTACCGGGTCGGCACCGCTGAGGGGCCGGGCTCGCTGGTCACCCCGCTGCCGAACGTGCTGGTCATCGCACCGAGGCAGGGGGTGGATCCCGCCGAGTTCACCGAGCGGATGAGCGCGCACGGCCTGCGCCAGGAGCCCGAGCTGTCACGCCACCTGATCGGCCTGACGTACTGGACGATCTCCGACCCCGCGCGTCACGACGCCTACGAGATCCGCGAGGACATCCGCCGGCAGGACGCGGACGTGGTCGCCGAGGCTCACTTCGAGATCATGCCCATGGTCACGCCGGCGCTGCTCAACCCGAACGACCCCCTCTACGCCGGCCAGTGGAACATGACGAAGATCGTCGCGGGTGGCACCGGCCGGTCGGGCTGGGAGGTGAGCAGCGGCGCGCCCGACATCGTGGTCTGCGTGCTCGACTCCGGGGTCGAGCAGGCGCATCAGGATCTGGTCCTGTCGGCGCCCGGGGTGCGGCTCGACACGATGGCGGCGCCCGGCGGGCCGCAGGGCCCCGGCAACGTCCGTGGCCACGGAACCTGCTGCGCGGGCATCGCGGCGGCCGCCATCGGCAACGCGATCGGCGTGGCGGGCGTCGCGGGCCGCTGCCGCGTCCTGCCGGCCGCGTTCGTCTCCTGGACCGACGTGGAGTGCGCCCGCGGGATCGGCTGGGCGGTGCAGAACGGCGCCCACGTCATCAGCATGAGCTTCGGCGTCTACGCGCCCGGCGACGGACTGGGACCGACCGGCTGGAACTTCGGCATCATCGATCCGGCGCTGCAGGCCGCCGCCGCCAACGGGGTGGTGCTGTGCGCGGCGACCGGCAACGAGAACCACGGCGGTGTCAACCGCTACCCGGCCCGCCACCCGCTCGTCATGGCCTGCGGCGCGTCCGACAAGAACGACAACCGCAAGTCGCCGACCAGCCCCGACGGCGAGACATGGTGGGGGTCCAACTACGGTCCAGGGGTATCGGTCGTCGCTCCCGGGGTGCTGATCCCGACCACCGACATCAACGGTGGCGGCGGCTACAACCCGGCCGGAGACTACTTCGACCGCTTCAACGGCACGTCCGCGGCCACCCCCCACGTCGCCGGCCTGGCGGCGGCCATCCGCTCCCACCGGCGGAACCTGCCGGCCGAGCGCGTCCGCGAGGTCATCGAACGCACCGCGGACAAGGTGGGCGCCGTCCCCTACGCGCAGCAGCCCGGCTTCCCGCACGGCTCCCGCAACCAGCAGATGGGCTACGGCCGCATCAACGCGCTGCAGGCGCTCGACGCCCTCGACCGCACGCACCTGGTCGCGGTGAACGCCGAAGGCCGGCTGTGGCACACGATCAGGTACGGCAACGGCTCGTGGCAGCCGTTCGGCGACGTCGAGGGGCAGACCGGCGACATGGGCCGGCTGCGCTCCACAGCCGCCGCGGCCATCGGTCCCGAGCTGCACGTGCTCGCGATCAACGCGGCGGGGCGCCTGTGGCACACGATCCGCTACGCCAACGGCACCTGGCAGCCGTTCGGCGACGTGGAGGCCGCCGCCGGCGAGATGGGAGACCTGGTCGACGTCTCGTGTGCCGCCATCGGCACCAACCTGCACGTGTGCGCGGTCAACGCGGCCGGCAGGCTCTGGCACACGATCCGCTACCCGACGGCCTGGCAGCCGTTCGGCGACGTGGAGGGCGCCGCCGGCGAGATGGGCTCGCTCCGCGGGGTCTCCTGTGCCGCCATCGGCACCAACCTGCACGTGTGCGCGGTCAACGCCGCGGGCAGGCTCTGGCACACGATCCGCTACCCGACGGCCTGGCAGCCGTTCGGCGACGTGGAGGGCGCCGCCGGCGAGATGGGCGACCTCATCGACGTCTCTTGTGCCGCCATCGGGCCCAACCTGCACGTGTGCGCGGTGAACGCGGCCGGCAGGCTCTGGCACACCATCCGCTACCCCGCCTCCTGGCAGCCGTTCGGCGACGTCGAGGGCCAGACGGGCGACAAGGGCGAGCACCGGCGCGTCTCAGTCGCCGCCGCGGGCCTCCAGTTGCACGTCTGCGCGAGCAACGCCGCCGGGCGGCTCTGGCACGCGATCAGGTACGGGAACGGCGGCTGGTCCGCGTTCGGCGACGTCGAGGGACAGGTCGGCGAGATGGGCGAGCTTCTCGACACGGGTGCCGCCGTGGAGTGGTGACAGCGAGGCAACCAGGTGCCACCAACCGCTCGAGTGGCTGCCGAGGCCACTCGGGCGGTGGAGGTTCCGACGCCTGTGGCGAACTCAGTCCTGGAGGAGCTCAGTCCCGGGCTCAGTCCTGGGCTCAGTCCTGGAGGAACGCACCGAACTCCTCGATGTCGATCAGGCCGTCGCCGTCCTTGTCCAGCCTCGCCACCCCGGCCTGTGCCTGCTCCAGGGTGATGGGCTGGCCGAGGGCCTCCATCAGCCGTGCCAGCTCGTGGGCCGAGATGCGGCCGTCCTTGTCGACGTCGATCAGGTCGAAGGTGAGGGTGTAGTCGCTCATGGTGGCCCTCCTGCGGGATGCGTGTCGGTCAGACCTTAGTGGTGATTTGTTGTAGTGCACTGACGAATGCCCTGACTTGGGGACGTCTATCGCCCGTGCGCCAGGCGATGGCATGCGCGCGCCGGCTCCGGGTAGCGGGCAGGCCATGCGACTCACGTACACCTCGGATCTGTGGTGGAAGACCCCTGTGGCACCTGGGGCCTAGTCCGGCCTGCTCGGAATTCGGCCGCTGGCCAGGCA
>NZ_QNFZ01000067.1 GCF_003313395.1 Nonomuraea lactucae | reverse complement strand
CCACGGCCGGCCCGCCCCTGACCGAGCACGCCACCGAGCGCCCCGCCGAGCCCCCCACCGAACGCCGCACCGCACGCCGCACCGAGCCCGGTACGACCACGGCGGGCTGCGCGCGCGCGACCGCGAAGAGCGGGGTGGAGATCCTCTCCGCGCGGCCGTCCTGCCGGATCTACCGGAGCATGCTCGGAACGGGCTGGCAGGTCCGCGGCACCGGCACGAACGTCACACCCGGACAGCAGCCCCCCGGAACGGACGAGGCCACCATCAGGATCCAGAAGCGGGTGGCCAGGCGGGAGGACCTGGCCGCGGCCACGATCCTCGCCGACACCCCCGTCCCCGTCGGCGCGCGCACCACGCTGCGCCTGCGTGTCTTCGGCGGCCGGGAGTTCGGCACGATCCTGCGCGTCTCGGCGTCCGGCGCGGCCGGCCGGGCCGGCTCCAAGAGCGTCGTGCTGCAGGCGCCACCGCTGCGCTGGAAGAGCTTCGTGCTCCCGGTCGGCTCGTTGACGTCCGGCCGGCTGCGCCGGGTGGACCTCGTCATCGCGACCGACCAGATGCCCCAGGCGTACGAGTTCTTCGTCGACGACGTCGAGCTCGAGGGCTGATCAGTGGGCGATCCCCGGACCCTGGCGCAGGGGGCCGCCGTGACGGACGCAGCCCACCCCGTCAACCCGCTCGTGGCGTCGGCCGCGATCTGCCGCGCCGTGATGCTCGGCAGGGCGGCGGTCGTGCTGACGGCCGCCGGCGCGGGACTCCTGGTGGTGCAGGAGCGCTGGCGGGTGCCCGCCGTGCTGGCGGTGACGGTCTGCGCCACGGCCGCCGAGGTCGCCGCGCTGACGCGCCGGCCCTCCGTGGTGCGCCGGGCCGTGGCGGTGATGGCGGTCGACTCGCTCGTGGCGGTGGCGGTCCTGCTGCTCAGCGGGCGCGGCATCGCCTTCTTCTGCTTCACGGCGGGCTCGGCCGCGCTGGGCGGCGCCCTGCTGGGCATGCGCGCCTGGCCGATCTGGACGGTGCAGACGGCGCTCGGCTTCGCGGTGGCGGCCTGGACCGTGCGGTCGGGGCTGCCGCCGTCGCCGGACCTGGCGGCGTTCATCATGGCGTTCCCGATGATGACGCTGCTGGCCGGGCTGGGCGGCGCGGTCGCCACGTCCGCGCTGGTGCGGTACGTGGACCTCGTGGTCGAGGTGATCGCCTCGGCGCAGCGCTCGGCCGCCGCCGACGAGCGGGCCAGGCTGGCGAGGGAGCTGCACGACTCGGTCACGAAGACGCTGCGCGGGGTGTCGTTCGCGGCGCTGGCCCTCCCCTCGTCGCTGCGCCGGCAGCCGGCGCTCGCCGAGCAGCTGGCCGACACCGTCTCCCGCGGCGCGGAGGCCGCCGCCAAGGAGGCCCGCCAGCTGCTGGAAGGGCTGCGCGGCGACGTCCCCAACCAGGAGTTCGAGGAGACCGTCCGCCGGGTGTGCGAGGACTGGTCGCTGGAGACGCGCATCACCGTCGACCTGCGCGCCGACTGCCCGGACCCGGGGGTGGCCGTCCGCTACGAGATGGTCCGCGTCCTGCAGGAGGCCCTCTCCAACGTCCAGCGCCACTCCAGCGCCGGGCAGGTGAGGGTACGGCTGCGCGGCACGGGCGGATGGCTGGAGCTGGTCGTGGCGGACGACGGGTTCGGCTTCCGGGTGCCCCGGGACCTGACCACCCTGCAGGCCGCGGGCCATTTCGGGCTCGTCGGCATGGCGGAGCGGGCGACGGCCGTCTCGGGCACGCTGCGGGTCGTCTCCGACGCCGGGGGGACCGTCGTCACCCTGCGCGTCCCGATCACCGGGGAGGCGGGCGTGGGCGGCGCGCGGGCGCGGCACCAGAGAGCCACGCCCGACCGCCGCACGATGGACGTGCCCCGGGAACTCACCCGGCGCGAGGACCGCGAGGACAGGGACACCCCGCCGTACCAGCGGATGGAACGATGACAACCAACGTGATCGACGTGCTGATCGTGGACGACAACCCGATCGTCCGCGCGGCCATGGCCGCCTATCTCGACGCCGAGGACCGCATCAGGGTGATCGGCGAAGCGGGCAACGGCCAGGCCGCCCTGGCCTTCGCGCGGCGGCGGCAGCCGGCGGTGACGCTGCTCGACCATCGCATGCCCATCGCGGACGGCCTGTCCGTGATCGCCGAGCTGGCCCACCTCAGCAGCGTCCTGGTGCTGACCAGCGACTCCAGCGAGGAGCTCATCGCCGAGATGCTCCGCCGCGGGGCACGCGGCTACCTGGTGCACGGGCACTTCGACCCGCCGGAGCTGGTGCGCGCCGTCCTGGCGGTGGCCGACCAGGGCGGCTGGCTCTCGCCGGTCGCCGCGTCCGTCGCCACCTCCCTGGTGCGGGGCCAGCTCGAAAGGGAACGGGAGGCGCGCGAGCGGGCGGCGGGCCGCCGAGCCGCGCAGGCCCGCTTCGGCCTCACCGGGCGCGAGCGTGACGTGCTGAACCTCCTGGCCCTCGGCCTGTCCAACGCCTCCATCGCCGTACGGCTCGGCGTGACGGAGAAGACGGTCAAGAACCACCTCAACAGCGTGTACGGCAAGCTGAAGGTCCGCAGCAGGACCGAAGCGCTGCTCGTCTGGACCGGCACGACGCCCGGAAACCAGGGACGCCTGGAAACCACGGACGCCTGGGGACCGGAGACGCCTGGAAACTAGGCCGGGTCGTCCGGCCGTCCCGGGACTTTCTGCTCAGGCGCCCGGCACGCCCGCCCGCTAGCGTGCCGTCGGCCCGTCCGGATCCACCAGATCGACGGGCCGGAACCGATGCGAAAGGAACCCCATGCCTAACCACGCGCCCAGCCGCGTGCTCGCCTCTCTCCTGGTCGCCGCCGGCGCGGTGATCGCGGTGAAGCCTCTTCTTCTGCCGCCGTCGGCCACCGCCTCCGCCGCGGCCCCCCAGGACCACGGCGCGACGGGCTCGCCGCACGGCCCGCACACGCCGACGCCCCAGGCCACCCCGCCGGTGAAGCAGACCCCCTCCGCCACCCCCAAGGCGTCGGACCCCGCCAAGTCCGACCCGCCGCCCCGCGCGCAGTACCGGGAGTTCGCGGCGAACTGCACCGTGACCCACCGGCTGTCGGACGACCCGATCGTGTACCCGGGCCGGGCCGGCGCGGCGCACAACCACACGTTCTTCGGCAACAGGGAGACGAACGCCCGCTCCACCAACCAGTCGCTGCTCGGTGGACCGACGAGCTGCCAGGACAAGAAGGACGGCACCGGCTACTGGATCCCCACGCTGCTCCAGGACGGCAAGCCGGTCGATCCGCAGATGGTGACGACCTACTACAAGTCCGGTGTGAACGACTACCGGACCGTCAAGCCGTTCCCTCCGGGCTTCCGGCTGATCGTGGGTGACATGCACACGCCGTCCGCCGCCCAGTTCCAGGGCTACTGGAGCTGCGGCAGCCGCACCTCGGCGGACATCCCCGCGTCGTGCCCGCCGGGTTCGGCGCTGATCGTCCGGCTGAAGGCGCCGAGCTGCTGGGACGGGGTCAACCTCGACTCCGCCAACCACAAGAGCCACATGGCCTTCCCCGTCCGCGGCGTGTGCCCGCCGAGCCACCCCGTGCCGCTGCCCATGCTGGAGATGAAGGTCCCCTACAAGCTGCCCGGCGGAGTCACCCGCGGGCTGCGGTACTCCTCGGGGGCCGGCTACTCCTTCCACTACGACTTCATGAACGGCTGGGACCAGGCCCGGCAGGCCGCACTGGTGAAGCACTGCGTCAACGGCGGCCGCCAGTGCAACGGCGTGGGCTACGACCAGCACAAGCCCTGACCCAGGTGCCACCGGCCGCTGACGCCCTCCGCCCGGGCCGACCGCCGCTCAGAACAGCGTCGGCGGCTCGGCCGGCACCGGCTCAGGCAGGGGCTCCAGCTCGGGCAGCCGGGTCCGTACGTCGTCGTGGAACCGGCGCGCGAGCGTCAGCGCGTCGGCGTTGTCGGGCGTGTGGATGAACACGGTCGGCGAGCGGCCTTCCCGCAGCCACCCGATGACCGTCTCGATCCAGGGCAGCCAGCCCTCGACCGTGCTCTCCACGGAGTCGCGGCCGAGGTAGCGGACGATCGGACGGGCGGTGAGAGCGAGCGAGCGGCGCGGCACGCGCGGCTTCTTCGTCCACGCGTCCCGTTCGGCGTCGCTGGTCGGAGGGCTCTGGAAGAGGACGGTGGTGTCGAACGGGATCCACTCGGCGTCGACGCCCGCCAGCACCCTCGCGAGCAGCCGCTCCGCCCGCGCGTCCACGAAGAACGCCCGGTGGCGCACCTCGACGGCGTATCTGCGGGAGCGGGGAAGCCGGTGGAGGAACGCGGCCAGCCCCCCGAGGTCGCCCGGACCGAACGATCCAGGCAACTGCACCCAGAGGGCATGGACCCGCGGCCCGAGCGGCTCGATCGCCTCCAGGAACGCACGGAGCTCCTCATCGGCGCCGCTGAGACGGCGCTCGTGGGTGATCTCCTTCGGCAGCTTGACCACGAA
The DNA here is from genome assembly GCF_003313395.1 of Nonomuraea lactucae. Lineage (GTDB taxonomy): Bacteria > Actinomycetota > Actinomycetes > Streptosporangiales > Streptosporangiaceae > Nonomuraea > Nonomuraea lactucae. The sequence continues at coordinate 4,031 of NZ_QNFZ01000067.1, read as the reverse complement.
ACGGAAGCCGGGATCGGTCTGCCGCGCCCACGACTCGACCGCGCTCCTCGCCGGCGTCGCGTAGAACGTCGTGTTGCCCTCGACCGCGTTGCACCAGCTCGCGTAGGACCGCAGCCGCTCCTCGGGAGGGAGCGGATGGGGCAGGAACCGGCCCCGCCAGGGCGTGTGATTCCACATCGCGCATCCCACGTGAAGCCGCATGCCCCCGACGCTACCCCCAGGCGCCCGGACCGGCGGCCGCGCCGACGAAGGAGCCCCAGCTCGCATAGCGTGAGCTGGGGCTCCGTGTCATTGTGCGCCGCCAGGGACTCGAACCCCGGACCCGCTGATTAAGAGTCAGCTGCTCTGACCAACTGAGCTAGCGGCGCCCGCAACACACGTAACTGTAGCAGCCGCCGCAGACCACCCGCACACTCGCCGGAGGCCGCAGGCCCGGCTGCACCGGTCAACCGAGCCGCCGGGCCAGCCGCCCGTACGCCTCCAGGACCACGTCCCAGAACCGCCCCGCCTCCAGTGAGGTCGCCACCAGCGCGTTGGCCGGCCGGTCGTGCAGCTTGAAGTCCGTCACGGTCATCCCCGAGGTGTACAGGCCGGCGGTCTCCACGCGCACCACCGCGGGCACGCAGGTGAACAGCGAGGGGTCCAGCGCGTACGCCACGGCGCAGGCGTCGTGGATGGCCGGGCCGCCCTCCGCCGTCACCATGCCGTACGCCGACGCCGCCGGCACCAGCAGCACGTCGGCGAGGCGGCCGAGCGGGCGCATCCGGTCCAGGACCTCGGTGGTCACCAGGGCCTTGAGCGTCACGTCCAGGCCGAGCATCTTCACCGTCCATCCGGCGTCGAAGACGATCGAGGCCGCCTCGGGGTCGGCGAGCATGTTGAACTCCGCGGCCGGGTTGTGGTTCCCGCGGGTGTAGGAGCCACCCATGATCACGAAGTCGCGGGCCCACTCGACGATGCGCGGCTCGCGGCGTACGGCGAGGGCGATGTTGGTGAGCGGCCCGGTGGCGACCAGCGTGATCTCGCCGGGCGAGGCGCGCAGGGTGTTCACGATGAAGTCCACGGCGTGGCCCTCGCAGGCCGGGCGGGTGGGCGGTGGCAGGACGGCGTCGCCGAGGCCGGTGGATCCGTGCACGTGGGCCGCGCGGACCGTCTTCCGGAGCAGCGCTCCGGCGGCGCCCGGGGTGACGGGCACGTCGCCGAGGTCCAGGAACTCCCTGAGGGCCAGGGCGTTGGCGGTCGTCCGCGCGAGGTCCACGTTCCCGCCGACCGTGGTGACGCCCACGACCTCCAGGTACGGTGAACCGGCCGCCAGGGCGAGGGCGAGCGCGTCGTCGATGCCTGGATCGCAGTCGATGAGGAGTTTTGTCATGAGTTCTGCCACGGCACCGAACCCTACGCAGGCCCGACCCTACGCATGAGTCGGGGCCGGGCAGTTCCCCCAAAGCTGCCCGGCCCCGATCGAAGGCGGTCCAGGCCGGCGATTCCCCCAAAACGCCGGCGGTCCCGCACTGCGGACCACGGTCCCCCTCCGCGTCCGCCTCGGTAAAAGCTCATCAGACCAGGAGCAGGACTCCTGACCTGCCTCGACATTACCGAGACGAATGCAACGGACGCGTCATAACGGGGTCGAATATCTGCCTAATCGGGCTACGAAAGCTCCAAACGGACCTCCGTGCCCTCGCTGAGCGAGCGGCTCACCGTGCAGTACTTCTCGTGCACCCGCTCCGCCACCGCCCGGAAGACCTCGTCGGCCTCATTGCTGGGCAGCTCGACATCGTAGGTGACGGTCACCGGCCCGAGCCGGTTCGGCTCGGCCTTGTCCGCCGACACCGTCATCGCCAGGCGGAGCAGGCGGTGCCCCCGCTTGGCGGTGAGCGGCTCGACGGTCACGATGTTGCACCCGCCCACCGCCGCCAGCAGCAGCTCGATCGGCGTGAACACGCCCTCCTCGTCGCCGCCGCCCATGCGCACCTCGGCCCCGCGGCCGTTGGTCGCCCGGAACCCGCCGTCATCAGTCCGCTCAACACGCACGTTAGCCATGATTCTGACCATACTCACCCTTTCCGGCGGCTTGACCTTCCACCGCCGTCGTACGGCGGAGGCCGAGGCGGACCAGGGTTCCGGCAGAGGTTTAGCGGGACATTACGCCCGATGTGGAACGGTTGGCGGCGGAGAAGGAGGCAAGGTGACGACTTTCCCCGGAAGCGCCCGCGCCGAGACGATCAGCGGCATGCCGGTGAGCGTGGACATCCGCACGGCCCTGCCACGCCGGGAGCTGGGCCCCCTGCTCGACGACGCCTTCGCCTGGCTGCGCTGGGTGGACCGCACGTTCAGCCCCGTACGCGAGACCAGCCAGATCGGCCGGCTCAACCGCGGCCAGACGATCGAGCAGATCCCCGAGCTCATCGAGGTGCTGCACCGCTGCGACCAGCTGAGCAGGCAGACCGGCGGCTGGTTCGAGGCGCGCGTCAACGGCGTCATCGACCCCTCGGGTTCGAGGCGCGCGTCAACGGCGTCATCGACCCCTCGGGCTACATCAAGGGCTGGGCGCTCGAACGGCTGTCACGCGCGCTGTCCACCGCCGGCGCCGGGGACCACCGCATCGACGCGGGCCGCGACATCAGGGTGCGCGGGTCGGCGGCGCCGGGCAAGCCCTGGCGGGTCGGCATCCACGACCCGCGTACGGGGCTGGTACGAAAAATCGTCGAAGCCCACGACCTCGGCATCGCCACCTCGGGCGGCGCGCCGGTCATGAACCCGCTCACGGGGAGGCGGCAGACCGGAGTCGGCTCGGTCACCGTGATCGGCCCCGACCTGGGCGTGGCCGACGCCTACGCCACCGCGATGTACGCCATGGGACCGGTGCTGGCCAGGCGCTTCGCCGCCGAGCAGGCGGCGGCGGGGCCGTACCAGACCTTGATCGTCGACCAGGACGGCAGGGAGGTCGGCACGCCGGGGTTCGCCGCGTACGTCGGGGCGGAGGACCGGCTGGCCGGATAGCCGGACGTCCGTGGCCTGACCCGAGGACCGCACAGGCGCTAGGCGTCGGGGTGTCGGGTCAGGTAGTCGATGTAGACCGGGCGCAGCGCGTCGCCCAGGTCGCCTTCGCCCGCCGCGAGGGCGTCGCTGAGCAGCGCGGACACCCGGCTGAGGTCGGCCACGGTCTCGGTGTCGTGGCCGGACGCGGCCTCCGCCGCAGGAATGATCTTCAGCAGGTTCCACAGGAACCCCACATCCCCGTGGCGCACGGCGTAGCGGACCGCACGTTCGTGCAGTTCGCTGGCCGACAGTGACTCCAGTCCCTCGGCGCTCATCTCGACTCCTCCCCTGGCCCCTCTTGCCCAGGTTGGACGGCTGATAACGCCGTGCTCACCGGCGTGCCGCGCGGAACCGCGCACCGATCGCCCTATCCGACTCGCGGGCGGAAATGGGAGGATCTTCCAGCGTGAGATTCATCATCAGAACCCTCGCGGCCGCGGCCGCGCTGTGGGTCGCCGTCCAGTTCATCGACGGCATCAAGATCACCACAGCGGCGAACTCCCCCGCCTACTACGGCACGATCCTTGCCGTCGCATTCATCTTCGGCCTGGTCAACGCCATCGTGAAGCCGATCGTCAAGCTGCTCGGCTGCGCGATCATCGTCCTCACCCTCGGACTGTTCCTGCTCGTGATCAACGCGGCCATGCTCCTGCTGACGAGCTGGATCGCGGGCGAGCTGGGCATCCCCTTCCACGTCGACAACTTCTACCCGGCCGCCTTCTGGGGCTCGGTCATCATCAGCCTCGTCAGCTGGCTGCTCGGCCTGCTCATCCCCGACAACGACTGACCCGTCCCACCCGACCCGTCCCACCCGACGCGTCCCAGGCACCCATGCCAGACCCGTCCCAGCCACCCAGGCCAGACCCGTCCCAGCCCGACCCGTCCAGGCCGCCCCAGCAACTGACCCGCCGCGGCCGGGAGCGGCTGCGGGCGGCCCTGCCCGCGCGACTCCGCCCGCGAAGCCCGCCCGTTGCGCGCGCCCCGTCAGG
>NZ_QNFZ01000058.1 GCF_003313395.1 Nonomuraea lactucae | reverse complement strand
CGCAACCGCTCCAGCAGATCCACCGCGAACGTGATCGGATAGTTGCCCTGCTCCAGCGACTCCACCGAAGCGAACACACCATCCTCAGCCACCGCCGACTCCGGCAACTCCTCCTGCGGGTAGTTGCCGAACACCATGATGCTGTCGAACAGCGACGACCCCCGCGGCACCGCCGAATACCGCTGAATATCGACCAGCGGCGTGTACTCGAACCGTTGCAACGCCACCTGGTTGTCCTGCAGTTCACGCAACCAGTCCACGAACGCCACATCAGAAGGCACCCGAGCCCGCAACGGAAGCGTGTTGATGAACAACCCGACGATCGACTCCATCCCCGACAACTCCGCCGGACGACCCGACACCGTCAGACCGAACATCACATCGTTCTCACCGCTATACCGCGACAGCAGCAGCGCCCAACCGGCCTGCACGACCGTGCCCAGCGTCACCCGAGCCCGCCGCGCCAACGCCACCAGACCCGCAGTCACCTCACCCGACAGCTCAACCTGCCGCTTATCCTGCGCCCAGTGCTCGCTGACCTGCCGATCCACCGGCAACGC
>NZ_QNFZ01000068.1 GCF_003313395.1 Nonomuraea lactucae | reverse complement strand
GGCTTGACGATCGCGGGGCGGCCGGCCGGGGCGCGCAGCAGCGGCTCCCCGTCGGCGTCCACGATGGCGGGCACGCGGTGCTCGGCGGCGACGGCCGCGAGCGTCGCGTAGGTGTCCGGGGGGACGCCCGGAGGCAGGCTGCCCGAGATGACGACGGCGTCGGCCCGCGCCAGCAGCGCCTCGTACGTCCCCATGAACTCCCGCAGCTCGGCCTCCGCGATCTCGGGACCGGGCTCGTTGAACAGCGTGGCCCCGCCGTCCCCGGCGGAGCCGCTGGAGATCGCCAGCGTCGTGCGCGACTCGGCGGCGACCCGGACCAGCGCGCCCGGCAGCCCCGAGGCTTCGAGGTCGGCCTCGATGGCCTTCCCGGTCGGCCCGCCCGCCAGGCCGGTGACCAGCACGTCCTGGCCGAGCCCGCGCAGCACGCGGGCCACGTTGACGCCCTTGCCGCCCGCCCGCCTGTGCACCGACCGGACGCGATTGACACCCTCCCAGTCGACACCGGGCACCTGGTAGGTGACGTCGAGGGCGGCGTTGAGCGTCACGGTGAGGAACATCAGGGCTCCGTGACCCAGGCGCCGCGCTTCATCACGCCGGCCACCTCCAGCTCGTCGGAGAGCACGACCAGGTCGGCCGCCTTGCCGGCGGCGATCGAGCCGATGATGTGGTCGAGCCCCAGCACCCGGGCGGGGGTGAGCGAGGCCGCCTCGACCGCCTCGGGCAGCGACAGCCCCACCTCCCGGACGGCGCGGCGCACCGCGGCGTCCATGGTCAGGGTGCTGCCCGCGATCGTGCCGCCCTCGGCCAGCCGGGCGACGCCGCCCGCCACGTCCACCCGCATCGACCCCAGCACGTACGTGCCGTCACCCATGCCGGCGGCGGCCATCGCGTCGGTGACGAGCGCCGTCCGCCCCGGCCCGGCGGCCGTGACCGCCAGGCGCAGCATCGCCGGGTGCACGTGCACGCCGTCGTTGATCAGCTCGACCGTGACCCGGTCATCCTCCAGCAACGCCGCGATCGGCCCGGGGGCACGGTGGCCGAGCGGCGGCATGGCGTTGTAGAGGTGGGTGGCCACGCTGCCGCCCGCCTCGATGCCGGCCAGGGTCTGCTCGTACCCGGCGTCGCTGTGGCCGAGCGCGGAGATCACGCCGTGCGCGCCGGCCGTACGGATGGTGTCGAGCGCGCCCGGCAGCTCAGGCGCGATCGTCACCATGCGCACATGCCCGCGGCCCGCCTTCACCAGCCGCTCCAGCTCCCGCGAGGAGGGGTCGCGCAGGAACGCCGGGTTGTGCGCGCCGCAGCGGGCCTTGGAGATGTAGGGGCCCTCGAAGTGCAGCCCGGCGAGCAGCCCGTCGTCGCACAGGTCGGCCAGCGACGACGCGGCCGACACCAGGTCGTCGATGGCGCCCGAGACCATGCTCGCCACCATCGTCGTGGTGCCGTGGCGCTCGTGCAGCCCGATGGCGGCGCGCGCGCCGTCCTGCTCGCCGCTCGGGAACGACCCGCCGGCCCCGCCGTGGTTGTGGATGTCGACGAAGCCCGGGACGACGTGCCGGCCCCCGAGGCTGTGGCCCGGCCGCGGCGCCGGGCCGCGGCCGACGTGCGTGATGCGGCCGTCTTCGATGGTCAGCCACCCGTCGTGCGCTCCCTCGGGGGTCACGATCCGGGCGTCGGCGAGAGTGAGGCTCATGAGGAAAGAATCACAGATCGCGTGAGGTGGAGGGGCTCGTCGGGGTTCAGGCCGCGGGCGAATGCCCGGGCGACCGAGACGCGCTGCGCCATGACCAGCTCGGCCATCGGGTCGAGCCCGCTCTCGCGGAAGCCGCCGCCGGTGGCCTCGACCTGCTCGCGCAGGCCGCCGGGGGCCTCGCCGAACATCCAGGTGACGCGGCCCGGCCCCGCGATGCTGATGGGGCCGTGGCGATACTCCATCGCCGGGTACGCCTCGGTCCACGAGCGTGAGGCCTCGCGCATCTTCAGCGCGGCCTCGTGGGCCAGCCCCACCGACCAGCCCGCGCCGAGGAACGTGATCTGCTCGGCCTCGACCAACTCCCTGTCCAGCGGAGCGGACACCGCCCGCTCGGCGTCGGCGACGGCCTGGCCGAGGTCCTCGCCGAGGCTCGCGCGGAGCAGCGCGAGCTGGGTCGTGGCGAACCTGGTCTGCACGACCGATCGCTCGTCGGCGTAGTCGAGCACGATGACCTGGCCGGCCACGCTCGTGATCGGGGTGCCGGGGTCGGCGGTGATGGCCGTGGTCCTGGAGGCGGTCGTCCTGCCGAGAAGGTCGAGGACCTCGGTGGTGGTGCCGGAACGGGTCAGCGCCAGCACGTGGTCGTAGCGGCGGCCCACCGGCGTCTCGGAGGCGGCGAACGCGTCCGTCTCGCCCAGCCCCGCCCGCTCGCGGAGCGTGGCGTATGCCATGGCGATGAACCACGAGGTGCCGCAGCCGACGACGGCGACCCGCTCGCCCGGGCGCGGCAGCGCGCCGGATGGAACGTTCTCGATCGCGCGCCGCCAGCACGCCGGCTGAGAGGCGATCTCGGCTTCCGTGTGGGTGGTCACCGCATACCTCCACATGTCTGATTATTTCTGTTCTTTTTATACCAGGAAAGAGCAAGATTGTGCATCGGTGGCCCAGCCGTCGTCAGATGTGCCAGGCTTGACGCGGACGGATCACTCAGGGGAGGCAGTGGTGTCCCGATACGAACGCTGGAACGGGATCCTCGAGCTGCTGGCCCAGGAGGGCCGACTGTCGGTCGAGGAGGCGGCCCAGGCGCTCGACGTCTCCACCGCCACGATCCGCCGCGACTTCGACCAGCTCGCCCAGCAGCAGATGCTCATGCGCACCCGGGGCGGCGCGGTCGCGCAGAGCGTCAGCTACGACCTGCCGCTGCGCTACAAGACAGCCCGGCACGCCGACGAGAAGCACCGCATCGCCGCCGCCGCCGCGGAGCTGGTCAGCGGTGACGCCGTGATCGGCATGAACGGCGGCACCACCACCTCCGAGGTGGCCCGCGCCCTGGCCACCCGGCCCGCGCTGGAGTCCGGGTTCACGATCGTGACGAACGCCCTCAACATCGCCGCCGAGCTCACCGTCCGGCGGCACGTCAAGATCGTGGTCACCGGGGGAGTGGCCCGGCCCCAGTCCTACGAGCTCATCGGGCCGCTCGCGTCCGGAGTGCTGGAACAGGTGACGCTCGACGTGGCGTTCCTCGGCGTCGACGCGCTCGACGCCGAGCTCGGGGCCTCGGCGCACCACGAGGGCGAGGCCGACGTCAACCACCTGCTCATCAGCCGGGCCGCGCAGGTGGTGGCGGTGGCCGACTCCTCCAAGGTCGGCAAGCGGGCGTTCTCCCGGATCTGCCCGATCGGCGAGATCGACACCCTGGTCACCGACGACCGGCTCCCGGACGACCTCGCCGCCCGCCTCACCGACGCCGGCGTCAAGGTCATCCGCGCCTGATCAACGGCGATCGCGGGGTGGCCGGCGCCACCGTGGGCAGGGTTACATCGCCCTCCCCGAGCGGGTAAGAAGGGGAGCGCAACTGGACAAAGGCCGTACCCCAGGGGGCGCTATGACGACAGGAAGGGGCGTGGCTCGGCTCGGGCCCGTAGAACGGACGGCGGCGCTGGCCACGATGGCCGCCGAAGAACTGGACGTGGTCGTGGTGGGCGCCGGGGTGGTCGGCGCGGGCGTCGCGCTCGACGCCGCCACGCGCGGGCTCGACGTCGGCGTGGTGGAGGCCCGCGACTTCGCCTCCGGCACGTCGTCCAGGTCGTCGAAGCTCATCCACGGCGGGCTGCGCTACCTGGAGCAGCTCAACTTCGACCTGGTCAGGGAGGCGCTGCGGGAGCGGTCCCTGCTGCTGCGGCAGATCGCGCCCCACCTGGTGCGGCCCGTGCCGTTCCTGTTCCCGATGACCCGCCTCGGGTGGGAGCGCCCGTACGTGGGGGCCGGGGTGGCGCTGTACGACACGCTCGGCCTCGCCTCCGGGCTGGCCCGGGGCGTGCCGGGGCACCGGCACCTGTCGAGGAGGAGAGCGCTGCGGCTGGCGCCCTCCCTGAAGAAGACGGCGTTCACCGGCGCCGTGCAGTACTGGGACGCGCAGGTGGACGACGCGCGCTACGTGATGACCATGCTGCGCACCGCAGCCACCTACGGCGCGCACATCGCGCCCCGCGCCCAGGTCGTCGGCTTCCTGCGCGAAGGGGAGCGGGTCACCGGCGTGCGGGTGCGCGACCAGGAGACCGGCGCCGAGATGGAGGTGCGCGCCCGGCAGGTGGTCAACGCCACCGGGGTGTGGACCGACGACATCCAGGAGCTCGTGGGCGGGCGCGGACAGATCCACGTACGGGCGTCCAAGGGCATCCACCTCGTGGTGCCGCGCGACCGGATCCACTCCGTCACCGGGATCATCCTCCGCACCGAGAAGTCCGTGCTCTTCGTCATCCCGTGGGGACGGCACTGGATCATCGGCACCACCGACACCGAGTGGACGCTGGACAAGGTGCACCCCGCCGCGTCCCGGACGGACATCGACTACCTGCTCGACCACGTCAACGCCGTGCTGTCGGTGCCGCTGACGCGCGACGACGTGGAGGGCGTGTACGCCGGGCTGCGGCCACTGCTTTCAGGCGAGTCCGAGGAGACGTCCAAGCTGTCGCGCGAGCACGTCGTGACCCACCCCGTGCCCGGCCTCGTGATGATCGCGGGTGGCAAGTACACGACCTACCGGGTCATGGCGAAGGACGCCGTCGACGCCGTGGCGCACGGGCTCGACCAGCTGGTCCCGCCGTCGTGCACCGACCGGATCCCGCTGGCCGGCGCCGAGGGCTACCAGGCGCTGTGGAACTCCAGGCACCGGCTGGCCCACACCTCCGGCCTGCACGTGGCGCGGATCGAGCACCTGCTGCAGAGGTTCGGCTCGCTGATCGACGAGGTGCTGGAGCTGATCGAGCACGATGGGTCACTGGCCGGGCCGCTCAGCGGGGCCGACGACTACCTGCGCGCGGAGATCGTCTACGCCGCCACGCACGAGGGCGCCAGGCACCTGAACGACGTGCTGACCCGCCGTACCCGCATCTCGATCGAGACCTTCCACCGCGGCCAGGCCGTGGCGCAGGAGGCCGCCGAACTGATGGCCGGGCCCCTCGGCTGGGACCCCGAGCAGGTCAAACGGGAGGTCGAGTACTACACCAAGCGGGTGGAGGCCGAGCGGCTCTCGCAGGAACAGGACACGGACCAGGAAGCCGACGCGATCCGGCTGGGCGCGCCGGAGATCGTGCCGGTCGCGTCCCCCGGCTCCTCCTGACCGCCCCTCACGCGAAGACCGGGCGGCCCGCCGCACGACGGGCCGCCCGGGTTCTCAGCGGACTTCTATGAGTCTCAGGGGGAGAGGTCAGGTCAGGGCACGGTCACCGTCTTGGTGACCGAGCCGGTGGCCCCCTGGTTGTCGGTCACGGTGAGCTTGACGGTCTTCGCCCCGGCCGAGCTGTAAGCTTGACGGTCTTCGCCCCGGCCGAGCTGTAGAAGTGGCGGATGGTCGCCCCGGTGCCCGTCGTCCCGTCGCCGAAGTTCCAGGCGTACGAGGCGATCGTGCCGTCGGAATCCGACGAGGACGAGCCGTTGAAGTCGCAGAAGCGCCAGACGAAGATGACCCGGCAGGTCTGCGTGAAGTCCGCCTTCGGCGGCTGGTTGGTGGGCGTGCCCACGGTGACCTGCTTGGTGACCGAGCCGGTGGCGCCCTGGTTGTCGGTCACGGTCAGCTTGACCGTGTAGGTGCCCGCGGCGGCGTACGTGTGGGTCGGCGAGGCGCCGGTGCCGGACGAGCCGTCACCGAAGTCCCAGGCGTGCGAGGCGATCGTGCCGTCGGGGTCGGAGGAGCCGGACCCGTTGAACGAGCAGGCGAGCTGGTTGCACGACGAGGTGAACGCCGCGGTGGGCGGCCGGTTGCCGCCGGTGCCGGGCGGGTACTGGGTGGCGTCGTGCACGTCGAGCAGCGGCTCCTTGCGGCCGTCCGAGGAGTCGTCGGTCCAGTTGGCGTTGCCGGTCGCGATCAGCTTGTCCCGTACGGCGATCACACCGGCCCTGGTCGTCGGCTTGTTCGCGCCCGAGGTGAGGATGCCCGCGGCGCCCGCCACGTGCGGGCTGGCCATCGACGTGCCGCTGATGGTGTTGTAGCCGCCGTTCATCCACGTCGAGTAGATGCAGGTGCCGGGCGCGGCGATCTCGATCGTCTGGCCGAAGTTGGAGTAGAACGCCAGCGAGTCGTCCTGGTCGGTCTCACTGCGGCACGGCAGCGTGCTGCCGCCCAGGCCGCCGGGCCGGCCGTCGATGTCGGTCACGGCCGAGACGGTGATCACGTCGGGGTGGTTGGCCGGGAAGAAGGTCGCGGCGTCCCTGCTGCTGTTGCCCGCGGCGACGACCACGACGACGCCCCTGTTGACGGCGTTGGTGATCGCGGTGGTGATCGCGCTGCTGGTGCAGCCGTCGCAGCCGAGGCTCATGTTCGCGACCTCGATGGTGGCTGAGCGGGCCGCCACCCAGTCGATGCCGGCCGCGATGGCCGAGAGCGTGCCGGAGCCGGCCGAGTTGAGCACCTTCACCGCGTGGATGCGCGCGCCCGGCGCGACGCCCACCGCCCCGATCGCGTTGTCGATCGCGCCGACGGTGCCCGCGACGTGGGTTCCGTGGCCGTTGTCGTCATCACCGGAGTTGTCCACACACGTACCGGTCTGGCAGTTGGCCCTGGCGACCACGTTCAGATCGGGATGGTCGAAGTCCACGCCGGTGTCGATGACAGCCACGTCCGCGTCGATCCGCGCGTCGTCGTTGCCGTCGATGTCGAGGTTCGGGTTGTCAGGCGCGAAGATCCGCTTCACGCCCGTGGGCGTGGTCTGCGGGAACGCCACGACCTCGGCGTCCGGCTCGACGGAGATCACGTTCGGGTCCTTCTTGAGCGCCTCGGCGGCGGACGCGGTCAGGCGGGCGGTGTAGCCCTTGAAGGCGTGCTCGTACACGCCGACGATCTCGCCGCCCAGCCGCCTCACCTGGTCCTCGGCGGTCGCCCGCGGCGCCGCCCGGGTCTTGGAGTTGAGTTGGACGATGTACGCGCCTTCCTGCTGGGCGGAGCCCGCCTTCTGGGGGGCGGCCGCCTGCTGCGCTGCTGAGGCGGGGATTGGCACCGCGAGCAACGCCAGCGCGCTGACGAGTAATGCGAACAGGGGGGTGCGTGGTCGCATGGCAGAGTGAGCCCTTCCTGGGGTGACGGATGGGAATCACTGAAAACATGAGCCCAAATCGACCGCCGGGCCATACGTAAGGCACACGTATTGCGACTACGTACTCCGTAGTGGCGCGCTCCAGCTCAACCGGAATCGGACGTCAGGGGAGTGCGGACCGGAACGTGAGAATCTTGTCCATGGCCTGCGCGCCGTCCGCGATCACTGGGCTGAGTTCGTGCTGGTAGTCCGTCTCTGTGGTGAGGCTGCTGGAGTGGCCGGGGAGGGTGGCGATCTTCTCGATGGAGACCTCCGCGTGGCTGTTGAGCAGGGAGACGAAGGTGTGGCGACGGTGTGGCGAAGCTCACGCGGGGTGAACGGCGACCCGTCCTCGTGGCAGAAGACGAGGTTGGTGTCCCGCCATGCTTCTCCGGCCGCCAGACGCTCGGCGGCATGCCGTGCCTTATGGGAGACGAGGCCGTTGATTGCCGTCTGCGCCAGCGTGAACCCGCGACGCGATCTTCGGGTCTTGGTCTCACCTCTGTGCCTGTCGGCTCGGAGAACGTAGACGACGCCCTTCTCCAGATCGACGTCCGCCCACGGGCGTGGGGACGGGGGGCACGGTGCCTCCAGATCAGGTAAGAGAGACGGTTCACCCCCACGGGCGTGGGGACGGGTCCGCGGCCGGGCAGCGCACCCTCACGCAGATCGGTTCACCCCCACGGGCGTGGGGACGGGGCGACATGCTCAAGGCACTTTTCTCGTGTAAACGATCACCCTGGCTCAAACTCCCGGCGAAAGCCCGAGGTTAGGGGTAGTAGTGAGCTGTTGACAGCAATGATCGGTGACGCACTGTGAGGTAGCGGTTCGCCCAGGTCGGCGCCTTGGACCCGGACAAGCGCGAAACCTCTGGTAGAGACAAGTCTGCCAAGATCATGTCCGGAACCAGATGCTTCGCGTGTCCACCAGTATCACCTACACCCCCGTGCTCTACTTCAGCCATGAGACCGTCCTGCACCTCGCGTGCTCGACGCCCCGGACGCCGCCGCGACCGACGGTCTGATCCCGATCGCTGACACTGGCTACGAAGGCGCTCCCGCCTCCTTCCGGCTGCCGCACAAGCAGCCTGCGGGCGGTGAACTCAGCACCGACCAGCAGCAGTTCAACAAGGTCATCGGTGCCGTCCGGGCTCTGGCGGAAAGGCAAACGCCGACCTGAAAACGCGCTTCAAGGCGCTGCGGCGCGTCAGCTTGTCCCCACAACGCATCGGCGACATCGCAGCCGCGGCTCTCGCGATCTTCCATCTCGAGCAAGGTCGTACCGCCTGACGATCACCCAGAGCAACGAACCGTTGCTCCGGTGGTGCCCAACTGGGCCGCCGACGACTTCCTGCCCGAGCTCGACTTGCTCGGGACCACGTTCGACCATCATGGCGTCACCCAGTTAGAGACGACGCGCGGCCCCACGAGCCACTGCTCGTTCTGCCCGCGCGGCCACAAGGGCGTGTGGGCCGGCGGCACGCCCGAGGACCTGCCGTGGATGCTGGCGCTCAAGATGAGGAGTTCGCCCGCCACCCCGACATCTCGCCCACCCTCTACCTGGTGGACGAGGAAGCCATCGGCCGCGACCCGGGCGCCGTCTCCCGCATCCTCGCCGTGGCCGCCGCCCTCACGCGGGCGGGCTTCAAGTGGGGCTCCTGCCGGATCGACCAAATCGTCCACCCCGGCCAGGATCGGGCCTGGCACGTCGACTCGGTCGTCGTCCGGCGAGGTCCTCTCACCGGACGACGACCAAGCGGGGCACGCCACAGCTGCGCACATACGCCCAGGCGCGCCAGGGTCAGGCCGGGTCGCCGCCGAGATTGATCAGAGCGCGGACGGAACCCGTATCGTCGACAAGGAGGTAGTCGTCGCGTCCGTCGCCGTCGAGGTCGGCGAGGACGAGATGGTCGGGGTCGCCGACCCCGGCGGCGATCTGGCCTCGTTCGATCCAGCCGGGAGTGTCGCCACGGTCGCCGCCGGCGCTCAGCCATGCCTGCAAGGACCCGGTCAGGGAGTTCTGTATCAGGTAGTCGTCCTTGGTGTCGCAGTTGACATCGGCGAAAAGTACCCGCCTGCCGTCGCTGACTCCCTTGGCGATCCGGCCCCCGTCGACCCAGCCGGGCAAGGTGCCTCCGTTGCCGTCGGGCCGGTCACCGCCGTTGTTCCACCAGGCGTGCACCGCGCCAGTGCGGGGATTAACGATCAAGTAGTCGTCCCTACCGTCCCCGTTGACGTCGGCGAAGCGGAGATCGGGGCCAGATCCACCGACGCCACCGCGTGCGACCCGACCGGCATCGATCCAGCCCGAGGTGTTGCCACGGTCGCCGCCGGCGCTGAACCAGGCATGGACGGCTCCGGTGACGATGTTGACTTTCAGGTAGTCGTCCTTACCGTCGCCGTTGATGTCGGCGAACCGGATCTCTTCGTCGTCGGTTGGGTCGGTCCCCTTGGCGATCCGGCCGCCATCGACCCAGCCGGGCAAGGTGCCTCCGTTGCCGTCGGGCCGGTCACCGCCGTTGTTCCAGTAGGCGTGGACGGCGCCCTTCTCATCGACGATCAGATAGTCGTCGCGTCCGTCGCCGTTGATGTCGGCGAACCTGACCCTGTTCCTGGGCGCGACCCCGCTGGCGACCCGACCCCGATCGAACCACCGGCCCGCGGTGTCGGTGCAGGTGCCGTCGCCCGGATCGCCCGGATCCTTGATCCAGCCGGCGGCGTTCGCCCTACGGATCCCCCGGTAGAAGGCGTCCGCCATCTTGGTGTACCCGGTGTCGTTGGGGTGCAGCCCGTCGGGAACGTCTTTGAGCGTGACCTCGCCCATGTCGACGAGCATGACCTGTTTGCCGGCCGACCGTCGTTGCCTGACGATCTGGGCCAGTGCGCCGTTGAATGCCTCGATCCTGGTCTGGGTGTCGGCGTTCCGGGCAGGCACCAGCGTGGCGACCAGCACTGTCGCGTCCGGCACCGCATTGGTGATCTGATCGATCAGGTCCGCTATCCGTCCCGGTGCGGTCTCCGGATTGAACGGCTTGTCCATGTCGTTGGTGCCGGCGTGCAGGGTTACCACGTTGGGTCGTTTGGGCAGGGATCTTTTCGCGTTGTCACCGATCTGATCGATCACGGCGCCGCTCTCTCCCTCGTGCTCCGGGTCGGGAAGCCGACCCGACCGGAACGACCCGATGAAGTCGACTTTGTTACCGGCCAACTTGTCCCATAACGCCGCACGGTAGCTCGATTGGGTTGAACTGCCCACGCCGGAGGTGATCGAGTCGCCCAGCGGCAGGATCCGCAGATTCCGCCCCCTCACCTCCGGCGTTCCGTCACCGGGCGTGGAGGTCACCCCGGCGATGCCGGTCTTGGACTCGATCCAATTGGCGTAGGACGCGGTCTGCACGGCTGACTCGGAGGTCGTGTCGCCCGACACGTGCACGCCGTAGACCCTACCGTGGAGCAGTACACCAGCGCCGGAGTCGCCCTTCTTCGTGTAGCAGCCTGTGCCGATCACTCGCGAAATCATGCTCGTCGCGTCGGGACCGACGGACGGGTCACGCGCGTCGATCTCACTGACGTTCATGACACATTCCCGCAGTTCTCGCGCGGGGGTGTTGTTACCGAGGTTGCCCCACCCTTGGATGAGGATCTGGTCGTTGACCTGGGCTCGGGATCTGGAGTATTGCACGACCAGATTCCCCTGGCTGACGTGGCTTGACAGCCTCATCACCATCAAATCCGTGCGGCTGTGGGTATTCCAGCTCGCAACTGTGATGTTCTGCCCCTGCCCTTTCGCGCGGTTGCCGGCGTAGATGGAGAAGTCGCCCGGACTGTCCTGGGACTCCTTGCAGTGCTTGGCCGTCAGCACCCATTCAGTCGAGATCAGGGAACCGGTGCACACATATTCGCTACCGCGGTAGATCTGCACCTGGCCGTGGATGTGGGCGGCCGCATTGCCCTTCGCGATGGCTAAGGCTGGAGGAGGGGCGTGGAGGCTGGCGCTCAGCAACCCGGCGACGGCGAGGGCCGTCACCAGACCGCGCACGATCCGGCGGGAACCGCGGGTCGGCTGCGAGAACTCATGCATGCGTGTGGTATCTCCTTGTCGATGTTCACTTCAGCCCTGACAGGCTGTAAGAGATCAATCCGGATAGTGTGATGCGCCGGGTACCGAAAAGGTTCAACCGAAATGCGAACAGAGTCGTGGAATTACCGCCTCCGGCGGGTCCAGATGATCTGGAGGCCGAGCTAGCCTCCATCTTTCGTGATCTTTGTACGGTCGGCTGAGCGGTTCGGCTGGCGTGGAAATCCGGGATCATCGCAGCGGAACCGTCGAACGCCGACGTCGATCCGCACGGGGCGACCGGAGATCGGCAGATCGGTCAGCCTCCGGCGGTAGCCGCCATGCGTCCTGGCCGACGTCGTGCCGCAGCTCGGGCACGTGGCCGCGGGTATCGCCGAGCCGACCGTGAACACGACCGCACCTTCCTCGACCCGCACGGACTCCACCCGGGCTGATGCAAGGTGCGGCAGAAGTAACTCAAACTCCTGATTTATGCACGCGGACCAGCATCGCCAACCCGCGCACCTCGATGCGGGAGCGACACGAACCCGAGTGGCCCCGCAACAAGATCAGCGCCAGAGCCGGATCGTGGCAGCGCTTCGCGACAAGAAGTGTCAGTAACGGCATGTGCCGGGCTGTTGGTGACGAGGCCGAGTGGAGCTGGCCACTGCCGCGTCTGAAACGCTCAGCAACCAGCTGGCTACACGCTTTGCTGTCGCGCTAGAACCATGCCACCGTCGGGGCCCGTCCTTAGCCATGACTGTCCTTTCCCTCACTTGCTACGGCGAGCCGGAAGGTGAACTCCAACCGGTGCCAGGCTCCCTCGACGACGCGCCCGTCCGGAGACGGCCCGGACGCCTGCGGGAAGTCGGTCACCAGTTCGGGCTTGACTCCGAAGACCGCGTCGGAGTCCACGTACGCGCCGTCGCGGACGAACAACTGCGTGACCAGGCGGCGGTACCCCGGAGCGGTGATCAGGAAGTGGATGTGCGGGGCGCGGAAGGGGTGCCTCCCGGTCGCCTTCAGCAGCTCGCCGACGGGGCCGTCCTCTGGAATGGGGTACACCGAGGGCATGATCGACCAGTACGCGAGACGGCCGTCGTCACCGGTGCGGAACCTGGCCCGCAGCACCGGGCCGTCCAGGTCGGGCAGTTGCACGTCGTAGAAGCCGTCCGCGTTGCTCTGCCAGACATCGACCACCGCGCCCGGCACCGGCTCGCCGTCGGGGCCGACGACGCCGACGCCGACCCACAGCGGCACGCCCTCGATTCCGCGCGCGATGTTGGTCCCGTGCTCGGCGGCGGGCGGACCCTCCAGGTAGAACGGGCCCAGCACGGCCGAGGGTGTGCCGTCCGGGACGCGCTCATGCGCGACCGTGTCGACCATGCTGCTGACGCCGAGGACGTCCGAGAGCAGGATCATCTCTTGGCGGGTGTCCGTGGTCATCTGCCCGGCACGGGTGAGGAAGTCGATGGCGCCGCCCCACTCGGCCTCGGTCACCTGGTTGTCCGCCACGAACGCGTGCGCCCGGCGGACCAGGTCGCCCAGCAGGTGCCTCAGCCTGGTGTCGGGGGCTGTGGACATTCCGGCCACGACCTGCTCGGTCAGCCAGGCTCGACGGCCACCCGCCCCGGCGAGGCGCGCCGAGCTCGGTCGCACGCCGTTCCAGGCACGTTCCAGTAGCCGCAGCACGTCGTCCGTGGACGGTTCGCGCGGGTTGGGGTACGGCTCCCGGGTGGCGAGCCCGGCCGCCGTGGGCAGGTCGTCTTTCGCCATCCCCAGCAGCCGTAGCGACACCGGGCCCCCAGCGGACCTGATCAGGTCGTGGACGGCGCCCGCGACGTCGCCGGTGCAGAGCACCTGTGCGATGCGGGCCATCGCGTGGGGCGCGGCGGGCGCGTTGTACTCGATGACGTGCGGCAGGAGGGCGGCGTGGACGGCGGCGTGATCGAGCCCGAAGGCCCCGCCGAGCGTGTGGCATAGCTTGTGGTGCAGGCCCATGCCGGCCATGCCGAGGCAGGTGCCCGCCAGCCAGGCGGCTTCGAGCAGGTCGCCGCGGGCCACGCGGTCGGCGGGGTCGGCGTGCAGTGCGGGCAGCGACCTGGCGATGTTCGCCACGGCCCGCACCGCCATCTCCTCGAGCACCGGGTTGACCTGCGGCGAGTACAGTGCTTCGACGGCGTGCGCGAGCGCGTTGGCCGCGCTGGTGACCGTGATGCCGAGGGGCAGGTCGAGGGTGAGCGCGACGTCGTAGATCACGGTGTCCGGGAGTATCGCGGGGTCGGAGTGGGTCACCTTCCGCCCGCCGTCGGTCTCCCCGAGCACCGGGGTGACCTCCGAGCCCGCGTAGGTGGTAGGCAGCACGATCTGGGAGGCGCCGGTCCGCAACGCGAGCGCCTTGGACAGCCCGGTGGTGGATCCGCCGCCGATTGTGACCAGGCAGTCCGCGGTGTGTTCGAGGGCGACCGCGAGCGCGTCATGCGTAACGTCCACAGGGGTGTGCAAGGTGGCGCGGTCGAACCGGCAGACGAGGAGGGGGTCGAGCGAGTGGGCGAGCGCGTCGGCTGCCGGGCTCGGCCGGCCGTCGGTGAGCAGCATGATTCTCTCGGCGCCCAGCCGGGCGGCCTCGGCCGGCGTGCTGTCCGCCGTGCCGTACCCGAACACGACGCGTGCCGGTCGGGAGGTGTACTGGAAGCCGCGCACTAGCCGCGAACCTGTTCGCGCAGGGCGGTGAGCAGTTCGCGGATCAACTCGATGGTCTTTTCGTCCGTCAGGTTGCCCGCCTGGTCGAACCGTTCGGCGCAATTGAAGACCATCACCTCCGGGCGCGTCAGGACCCGCGACCGCGTCCAGACGAAGGACTGGCGCAGTGCGAGCTGGGCGCGGACCGTGCCGAAGTTCCCTGGCGCGGCCCCCATGATGGCGATGGGCTTGTGCGTCAGCGAGGAGCTCGCTGCGGGCCGGGACGCCCAGTCGAGGGCGTTCTTCAGGACTCCCGGAACGGAATAGTTGTACTCGGGCGTGGCGATGAGCAGACCGTCCGCGCGGGTTATGGCCTCTCTCAGTTCGCGTACCGCCGCCGGCGGATTCTCGGTGTCGAGGTCGCCATTGTAGAGGGGAACGTCCCCGAGGTTTTCGTTGATTGTGACCGAGACCCCCGCCGGAGAATGCTTCTGCGCGGCCCGCAGCAATGCGGTGTTCATTGATCCGGCACGCAGGCTTCCGGAGAGGCCCAGAATATCCACTTCAGTCATGCGTTTCTCCTCCCTGGCATTCGCGCGACGTTGGAGCGGACGCCGGCGAAAACCTCCGATGCGGTCAGGGCCTCATGCAAGCACGATCGGAAGCAGTCGAGCCATGACGATTCGTCAGGCGATCTATTCGCCAACTTTGTCGGTCGGGGCCAAGTGATAACATCCGGGCTGTGACATCGGCTCAGGACCTTGTCGCGCTCCGGTCCTTCCTCGCCATCTACCGCACAGGTGGTGTCGCCAAGGCAGCGGAGGCGCTGCATATATCGCAACCCGCTGTCTCGCATCACCTGCGCGCCATCGAGGAGATCGCCGAGCGGCCGTTGTTCATGCGTTCCGGCCGCGGCATCGCCGCCACCGAGGCGGGGCACGCCCTGGCGGCGCAGATCGCGGGGCACATGGACCATTTGGAGGAGGCGCTCGACGCGCTGCGCCCGCAGGTGGCGTCCCAGGCCGGGCCGGTGTTCGTCGGCGCGCCCGCCGACCAGCTCGACGGCTACGTGCTGAGCAGGCTGGTGCCGCTGTTCGACCAGGGGCTGGCCGTGCACTGCCGGGTCGGCATGTCCACCGAGTTGGTCGACGACGTGCTGTGCGACGAGATCGACGTCGCGGTGATCACCAAGATCGAGGGCGTGCCGACCAAGCGGCTCCATCTCCTGCACTGCCATGACGAGGAGTTCGTCCTCATCGGGCGGGCCGACCAGGAGCCCTACGACCCCCACGGCCCGCAGGTGCGCAGGTTCGTCGGGTTCTCCGAGGCGATGCCCATGGCACGGCGCTACTTCCGCTCCTGCTGGGGCATGACGCCGCCGACTCCGACGGTCACCGTGCCCGACATGCGGGCCGTGGTCTCGACGGTCTCGTCCAGCACACTGCTGTCCGTGGTGCCTCGCTACCTGGCCCAACGGCACATCGACGCCGGCGCGCTGGCCGTGCTGCATAGGCCGCGCGCGCCGGTGGTCAATCCCATCTATGCGGCCACCCGCCGGGGCCGGCAGCACCTACGGCACATCAGCGCCGTCTTCGAGCACGTGCGAGCGCCCTAGCCGGCCGCCTTCGCCCCTCTGGCGTGGAGCTGGTCCGTACGGACGAACAGCAGCGCGACCACGCCGACCAGCGGAAGCATGCCGATCTGCCAGAACCCGGCCGCCCGCCAGCCGAACGCCTCGGCCAGCGTCGCGAAGAGCAGGCCGGATCCGGCCGCCGCGATGTAGTAGCTGCTCACGAAGAGCCCGGCCGCCATGCCCACACGCTCCGGGCGCACGGCCCTCTGCAGCGCGCTGGTGCAGTTGGTGAAGAGGAATCCGCTGGCGAACACGCCCATCGCGAAGGCGAGGACGTACTGCCAGGTGGGCGTCGTGGGCCCCAGGTAGGTGACCAGACCCGTGAGCGACACCATCGCGTACGTGAAGATCAGCAGCTTGCGCTGGTCCACCACGTCCCCGAGCCAGCCGCCCAGGAGTGAGAACGCCGCGCCGAACCCGACCATCGACGCGGCCAGCGCCGCCTGCCCCGCCGTGAAGTGCAGCTCTGAACGGAGGAAACTCGGGTACAGGCCGAGGAACCCGTAGAAGACCAGCCCGCCGACGACCGAAGTGATGGACAGCGCGATGGAGTTGCGGTTGAGCAGGGTCTCGGGGATGTGGTCGACGTTCTCCGTCCTGTCGCTGTGCTGGTCGACCGCGCGCTCGGTGAGCCGGCGGCGTACGAGCAGCCAGACGGCGGCGGCCACCACCAGACCCGCGGCGCCGAAGACCTGGAACGGCGTCCGCCAGCTCTCGCTGCCGCCGGCGAGGCCGGTGCCCAGCAGCGGGCCGAGGAAGACGCCCACGCCGAACGCCGCGACCAGCCCACCCATGGCAAGGGAGCGGCGGTGGAAGAAGTAGGCGCCGAGCGCGGCGAACAGCGCGGCGGCCTGCATGCCCTCGCCGAAGCCGGACACCAGCCGGTAGGCCAGCATGTCGCCGAACCCCTTGGCCATGGGCGTCGCCATGGTTCCCAGGGAGTACAGGACGATGCTGCCGACGAGGATCGCCTTGCGTGAGAACCGGTCGGTCAGATAGCCGGCCACCAGGCCCGACACCGCCATTCCCAGCGTGAAGCCGGTGGCGAGCAGTCCCCCTTGTCGAAGGCTGAACCCGTAGTCCTGCCGGATGCTCGGCACCAACGGGTAGAAGAGCTGGCGGTCCATCGCGTTGACCATGAAGGACAGCGCGAGCACGGCGACGCCCGTCCAGACGGCGGCACGCGGCAGGGCGCGCCGCTTCAGCGTGTGCGGATTGTCGGCCACGTCGGTCATTTGGTTTTCTCCGAGAATTCGATGCGATGCGCGGGCACGCGCGAATATCGCGTCGCGCGGGCAGTCGCGGAAACGGACGACGGCATGCGACGGCATCGCACGTGCCGGCCTCGGCAGGCCGTCGGAAAGGAAAAGAGAATTCAGGCGCCAGGGCCCCTGAATAACGTGGGCCGGTCATGATCGAGGGCGGCTTGCTCCATGGCCGCGCAACACGATCGAATTCGATGCCCGGTGTTGCCGTCCGCGACCGGCGCAGTTTTCGGCCGGCGCGAACTCACGACAAGACTCGGGTACGGATTCCGCCTTGTCAAGACGGCGAACCCGATAAAAGTCCGGCCACGTTCGGGATGATGACCGGCGGCCCGTCAGGCCAGAGGATGGCGGATATGGGCCAGCTCCCGCCATCATCGCAGGAACAGCGATCGGGTCCGGTTCGCACCGCCTCGATCTCTCCGCAGCGCCGTAGCAACCTCGCGCCGGACGGCCGCCGGTGAGCGCAGCCGTCTCGAAGGTCACCGCATTGCGCGGCACCGCGATCACGCTCGCCGACGCCGCGGATGAGTCCCTCGGCACCCACCGCCTGGCCAACCCCAACACCCATCGCGCCTACGCCTCGGTGATCGACCGCACCATCGCCGCCCTCGGCGGAGGCGACCGGCTCCTGGCCGACGTCGCCGACACCGAGATCGGCGACGCGCTCACCGCACTGTGGGGCGGGTGCGCGCCAGCGACCTGGAACCGCAACCGCGCCGCCATCGCCTCCTGGCTGACCTGGTGCACCGCGAAGAAGAGATAGACCGCGCCGTCCGTCTCTGCAGAGGCCGAGCGCCGCCGCGAGAACGTTGATCACACCAAGGCCGTGGCCAAGACCACGCTCGAGCGGCTGCAGTCGCGCCGCGACATCCCGCTGCGGGACGAGACCCTCTACCGGATGCTGTACGAGACCGCCGCCCGCGCCGCCGAGGTTCTCTCCCTCAACGTCGAGGATCGACCTGGACAACCGCAAGGCGCCGGTGCGCTCCAAGGGCGGCGACGTCGAGTGGGTGTACTGGGACGCTGGCACCGCGCGCCTGCTGCCCCGGCTGCTGCGCCTGCCTGAGGGTCACCCCGACGGGCCGGTTCGCATGCGGGGGCCGCCGTTCCTGGCAGAACGCAGGCCCGTCCCCGCCCGCCGCCCCGGAACCGAGTACATCTGCCCGCACACCGGACGGCCACGCCTCGGCTACGACCGCCTGCGTGTCCTGATGGAAGCCCACCTCGGCCTGGACCCGCACCAACTGGGCCATTCGGCCGCCACCCATCTGGGCGAGGCCAAGGTGCCGCTGCAGCTCGCCACAACATGAGTTCGTCCGGATTGGATCGACCTTGAGACGATCTGCGATCCGCTTGCTACGGTCCGTTTGAGCGTTCTGCCTCCCGGATGACGGGAGCGGTCCCGCCAACGTGTCACCCCCGGTGAGGTATGCGGCCAGCGTGTCGGCGTCGCGGCCGGGGAAGATGTCGATCGGCCGGTGGGTCTGCATGTCGATGATCAGAGTTCCGTACACGGCGCCCTTGCGCAGGGCGAAATCGTCGACCCCGATCACCGTCGGCGCCGCCGCGGGCGGCTCGGGCAGTGCGCGCACCAGTCGGATCAGCGTGTCTCGGCAGGCCGGCATGCCCAGCTTCGCGGTCAGCCGGGATCCGGCGCGGCAGGCCAGCGCCAGCCCGATCGCGGCCAGGCGGTCGGTCAGCCCGGCAGTGCGCCGCGCGAACGGCGCGGTCAGACCGGGTATCTGCTCGGCGAACGTCGCCGCACCACATCCGGGATCATCGCAGCGGAACCGTCGAACGCCGACGTCGATCCGCACGGGGCGACCGGAGATCGGCAGATCGGCCAGCCTCCGGCGGTAGCCGCCATGCGTCCTGGCCGACGTCGTGCCGCAGCTCGGGCACGTGGCCGCGGGTATCGCCGAGCCGACCGTGAACACGACCGCACCTTCCTCCACCCTGCACGGACTCCACCCGGGCTGATGCAAGGTGCGGCAGAAGTAACTCAAACTCCTGATCTATGCACGCGGACCAGCATCGCCAACCCGCGCACCTCGATGCGGGAGCGACACGAACCCGAGTGGCCCCGCAACAAGATGAGCGCCAGAGCCCATTCGCCTGTCGCTCAACAGATGCATGGCCTTAATACGGCGGGGCGTCGAGGTCTTCCAGTCCTCGCACGGTCGTCGCCAGCAGGGCGGCTCGGTGAAAGGGCCTTCGTCGTTGTGATGTGGTCACACTCGTTGTGCGGACGGCGTGTCCGCCCCCGCCGGGGGCGGTGGGAACGTGGTCTTCGGCTGTATGACACTGGTCATATGCCGTCAGCCGGTCGTGGCCTGTCGCCATCGGAGTCGCCCTGCTCATCGCGGAAGCAACTAACGTCATGTGGGGCGAGCTGTGGGGGACTGTGCAAAAGACTTTGATGGTCGTCAGCCTGGGACACATGGTTGTCACCGGCACCATCTACCAGTGGCGTCGATCTGGCTCAGAGCGACAGCAGGAGCTAAATCACCTGTATCGGAAGATGAAGGCTTACACAGCGTTGGACAGCAGGGCTGCTGATGAAGCGGCTGGGCACGAGGCGGCCGCAAAAGCGCGGCCTCTACGCACATTCGCAGGCGCGGACGCTGCTGATGGGCCTCGAACCCTCCATCGCATGGCGGGTCCTGAAGTGCATGCGGCGTGACTATGCCGAGCAGGTGCTTCGCGAAATGGAGACGCCCCACCGAGGGGAACCGGAAGTACTCAGGTACCTGAGCCGGGTCATTGCTGACGAACTCCGGCAGAAGAGCCTTCCACGTGAAACGCGCCGGAGGCTGAGTCCGCGCTTCCAACTGACATCTTCGCCGCGCTGAACAGGGGGCATGATGCCCTTTGGGGCGAGATGGTGTGCCTGCCGGTGGCCGCCATGATCACTTTATGTGATCTTTATGTGACGTAATTGGATCTTGTTGCTCTTATGGGCGGAAGTTACGCTTCGTCCGTTTGCAACATGCTTCGAGCCGCACGAGTCAGGAACCCTGTTTCTGTGGCATTGGGGTTCATATCGCCCTCCTGCTTCAGGGTTTCGCTCGAATGGCTCCTGACCGTGCCGGGAAAGATCGGCCGAACGAATGGAGCGCAGAGTGCACAAGAAGCACGTAAGATCACGGCCCCTACGGTGGAGGTTGGTATCCCTGCTGGCCGCCATCGCCGTGATGGGTGCGGGAGCCGCCGCACCCACATCCGCACTGGCGGCTCCCTCAACCGGGGTGCACCGTGCGGACGTGTCGGCGTTCCGTGACTTCGACGCGGTTACCACAGTGAACGAACGGAACGTGTGGAAGCACATGGCGTTGATCGGCGACAAGTACGCGATCTTCAACGACTCCGGGCTCATCGAGGGACCGACGTCGATCACGCAGAAGTGGCCGTTCCTGCCCGAGCAGTTCACCCACGACGTGGATGCGGCGGGGATCTCGTTCAGCGGACCCGGCTTCCGCTGGCGGCACACATGGACCAAGGGCAACCAGGCGATCATTTTCGAAGACTCCGGCATCGTCTCCGGGCCCTTCGCGATTCCTACCCCCTACGACGGCATCAGCGACGTCAACGTCGGAAGCGGCGCGACCGCCCGGGTACAGCACCTGGCGGTACGGGGCGGGTTCTTCACGTTCTTCTTCGGCCTGGATTTCAGGATCCCCACCTCGGCGCTTGCGGACCAGGCGTTCCTTCCCGAACGCTTCCGCAGCGATCTCGACGACGTCTCGATCGAATACGAGAGCAGCGGGACCAAGATCAGTTACTACAAGGACAACGAACGCATCATCTTCAGCGATAGAGGCAGGGTTGTTGAGCTGGTGAATCTCGACGTCAAGTGGCCGTTCCTGAACGCCTGGCGCACCACGGGCTGATCGGGCACCCACCTCTCGCGTCCACTCAATGAGGTGGTCCGGGCCGAAGCGTCCCGGACCACCTCACCGCGTCCGGGCCGGGATGCGCCCGTGTCAGGCAGGAGGACGCGCTACTGACATGTCTTGTCGCGAATGCTGCCAGCCTCACAGCCTCCTGTCGCTCAACAGAAGAGGTCATCAGGGAGATCGTGAGGGCCGTCGAGCCGGGAGTGGACGACAATTCGGCAGCTCGATCCCCGGGATGGAGGCTCTCGCTGGCAGAAAGACCGAGGACGCAACGTCGGTGAACGTGACCGCCCCGGCCCCGCCGGACCCACCCGGACTGGAACGTGAGATGGCGATCTTCTCGATGGGGACCTCCGCGTGGTCGCTGAGCAGGGAGACGAAGGTGGGCGAAGCTCACGCGGGAGGTGAACCGTGTGGTCGTCCGGGAGCTCAGTCGCCGCGGTCCTCGGCGAGGGTGTGCGCGACGAGCGCGGTGGCGTGGCCGTGCCCCAGTCCGTGCTCGGTCTTGAGCCAGGAGACGAGCTCGGAGTGCTTGGTCAGGGGCGAGGAGCGGATCAGGTCCTTCCACTCCGCGATCGGGCGGCCGTACTTCTTCTCGATCGAGGGGAAGTAGCTGGCGGGTCCCTTCACCGGTTCGGTCATGTCGTGCCTCCTGTTCTGACGGTGAGGGAGCATGCTAGCCGTGATCCGCCGGGGGATGAGGGCCGCTGAGGATCGTCTTTTCGACGCCCTTCGTGGCACGATCGGGGGATGCCGGTAGATCTGAAGCTGTTTGTCCTGTTCGTCCTGACCGCGGCGATCGCAATGATCACTCCGGGGCCTGACATGCTGTTCGTTCTGGGGTGCGGGATGCGCGGCGGGCCGCGCGCCGGGCTGTTGGCCACGGCCGGAGTGGCGACGAGCGAGGCCATCCATGTGGCCGTGGCGGCCGCCGGGCTGGCGGCGCTGTTCGAGGCGGCGCCGGTCGCGTTCACGGTGGTGCGGGTCGTCGGCGGAGCCTACCTGATCTACCTCGGCGTGCGGATGATCCGCCGTCGCGACGACGCTGAGGCCGAGCCGCCCGCGGCGGGTGGGGGGATGCCGGGCCGGCGGGCTTATCTCAGCGGCTTCCTGACCAACCTGCTCAACCCGAAGATGGTCACGTTCACGATCGCCTTCCTCCCGCAGTTCATCGAGCCGCGGCTGGGGCAGGTGTGGCTGCAGTTCGCGATCCTCGGCGCGGTCCTGATCCTGCTGGAGTTCCTGGTGGACGGCACGGTGGGCGTGCTCGCGGGGCGGATCGGGGGATGGCTGCGCCGCCGGCGGGCCGCGCGCCGCCGGATCGACGTGGCGACCGGTGGCGTCTTCATAGGGCTGGGAGTGAAGCTCGCCGTCGAGCGGTGAGCCCCTTCCCGTGACATCCCGGCGGTAACCGGTAGGTCAGATGGTGTCGGCGATCCAGTCGGCGATGAACCCGGTGGCGGCGGGCAGGTTGTCGGCACTGACGTGTTCGACGCCGCCCTCGCGCTCGGTGAACCACTTGAGCTCGCGTTTGGGGCTGTTGACGGCGGTCTCGTACTGGGCGATGGCGTATTCGCGGGGAATCTGCCGGTCGTTGACGCCGTGGGTGATCAGGAACGGCACGGTGATCTGATCGGTGACGCCGACGAGGCTCATGTTCGGGGCGAACTCCAGGAACTCCTCCAGGGTCTGCTTGCCGAAGACCCACTGAACGTGGTCCCAGTAGTGGGGGACGGGCCGGTCTCCCTCGCGGGCGAGCCGGCGCTTCTGGAGCTCGCCCCAGTTGTAGTTGGCGCCCCAGGCGACGCAGAGGCTGAAGCGCTTTTCGAAGGCGGCCGCGCGGGGAGCGTAGTAGCCGCCGAGCGACCAGGCCATGACGCCGATGCGCGCCCGGTCGACGTCGTCGCGCTGCTCCAGCCAGTCGACGCAGGCGGCGGACCAGTGCTCGCTGTCGTGCCGCCCGGTCAGGCCGCGCAACCGGAGCGCTTCGCCGCTGCCGGGGTGGTCGACGATGAGGCTGGAGATGCCGCGCCTGGCCAGCTCGTGGGCGATGCCGGAACCGTAGATCATCTCTTTCGTGCTGTCCAGGCCGTTGTAGTGCACCATGCACGGTGCCCTGCCGCTCACCCCTTCGGCCCGGACGAACAGGCCCGGCAGGCTGCTGTCCCCGTACGGGATCTCGACCTTGGCGCAGTTGTGCCGGCCGAGGGTGATGCCCCGGTCAAAGGAGTCGAGCATCTTGCGATAGGCGTCCCACCGGGGGGCGTAGTGCCGGCTCTGCAGCCTCTCGGCGGTCAGGTAGTACACCGAGGCCCGGTAGTACCTGGCGGCGGCGGTGAGCGGGTGCCCGGCGGCTTCGTCCTCCTCGGCGAGCTCGACCAGGCGGTCGGCCAGGGCGGTCCAGGAGCGGAGGAAGAGCTCGGTGCCGGCGTCCTCCCCGGCCTGGGCCGCCTCCAGGAGCGGTGCGCAGGCCTCGGCGATCTCGCTGATGTGACCGCCGGTGTTCAGCGCGATGTTGACCGACAGATTCCAGACGTAGTTGCCGGGGAAGATCTCGAACACGGTGTTGCTCCTTGGTCAGTTCAGGGCGAGCTGGGCCGCGGCCTGGTGGACGTTCGCGACGGGACGGTCCAGCGCGTGCGCCAGCCGTACGGCACGGCGGACGAGTGGGGTGCTGCCGGGGGACAGTTCGCCCTTGCGGAGGTAGAGCGTGTCCTCCAGCCCGGCGCGGGCGTTGCCGCCGAGGGCCAGGCCGATCGCGGTGAGTTCGAGGTTGGCCCGGCCGATGGCGATCACCTGCCAGGCCGCGCCTTCGGGCAACCGGTCGACCATGGTCATCAGGTTCTGCGGCGTCGCGGCCATGCCGCCGCGCACGCCGAGCACGATGCTGAACTGGAGCGGCTCGGCGAGCAGCCCCTCCTCCAGTAGCCGCGAGCAGGCGTCGAGGTGGCCGGTGTCGTAGATCTCCAGCTCCGGTTTGACGCCGAGTTCGAGCATCCGGCCGGCAAGGCGGCGGACCGCGTCCGGCGGGTTGCGGAACTCCCCGGCGCCGAAGCTCATCGAGCAGGGGTTGAGCGTGGCCATCTGGGGCCGGAGCTCCACCAGGGCCTCGCGTTCCTCGAACGGCACGCCGAGGCCGACGCCGGTGGAGAGCTGGATGAGGATCGGGCAGCTCTCCTGGATCAGGTCCATGGTGCGCCGGGCGATGCCGAGGTCGGCGGTCGGGTTGTCCTGCTCGTCGCGCAGGTGGATGTGGGCGACGGCGGCGCCCGCCTGGTAACCCTCGGCAACCGCGGCGGCGATCTCCTCCGGCTGGGTGGGGAGCGCGGGATTGTCCGCCTTGGTGGCGATCGGACCGGTCGGGGCGACGGTGATGGTGGCGGTCATGGCGGCTCCCATGTTGCTCAGGCGAGACAGGTGAGAGGGTGGCCGCCGTTGTAGGCGACCATGTCGTCGAGAGCGGCGGCTACGTCGACGCGCCCACCGCCTCCGGGCTCGACGTCGACGAACCCGACGTCGACGCGCTCGCCGCCTGCGAGCTCGGCGTAGGCGCGGTGCAGGTTGCCGACGATGCGCTCGGGATCGAGCAGGTCGGAGTACGGGCCCAGGTCCAGTTCGCGGGCGGTCTCCAGCGGCGTGAGCCCGGCCGCGCGACCGTCAAGGGCGGCGTCCTGGACGAACCGCAGGTAGCCGAGGACGTCGTCGATGAGGCCGGGCCCGCTCACCGCGCCGTGTCCGGGCACGATGGTCTCCGCTCCCAGCGGCCGGACGACCTCCTCCAGGACCTGGATGGCCCCGGCCACCGAGCCCTGGACCAGGAAGGGGGTGCCGCCGTTGAACAGCAGGTCGCCGCTGAAGAGCAGCTTGCGCTCGGGCAGCCAGACGATCGAGTCGTTCGTGGTGTGGGCGGGCAGGCCGACGTGGCGTACCTCGGCGCGCAGCTCGTCGCACCACAGGGTCACCCCGTCGGTGTAGGTGAGGAACGGCGGCTCCAGAACCACGTCGCCCCACTCGACATCGGTCCAGTGGGGTGCCGATCTCGGCTCGCCCCACTCGAGGATGCCGGTCCTGGTGGCCTCGTGGCCGACGATCGTGGCGCCGGCGAACAGATGGTTGCCGAAGGTGTGGTCGCCGTGATGGTGTGTGTTGATCAGCGTGCGCACCGGCTGAGGGGTGACCTTGGCGATCGTGTCGAGATAGGCGCGGGTACGGCGGGCCGTCGAACAGGCGTCGACGCTGATCACGCCGCGCCGCCCGGCCAGGAACCCGGTGTTGTTGATCCACCAGCTCCCGTCGGGCTGGATGTAGGCGAAGACGCCGTCGCTGACCTCCTCGACTCGCGGCGGCTCGGGGGTGGCGACGTCGTGACGAGCGCTGCTCACAGCGGGGCCGGGGTCCACAGGCCCTTGTCGGGCTCGTTGAACATCGCCGGGATCATCGCATCGGTGATCAGCCCCGCGGTGCCCCATTGATCGGCCTCCTCGGGCGTGGCCTCGAACCGGCGCGGCACCCAGGTGTCGTCGTCGACGATCTTTTCGAGCTCGGTCGTGTACTCCACGACGTTGCCGTTGGGGTCCAGGAAGTAGGTGAAGGTGTTGTCCCCGGCGCCGTGCCGGCCGGGGCCCCACAGCGGTCTGTGCCCGTGCCGGATCAGCCGGCCCGAGCCGCG
Source organism: Nonomuraea lactucae (assembly GCF_003313395.1). Taxonomy (GTDB): domain Bacteria; phylum Actinomycetota; class Actinomycetes; order Streptosporangiales; family Streptosporangiaceae; genus Nonomuraea; species Nonomuraea lactucae. The sequence continues at coordinate 7,591 of NZ_QNFZ01000068.1, read as the reverse complement.
CATGTACTCGTCGATGCCGCGCATCTCGAAGGAGATGTGGTTGAGCGCCACGTGCGGGCCCGAGCTGATGGCGAGGATGTGGTGATCGGCCCGGGTGCGCATGAAGCACATCTTGTCCTCCAGCCAGTCGGAGAGCCGGAAGCCCAGGTGCCGCTCGTAGAAGGCCTTGGTGTTCAGGATGTCCACGCTGTTGATCACCACGTGGCTGAGCCGCCGCGGGATCGACTCCCGGGGCTCCAGCGGGCGCGCGGCGCGCTGCTCGACGTCGCTGGAGATCTCGATCAGGCGGCCTTCGGGGTCGAAGAAGCGCAGGCCGTACCCTCCGCCCGGGGTGTCCAACTCGCCCGGCTCGCGCTCGATGCGGACCTCGGCGGCGATGAGCCGCTCGGCCAGGGCGTCGACGGACGCGGCGTCCTCGGCGCCGAAGGCGATGAGGTCCAGGCGCTTCTCGGGGGCCCGCCGTACGCGCAGGATGTACTGCTCGGGGCTGGCCTCGGCCGCGAAGAACGACACACCGTCGTCGTCGGCGACCGGTGTCAGGCCCCATACCCCGCGGTTGAACTCCACGGCCGGCTCGTAGTCGGGTACGGCGATGCCGACGTGCCTGAGATGCGTGATCGGCGAACTGTTCATGCCCGAACGGTACGCACGACGAGCCAATAGTTGAAATGATTCCTTTCGATAGAGGGTATCGATGCCGTCGATTCACAGGTCGCGTGCCTGCTCCGCTATCCGTTCTCGCAGCCAGAGGCACGCGGGGTCGTCGGTCTGCCGGGGGCTCCAGAACAGCGCCTCGCTGATCGGGCGCAGCGGCACGGGCGGTTCGAGCAGCTTCAGGCGGATCTGGCCGGCGAAGTGCCGGGCCAGCCGCTCGTGAACCAGCGAGACGAAGGGCGTGCCGATCACGAGGAACGGGGCGATGACGAAGCTCTGCGTGCTCATCTCCTCCCGCCGCGGGATGCCGAGGGCGTCGAGCTGGGATTCGGCGATCGACGCCAGGTGGCCGCCGCTGTAGGCCAGATAGGGGAGCTGGGCGAACTCCTCGGGGGTGATCACTGGGCCCACCGCGTCGTTGCCCGCGTCGGCGACCAGGACGTACCTGTCGTGGAACAGATGGCGATGCGGGAACCCGAAGCGGGACCCGGCCAACTCCGTCGGCAGCACCAGCAGATCGATCTGCCCCCTGCGCAGCTTCTCGCCGAAGTCGCCCTGCACCGGCACCACGTTCACCCGCTGGAGCGGCGCCTCCGTGGCGAGCCTGACGATCAGGGGGCGCAACAGGATGAGCACGACGTAGTCGCTGGCCATGATCGTGAAGGATCGGCGGTCAACGAGCGGATCGAACCCGCGTGGACGCCCGAAGACCGCCTCCGCCGCCGTGACCGCCTCCCGGACCAGGGGGACGAGAGACTGCGCCACCGGCGTCGGGACCAGCGTGTTCCCCTCGCGAACGAGCAGCGGATCGTCGAAGTGCTTGCGCAGCCGCGCGAGCGACGCGCTCATCGCCGGCTGGCCCACGCTCATGCGCTCGGCGGCCCGGGTCACGCTGTGCTCGCTGAGCAGCGCGTCCAGCGCCAGCAGAAGATTCAGGTCGACCCCGCTCAAGCCCATGCTCATCATCTCCGTCGATGCCGGCCATCGATAACAATCGTTTGGAACATTGTGAGACCCGTCATACGGTCACCGCATCCAACCCAGCAAGGTGAGGCGGCAGAAGATGCAGGTGACACGTGTCCTGGTCGTCGGGGCCGGAATCGGCGGGCTCGGAGCCGCCGCCGCCCTTGCCCGGCGTGGCGTCGGCGTCGACGTCGCGGAGCTGCGCCCGCACTCCGGAGTCCTCGGCGTCGGCATCAACCAGCCCGCCAACTCCCTGCGCGCCCTACGCGCACTGGGCGTGCTGGAGGACATCCTCGACGTCGGCTTCCAGTACGACCGCACCACCTTCTACGACTGGCAGGGCCGGCTCATCGTCGACTGCCCCTCCGCCCTGGGCGGCGACGTGCCCGCCAACAACGCGCTCTCCCGGAGCGACCTCCACCGCATCCTCACCGGCGCGGCGGAACAAGCCGGAGCCAAGATCACTTACGGCATGACCGCGCAGGACCTCGAGGACGCCGGCGACCGCGTGCACGTGACGCTCTCCGACGGCAAGATCGAGACTTACGACCTCGTCATCGGCTTCGACGGGCTGCGCTCGCCGCTCCGCCGCCGCCTGTTCGCCGCCGAGCACGAGCCGGTCTTCACCGGCTACTCCGTCTGGCGCGTGACGATGCCACGCCCCGCCGAGGTCACCAACACGATGGTGTTCCAGGGCGACGGCACCAAGGCCGGCGTCATCCCGCTCAGCCGCGACAGCATGTACATGTTCGTGGTCACCGCCGAGCCGGGCAACCCGTACCTGCCCTCGGACCAGATGGCCGGCCTGCTCAAGGAGCGGCTCGCCGGGTACGGCGGGCTCATCGGCGACCTGCGCGACGCCATCACCGCCTCCGACGGCATCGTCTACAGCCCGCTCAGCGAGGTCCTCCTGCCCTCGCCCTGGTTCGGGGGGCGCGCCATCGTGCTCGGCGACGCCGCCCACGCGTGCGCCCCCCACCTCACCCAGGGCGCCGGCATGGCGCTGGAGGACGCGGTCGTCCTCGCCGAGGAACTCGCCGTGCCCGACCGTGCGGTCGCCGCCTCGCTGGCGGCTTTCATGGAGCGTCGCTACGCCCGGGTGAAACTCGTCCAGGACGTCTCCCACCAGATCCTCGTCGGGGAGATGGCGATCACCGCCGCGATGCTGCCCCAGGCCGTGGCGCACATGCGGGAGACCCTGCCCGGCCGGCTCGGGCAGGTGGAGGGCTTCCTCAACCAGCCCTGCTGAGCTGGAGCCGACTGGCGTCTCCGCCGCTTCACCGGCGCATCCGCACGGGTTCACGTGGCTCGGAGTTGCCTGCGGGAGGTCAGGCCGAGCTTGCGCAGGGCGTTGGCCACGTGGACCTCGACGGTCCGCGGTGACAGGACGAGGTTCTCGGCGATCTCCCTGTTGGTGAGGCCGTCGGCGGCCAGCCTGACGACCTGTTCCTCCCTGGGTGAGAGGGTGCCCTGGGGCTGGGTGGGGGTGTCGATCCGGTGCTGCAGTCTGCGCCGTGCCGCCGGGGCGATCGAGTCGCGGACGGCCTGGGTGGCCAGGGGCTGGCGCAGGCCGTACAGGCCGGGGGTGGTCTCGACGAGCAGGCCGCGCCGCAGCGCCTCGGCGAGCCCGCGTTCGATGCGTTCGGGCGGCACGCCGGCCAGGGCGGCGAGCGTCCGTTCGGTGGCGGGCTGGCCGAGCACGGCCGCGGCCTGTACGAGCTTGCGGGCGGCGAGTGGCAGCGTGCCGAGTTTGAGGAGTACGGCGTCGCGCAGTGCGGGCGGGGTGCCCGGCTGCCTGCCCTCGGCGAGCATGCGGGCGAGTTGCTCGATCGCGACCGGCACGCCCCGGGTGAGCGGCCATAGGTCGCCGGGGTCCGGCAGCAGTTGTTCGGCCAGCAGCGCGGTCTCCACGGCGTCGAACGGTGCCAGCGCGATCTCGGCGTGGTCGATGTGCGGCGGCAGGTGGGCGAGCACCTCGGCCGCCGGATGGCTCAGGTCCTCGGCCCGGTAGGTGAGCACCAGGTTGACGGCGGCGGGCAGGCAGCGCGCCAGGAAGGCCAGCAGCTCCCTGGTGTCGGGATCGACCCAGTGCACGTCCTCGACAACCAGCGTGATCGGCCGCAGCGAGTCGAGCAGCGAGAGAACGGCCCTGAACAGACGATGCCGCTCGACCTGCGGCTCCGAGAGCGGAGGCGGGGCGGGCGGCAGGAGGTGGGCGACCTCGGGTAACAGGGGCCGCAACGCGCCGGTGATGGGGTTGAGGTCGGGCGGCGGGCAGGCCTCGCGCAGCGCCTCGACGACCGGCCCGTACGGGAAGCGCATCGGGTGGCAGCGGCCGATCAGCAGGGGGAACCCGATCAGCTCGTCCAGCAGCCGGGTCTTGCCGACGCCGGCCTCGCCTTCGAGCAGGACGACGGCGGGTGGGTGGCTGAGGAGCTCCGCCAGCTGATGCAGCTCGCGCTTGCGCCCCACGAAAGGCATTTAGCACCCGCCCGGCCCGACAATCCAATGTCAGTGGATTTTTCATTATTTGTGGGGGTGTGTCCATACAGGTCCATGCAAAAGGGGCGCCGATCCAGGTGATCGGCGCCCCTTCACGGACCTGTCGTCAGTTGAACGGGATCCACGCCCGGTCGGCCAGCGACGCGGCGTCGTTCACCTTGACCCCGCCCTCGGAGACCGTCCACAGCGTGTCGCCGATGACGATCGAACGCTGGATGCCGGGCTGGTAGGCGCTCCGCCCCTGCCGCATGGGCGGGTGCGTGATCAGGCCGAGCTTGGTCACCGCGGAGTCGCCGATCTTCAGTGCCAGCGCGCCCGCCTGGTAGCTCTCCTGGGCGTAGGAGCTGATCGGGACCACCGCGAGGCCCGTCTTGGGCCAGTACAGGAACGCGTGCGGGTCCCACTCGGCCTCCGAGCCCGAGTCCTTCTGGAACAACTGCGACATTCTGCGCGGGTTCGCCGGGTCTCGGACGTCGAACAGCGAGACCTGGGTGCCGAGCGTCCTGCCCTGCTCGCTGGCCTCCTGGCCGATGCCGATCAGCCGCCCGTCGCCGGCCGGGTGGAGGTAGGCGGAGTAGCCCGTGATCTTCAGCTCGCCGGTGACCTTCGGCGCCGCCGGGTCGCGCAGGTCCAGCGTGTAGAGCGGGTCGACCTGCTTGAACGTGACGACATAGCCGACCGGGCCGATGAAGCGCACCGAGTAGATCTGCTCGCCCTTGCCCAGCCCGCCGACCTCGCCGACCTGCGTCATGTCCGCGGCCCTGAGCACGTGCACCTGGCTCTGGCTCTGGCTCTGCCGCTGCCCGTCGGAGCCGGTCGTGGTCGCGACGCGCAGGTGACCGTCGTGCTCCGACAGGGAGTACTGGTTCAGCAGCCGACCCGGCACCTTGCCCGACGCCGCGTAGACGGGCGCGCCCGGCCGGCCGATGTCGAACCGGTGCACCTGCGTCTCCTCCGGACGTACGGCCGGACTGGGCATCTGCTTCCGCGGCGGCTCCGACACGGACGCCGTCGCGCTCGGCGCGGGCTCGGAGGGGGACGTCACGGACGGCGTGGGCTCCTCGGGGGCGGGCTCCGTGGCCGGGGCCTGCGGGGTGTCCTCCAGGATGACGTCGTCCGGCCACCACCAATGGGGGTTGCTGGCCACGTACAGGCTCTGGCCGGTGCCGTAGACGATGTCGCCGTCGGCGGCCAGGCTGATCGGGTCGGTGCCGGCCGTGGTGACGCCCTGCGCCAGGTCGATCGAGTGCACCGTCAGCAGCGAGGCGCCGGTGTAGTCGGCGGGATGGCTGACCTTCTCACACGCGACGGAGTCCGTCCTGACGGCGCCGGAGGCGTCGGTGATCTCGACCTTGGGCAGCCAGGCGTCGATCGGCGCCCGGCGGATCGCCGCCTGGTTCAGCCGCTTGCGCTCCTTGTCCGAGACGCCGTCCCTGACCTGCGGGAACGTGAAGTCGGGCTGGCTGCGGGTGACGAGCCTGACGGTCGAGCCGACCATCCTGGCGTCCACGTGGCCGCCCCGCGGCTTGATCGTGCTGAGGGTCTTCGGCTCGCCGGCCAGGTCCACGAGCAGGTAGCGCGTGTCTCCCATGGGCGCGATGGCCTTGTACGCGATCTCGCCGCCCCGCATGAGCACCAGCGCCCGGTCACCCGACACGAGCAGTTCGGCGGGCACGTAGCCGGGCTCGCCGTCCTTGGTCAGCTTGAGGGAGGCCGTGACCTTCCTGGTGGCGGTGTCGATGACGCGCAGCGTGCCGCCGGAGACCGTGATGACGCGGTTGCCGTCGGTCTTGACCAGGTCGGGCTCGTCCACTCCGGCCTCGTGCACGTTGGTGGTCGAGTGGTCCGGTGTGTCCGCGGTCTTCGCCTCCGTGGACATCGCCGTGTCCTCCGGCTTCATGCGAAGCAGCCGCGGGCCGCCGAAGCCCCACGGGCCGACGCTCTTCGCGGCGTGCTCACGCAGACCGGCCAGCATCTCATCGCAGCCGCGGTAGGCGACCAGCCGTACGGCGTCCAGTCGTCGCTTGGGGAACGCGGTCGACGGGTCCGCGTTCCGGGCCGAGTCCCCGGCCGAAGGGGTGCACGCGGCGGTGGCCGTCAAGAGGGCCGCGGCCGCCATCGCCGTACGGATGAGCGTCTTCATGACCTTCACGACGGATCCGTGCGCCAGGTGGTTCAGGAGCCCCGGGTCGGGTTGGCGGTGAAGACCGGGCTGAGGTCGAGGTCGCCCGGTGTGTCCAGCAGCCTGCGCACCAGCTTGCCGTCGAAGCCCACGACCTGGATCTCGTCCTTGGCGGAGTTGTCCTGCTCCCAGCAGTAGACGCGGGTCTCGTCGTACCAGCCGAGCACCTTGTCGCAGTCGGACGAGAACGCGTGGACCTTCTCGCCGGTGCCGGTGTCCCAGACGCAGTGGTCGCCGCCCCCGCCGCGCGGGCAGTCGGTCACGAACAGCTCGCCCGAGGGGGAGAAGATGTCCTGGGTGCCGGAGGGCAGCGGGCCGACGTTCGCCAGCTCGCGGACGTACTTGCCCGAGGCGTCGTAGAAGCGCAGCCCTTCCTTGTCGCCCGCGACGTTGACGACGCCCGCCTCCTCGCTGTCCCAGCCGAACCCGGTCGTGCGCGTGGATCCGCCGGGCACGATCTTCACCTGGGCCTTGGCCCCGGCCACGTCGATGATCACGAATCCCGGGTAGATCCAGTCGTGCTCGCCGTTCTTGGCCTTGACCTTCTTCTCGATGTTGAGCAGGATCTTCGAGCTGTCCCTCGACCAGGCGCGGATGCTGCTGATCAGCGGGTCGCGCACCGTCTTGACCGAGAACGAGGTGCCCGACCTCCGGTCGGTGACGAGGATCGAGTCGTGGTCGTCGGAGGTGTACGTGCGGCCCCTGACGGCCAGGTAGCGGCCGTCGGGGGAGACCCGCGACTCCCAGTTGCCGGCGTACTTCGTGAACGGGCCGCTCAGCGACCTTCTGGCGTAGTCCACCCACTCGTCGGACTTCTTGTCGTAGAGCTCGTACGAGGTCAGCCTGACCGGGTCGGACGGGTGCTCGTACAGCGTGATCGGGCCGCCGGCCAGCCTCCGGCTCGTGGGGGTCGCCTTCGGCGCGGGGGTCCGGCCGGTGGGGCCGGTGGCCGCGGGAGTGGACCGGGATCCCGTGGGAGTGGACCGGGATCCCGTGGGGGTGGTCCGGGAGGCGGTGGACGGGGGTTTCCGCTGCGCGACGGCCACCGCGACCCCGGCCAGGATGAGCAGCACGACGGCCACGGTCGCGCCGACGACGATCGGCCCCGTGCGCTTCTTCGGCGGCGGCCCGCCGTATTTCGGGGTGCCCGGCGCGGGAACGGACGGCGGGCCGTACGCGGTCCCGGGTGGGGTGGACGGGCCGTACGCGGTCCCGGGCGGGCTGGACGGGCCGTACGCGACCACCGGCGGCGTGGACGGGCCGGGTGCGATGCCGGGCGGGGCGGACGGG
>NZ_QNFZ01000059.1 GCF_003313395.1 Nonomuraea lactucae | reverse complement strand
CGGCCCGTCCGCGGGCGAGGCTGCGCCAGGCGGCGGGACGGCAGGCGGCGGGTCACCGGGGACGGCAGGCGGCGTGTCGGCGGGTGAGGCGCAGTTGCTCGCGTTCGCGCGGGCGCTGCTCGCCGACCCCGGGCTCGTCGTGCTGGACGAGGCGTCCAGCAGGCTCGATCCGGCCACCGAGCGGCTCGTCGAGCGGAGCGTGGACAGGCTGCTCGCCGGCCGCACCGGCGTGATCATCGCGCACCGGCTCTCGTCGCTGGCGCGGGTGGACAAGGTCGCGGTGATCGCCGGCGGCAGGGTGGTCGAGTACGGCCGTCGCGAGGACCTCGTCGCCGACCCGGGCAGCCGGTTCGCGCGGATGCTGGACCTGGCGGGGGTGCGCCGATGAGGCCCGTCTGGCTGGTGGTCGCCCGGCTCATCCGGTTCGACCTGCGGCGCTACCTGATCGGCGCGCTGCTGTGGATGCCCGTCAGCGTCATCCCGCTCGCGAGCGGGCTGGTGCTGCGGGAGCTCTTCGACCAGATCAGCGGGCAGCGCGCCGCAGGGCCGGCCCAGGCGCTGTGGCTGTGCGCGGCGTTCGTGGGCGTGGAGGTGGTGCGCGGGCTGGTGCTGGTCACCGCGTGGACGTACGGCGTCTACTGGTGGTGCGCCGCGGCCACCCTGCTGCGGGCCAACGTGCTGCGCTCGGTGCTGACCGCTCGCGGGGCCGCCGCGTCCCGGCTGCCGCACTCGCCGGGCGAGTCCGTCGCGCGCCTCCGCGACGACGTGAGCGACCTGGTGAACTTCACCGACGAGTCGGTCCCGCTGGCCGGCGGGGTGCTCTTCGGCGGGGCCGCCGTGGCCGTCATGGCCTCGATCGACCCCGTCATCACCCTGGTGCTGGTCGTGCCGATGGTGGCCGCCGGGGTGCTGAGCCGCTTCATGAGGGAGCGGATCCGGCGGCTGCACCGGCGCGCCCGGGTGCTCGGCGCGGCCGTCACGGCGTACATCGGCGAGATCTTCGCGGGCGTGCCGGCGCTCAAGACGGCCGGTGCGGAGGGCGCGGCGCTGGAGCGCCTGCGCGCGCACAACCGCCGGCGGCGCGACGCCGCCGTCAAGGACCGGCTGGCGACCGACCTGCTGGACACCGCGACCGGCGCGACCGTGGAGATCAGCATCGGTCTCGTCCTGCTGCTCGCCGCGCCGGCGATGCGCCGAGGCGAGTTCACGGTGGGCGATCTCGCGCTGTTCACCAGCTACGTCGGCTGGCTGACGGCGCTGCCGCGGACCATCGGCGTGATCCTCTCCCGCCTGCCGCAGGCCGCGGTCGCGACCGAGCGGCTCACCGGCATGATGGCCGCCCGCGAGGGCGCCGACCACCTTTCGCGCGACACCGGCGTCGGGTTCCACCGGCAGCCGCCACCGGCCGGGGCCGTGCCTCGCGAACGCGGGGACCGGCTGGAGGTCCTGGAGGCGCGCGGGCTCACCGTGCGCCACGGCGGGACCGGGCGCGGCGTGCGGGAGGTGGACCTGACGCTGAGGCGGGGCTCGTTCACGGTGATCACCGGCGCGGTCGGTTCGGGCAAGACGACGCTGGTCCGGGCGCTGCTGGGCCTGCTGCCGCTGGACGCGGGGACGATCTCCTGGAACGGCCGGCGGGTCGGCGACCCGGGGACGTTCCTGGTGCCTGGCCGGGCCGCGTACGCGGCGCAGGTGCCCCGGCTGTTCTCGGCGTCGCTGCGCGAGAACCTGCTCCTCGGCCTGCCCGCCGACGACCGTCTCGGCCGTGCGGTGGGGCTGGCGGCGCTGGAGGACGACCTGGCCGCCATGCCGGACGGGCTCGGCACGGTCGTCGGCTCGCGCGGGGTGCGGCTCTCGGGCGGCCAGGCGCAGCGGGCGACCGCCGCGCGGGCGCTGGTGCGGGACCCTGACGTGCTGGTCGTGGACGACCTGTCGTCCGCGCTGGACGTCGAGACCGAGCGGTCGCTGTGGGAGCGGATCGCCGGCGCCGCCCGCGACGGAAGCGGCCCGGGGACGCTCCTGGTGGTGTCGCACCGGCAGGCGGCGCTGGAACGGGCGGATCAGGTGATCGTGCTCGACCGCGGCCGGGTCGCCGGGTGCGGGCCGCTCGGCGAGCTGTTGGAGAGCTGCCCGGAGATGCGGCGGCTGTGGCACGAGGAGCTCGCCGTCGAGGCGGAGGAGCGGGCGGACGCGGTCGCGTCCGGCTCGGAATCCGCTTGATCAGGCCCGGAATCCGCTTGATCAGCCCGGAGCTTGATCAGGCCCGGACTCCGCTTGATTAGATCCGGCGAATGCGGGCAGGTCTCGCGTTGTGTCACGTGGGGGATGGCTCGCCCGCTGGCCGGTGATCCGGCAGCTCAAGGGACAGGACGGCCGGAGCGATGCCGCGCGCTCCGCCCGCACCGACGCGCTGCGCCCCCGCACCGAGGCGGCCGACAAGGTAGCCCGGTCGATCTGCCCCTACTGCGCGGTCGGTTGCGGCCAGCTCGTCTACGTCAAGGACGGCAGGGTCACCCAGATCGAGGGCGACCCCGACTCGCCGATCTCACGCGGCCGGCTGTGCCCCAAGGGCTCGGCGAGCAAGCAGCTCGTCACCCATCCAGGCCGCCAGACCCAGGTGCTGTACCGCAGGCCGTACGGCACCGCCTGGGAGCGGCTCGACCTCGACACCGCCATGGACATGATCGCCGAGCGGGTGGTGCGCACCCGGCGCGAGACCTGGCAGCAGACCCACGACGGCATGGTCGTGCGCCGTACCCTGGGCATCGCCGGCCTGGGCGGAGCGACGCTCGACGACGAAGAGAACTACCTGATGAAGAAGCTCTACACCGCCCTCGGCGCGATCCAGGTGGAGAACCAGGCGCGCATTTGACACTCCTCCACCGTCCCCGGTCTGGGGACCAGCTTCGGCCGTGGCGGCGCGACCACCTTCCAGCAGGACCTGGCAGGCGCGGACTGCATCGTCATCCAGGGCTCCAACATGGCCGAATGCCACCCGGTGGGGTTCCAGTGGGTGGTCGAGGCCAAGGAACGGGGCGCGAGGGTGTTCCACGTGGACCCGCGCTTCACCCGGACCAGCGCCCTGGCCGACCGGCACCTGCCGATCCGCGCGGGCAGCGACATCGTGCTGCTCGGGGCGCTGATCAATCACGTGCTCGAGGGCGGGCTGGACTTCCGCGAGTACGTGCTGGCGTACACCAACGCGGCGACCCTCGTGTCCGAGGACTTCCGCGACACCGAGGACCTCGACGGCCTGTTCTCCGGTTTCGACCCGGAGACGCGCAGTTACGACCCGAGGAGCTGGGCGTACGAGGGCACGGGGGATCAGCCCACCGGCGAGCACGTGGAGGGCGGCCTGCACCACACCCTGGCCGCGGGGCCCGACAGGTACGGGGCGGGCGGCGCCGCCGCGCACCCGCGCCCGCGGACGGACCCGACGCTGACCCACCCGCGCTGCGTGTACCAGATCCTCAAACGGCACTTCGCCCGCTACACCCCGGAGCTGGTCGAGCGGCTGTGCGGCATCTCGCGGGCGGACTTCGCCGACCTGGCCGAGGCGATCACCGCGAACTCCGGCCGGGAGCGCACCACCGCGTGGGTCTACTCCGTCGGCTGGACCCAGCACACCGTGGGCGCCCAGTACATCCGCACGGCCTCCATCCTCCAGCTCCTCCTCGGGAACATGGGGCGGCCCGGCGGCGGCATCCTGGCGCTGCGCGGGCACGCCAGCATCCAGGGCTCGACCGACATCCCGACGCTGTTCAACATCCTGCCGGGCTACCTCGCCATGCCGAACGCGCACCGGCACCGCGATCTGGGCCAGTACCTGGAGCTGGAGGGGGGCGACACCGGGTTCTGGGGCCACCGGAGCTCCTACCTCGTGAGCCTGCTCAAGGCCTGGTGGGGCGACGCGGCCACCGAGGCGAACGACTACTGCTTCGGCTACCTGCCCCGCCTCACCGGCGACCACAGCCACTACACGACCGTGATGGGCCAGATCGACGGCACGGTCAAGGGCTACTTCGTGATCGGGGAGAACCCCGCCGTGGGCTCCTCCGGAGGCCGGGCGCAGCGCCTCGGCCTGGCCAACCTCGACTGGCTGGTCGTGCGCGACATGACGCTGGTGGAGACCGCCACGTTCTGGCAGGACGGTCCGGAGCTGGCGACCGGGGAGCAGCGTACCGAGGACATCGGCACCGAGGTGTTCTTCCTGCCCGCCGCGAGCCACGTGGAGAAGGAGGGCACGTTCACCAACACGCAGCGCCTGCTGCAATGGCGTGAGAAGGCGCTCGACCCGCCCGGCGACTGCCGCAGCGACCTGTGGTTCTACTACCACCTCGGCAAGCTGATCAGGCAGCGGCTGACCGGCGACGAGACGGACCGGCCGCTGCGCGACCTGACGTGGGACTACCCGGAGCACGGCGAGCACCGCGAGCCCTCGGCGGCCGCCGTGCTCCGCGAGATCAACGGGGTCGGCCCGGACGGGCGCGCGCTGTCGTCGTCCACCCAGCTCCGGCCCGACGGGTCCACGCGCTGCGGCTGCTGGATCTACTGCGGGGTCTACGCCGACGAGGTCAACCACGCCGCCCGCCGCCGGCCGGGACGGGAGCAGACCCACGTGGCACCCGAATGGGGCTGGGCCTGGCCGGCCAACCGGCGGATCCTCTACAACCGGGCCTCCGCCGACCCCGAGGGCCGCCCGTGGAGCGAGCGCAAGGCGTACGTCTGGTGGGACGCCGAACTCGGCGAGTGGACCGGGCTCGACGTGCCCGACTTCGAGCGCACCAAGCCACCGGACTACCGGCCACCCGACGCGGCGCGGGCCGAGGCCGCGCTCTCCGGCACCGACCCGTTCATCATGCAGTCCGACGGCAAGGGCTGGCTGTACGTGCCCGCCGGGCTCGCCGACGGCCCGCTGCCCGCCCACTACGAGCCGCACGAGTCGCCGATCCGCAATCCCCTGTACGGCCGGCAGGCCAACCCCGCCCGGCGCACCTACGACCGCCCGGAGAGCCCGTACAACCCGCCGGAGTCGCCACGCTTCCCGTACGTGCTGACCACGTACCGGCTGACCGAACACCACACGGCCGGCGCCATGAGCCGCCCACTCGCCTACCTCGCCGAGCTGCAGCCCGAGCTGTTCTGCGAGGTCTCACCGCGGCTGGCCGCCGAGCTGGGGCTGGCCAACGGCGGCTGGGCCACGATCGTGACCACCCGCGCCGTGCTGGAGGCCAGGGTGCTGGTCACCGCCCGCGTACGGCCGCTGCGCGTCCAGGGAAGGGTGATCCACCAGGTCGGGCTGCCGTACCACTGGGGGTGGGGCGGAGGCGGCCTGGTGACCGGCGACGTGACCAACGACCTGCTGCCGCTGGTGCTGGACCCGAACGTCTACATCCAGGAGGGCAAGGCCATGACGTGCGACGTGCGCCCCGGCAGGCGGCCGAGGGGCCGCGCCGCGCTCGACCTACTGGAGATGTACCGCCGTGACTCCTCCGCCTCATGAAGGAAGCGGCTTCTCGCTAAGCCGCTTCCGCAGCCCGGCGAAGGGCAAGCCCTGCCCTGAGGATGTTGGTTGCCGCGTTGATGTCGGCGTGCGCGGTGTGCCCGCACGCCTGACAGGCGAACTCGGCTTGGGTGACGCGGTTCTCCTTGGCGCAGTGCCCGCAGCGGGCGCACGTGCGGGAGGTGTTGCGGGGATCGACTGCGATCAGCTCTCGACCGGCGCTTTCAGCCTTGTGCGCGAGGACCTGCAGGAACACCCCCCAACCCGCGTCCAGGATGCTTCGGTTGAGGCCGGACTTTTGGGCGACGTTCCTACCAGGAGCGTCGATCGTGCCGGATGCCGACCGGGTCATGTTCGCGATCTGCAGGTTCTCGTGCACGATCACGTCGTAGTCGCGCACCAGCGCCAGCGCGGCCTTGTGCGCCGCGTCGAGTCGACCTCGCCGCACCTTCGCGTGCAGCGCCGCGACCCGGGCCACAGCCGTACGGCGGCGCCTGGACCCGCGCCTCTTACGGGCAAGATCCCGCTGCGCGGCCGCCAGCCGGGCGGCGGCCGCGGCCAGGTGACGCGGGTTGGCGACGTGCACGCCGTCGCTGGTGACCACCAGCGAGGCGACACCCATGTCCAAGCCGACCGCGGCGCCTGTGCCGGGCAACTGCCCGGCGGGCACGTCATCGCAGGACAGGACCACGAACCAGCGGGAGCCTTCCCGCTTGACGCTGATCGTCTTCACGGTTCCCAGGAACCGCCGGTGCCGGTGCACCCGCACATGCCCGATGCCCTGAAGGCGGACGAATGTCGCGGCCGGGTGCTCGGGCTGACAGTCCCACCGGCAGCCGTCGCCGTCCTTGGGCCACTCGACCGTGTCGAACCAGCCCCGGCCCTTGAACCGCGGCAAGCCCGCCTTGCTCCCGGTCTTGACCCGCGAGAAGAACGCGCGGAAGGCCTTGTCCAGCCTGCGCAGCGTGGCCTGCTGGGAGGAGAACGACCACCGGCCCTGCCCGTCGGGGTCGTCGGCGCGGATGTGCTTCAACTCGCCCGACTGCTCGCCGTACCGGACCGTCACACCTGCCTTGCGGTAGGCCGTACGACGGTGTTCAAGAGCGGCGTTGTACAGGTCGCGGTGGTCATCCAGGCACGCCGCGAGCGCCGCCACCTGGCCGGCGGTAGGACGCAGCAGGAACTTGAACGACCTGCGCACGCCCACCTCCTCTACCCCGACCGGACTGATCAAATGCTATCGGCCGGTACCGACAAAACCCGGAAGGAGACTCTGATGCGCGGATCTGACAGGTCACCGCACGCTCGGGCTTTGGCGGCCCTCCCACTCCCGACTCCCCCGACGCCTGAAGGCGACGGTCCCCTCGGGAGAATCTGATGGCTGAACGGATGGGCTTCTTCACCGACAGCAGCGTCTGCATCGGCTGCAAGGCGTGCGAGGTGGCCTGCAAGGAGTGGAACCAGCTGCCCGACGACGGGTTCGTGTTCGAGGCGACCTCGTACGACAACACCGGCATGCTGGGGGCGAGCACCTGGCGGCACGTGGCCTTCATCGAACAGGCGCATGAGGTGTCCGTTCACGGTGATGACGGGGTGGACCGGTGGCTCATGTCGTCGGACGTGTGCAAGCACTGCACGAACGCCGCCTGCCTGGACGTCTGCCCGACCGGCGCGCTGTTCCGGACCGAGTTCGGCACGGTGGTCGTGCAGCCGGACATCTGCAACGGCTGCGGCTACTGCGTGCCCGCCTGCCCGTTCGGCGTCATCGACCGCCGGGAGGACGACGGGCGGGCATGGAAGTGCACGATGTGCTACGACCGGCAGCGCGGCGGGCTCGAACCCGCGTGCGCCAAGGCGTGCCCGACCGACTCGATCCAGTTCGGGCCGCTCGACGAGCTCCGCGAGCGGGCCGAGGACCGGCTGGCCCGGCTGCACGCCGACGGGCACGACGAGGCCCGGCTGTACGGCGAGAACCCGGACGACGGGGTGGGCGGGGCCGGTGCGTTCTTCCTGCTGCTGGACGAGCCCGAGGTGTACGGCCTGCCACCCGACCCCGTGGCGACCACCCGTGACCTGCCCGCCATGTGGCGCTGGGCGGGGGCGGCGGCCGTGTCACTGGCCGGTGCGGTGGCGGTCGCGTTCCTGGGGTCGAGGGGGAGGGGATCGGCGTCGTGAGGAGCGAGGACGCGCGTGGGATCGCGGAGGGGGGGACCCGTACGGCGGCGGGCCGGGCTCGTACGGTGGCGGGCCGGGAGCAGGAGATGGTGCCCGAGGCCGAGTTCCGCTCGTACTATGGCCGTCCCGTCATCAAGCCCCCGGTCTGGCACGAACCCAACATGCCGACATACCTCTATCTAGGCGGCATGTCCGGAGCCTCATCGACGATGGCGGTCGTGGCCAGGCTCACGGGCCACGCCAGGCTGGCCCGCACCGCCAGGATCGCCGCCGCCCTCGGCGCGGCCACCGGCGTCGGCCTCCTCGCCACCGAGCTGGGCCGGCCCGAACGCTTCCTCAACATGCTGCGCGTCTTCAAACCCACCTCGCCGATGAGCGTCGGCTCGTGGATCCTGGCCACCCATGGCGGGCTGTCGGCCGCCGCCGCGTCCTCCGAGCTCACCGGGATACTGCCGCGCCTGGGCGACGCGGCGGCCCTCGCCACCGGGTTGACCGGCCCCCTCACCGCCACCTACACCGCCGTCCTGGTCGCCGACACTGCTGTGCCCGCCTGGCACGAGGCGTACCGGGAACTGCCGCTCCTGTTCGCCGGGAGCGCCCTGGCCGCCGCCGGGGCGGTCGCCATGCTGGGAACGCCCCGGGCCGACGCCGGACCCGCCCGCACGGTGGCGGCGCTCGGGGCGGCCATGGAGACGATCTCGGGCGCGGTCATGGAACACCGGCTGGGTTTCGTCGGCGAGCCGTACCGGGAGGGGCGGGCGGGACGCTTCATGCGCGCGGCCCGCATCCTCACGCTGGGCGGCGGCCTGCTCGCCCCGGTCGCCGGCCGAAGCCGCACCCTCACAGCCCTGTCCGGCCTCGCCCTCACGGCCGGCTCCCTGTGCACCCGCTTCGGCCTCCTCGCCGCCGGCCGCGCCTCAGCCGCCGACCCGAAGTACACGGTCGTACCCCAACGCCAGCGCCTCGACGCAACCTCCTGAAAGCGGGATCCTCGCAAGGCCCCAAAAGCAAGGCCCCAAAAGCTAAGGCCCCAAAAGCATGGTCCTCGCAAGAGACGCGCTACGCGCGACGCGACTCGGGCTGCGCCGAGTGGGGGGCCGAGCCCCCCACACCCCCAGGCGGGGGCCTCCCGGCCCCCTGCACCCCCGGGCGTGCGCCGAGTACCGCACGGCGAGTTCTTGCCACACGAGCGCGCAGGCCAGGTCGAGGAGGCAGGGATGAGGAGGAGGCCACGCCCTCCAGATCTCATGGGCCTCGGTCACCGAGCTTCGGTAGGTCTCGTGTACCACGTTGCCCGCTTCGGCCTGGACGGTACGGCGGATGAATGCCTGCCCGCCGCCTTCGCACAGCTCGTAGAACGCCGCCCGACATACACACGTCCATGCCACGACGCGGACGCGAGCCAGGGCCGCGCGTGGTGGCAGCCACACGAGCGGTACATGATCACGCTGAGCCGTCGGTATGTGCGGACTCAGGCACTCGGACACGGTGGTCACGACATCTCCGCCACGAGTTCCGGTAGCGGTTGATCGTCCTGCAACTCGGCGTACCGCAACGCGATCCGTCTAGCGGTGGCCGCCGGGTTGCTCACCGAGCGGACGACATATCTTCTGTACCCAGTTACCTCAGAGGTGCCGCCACCCCACCACAGGAGGCGGAAACCGTCCGACCAGACGACCAGTTCCGCCCCAACGCTGACCAGCGCCACGCCATGTCCATGGTGAAGATCGGCCTGTATCCCGAGATGGCCCAGCTCCGCACGCAGGCGCCGCATCGCACAAACGGCCGCGTCGGTGTTCGTCGGAACTCGTGAAGGATTCATCACCTCAAGCAAAGCGGCCCCGTATTCACCGGGCACGATGACAATACGAGATAGCACGGGACACGGCCGTATCCGCGATATCCGAGGTGAACGATGGGCGCCCCAGGAACACCCGCCGCGTGGGCGGAACGGCTACGCGCCGAGCGCAAAGCCAAGGTCGACACGGTGGCGGACATGGCCCGAAAGCTCAAGGACGTGGCGGACGACCCTCTCCCCAGCGTGGCAGACCTGACGCGGACCATCAGAGGCTGGGAACACGGCGAGCATTACCCCAGCGAGCGCTATCGCCTCCTATATGCACGCGCCCTCAACACCACCGAGGCAGAGCTGTTCGACCTCGAAGAGCGCCCCCACCTGCCCATCCCCGCCCTGCCCCTCCATACCGTCGCCCCGGACGCCGATCTCTGCGACCGCATAACCCGCACCCTCGAGGACCCGCGCCGGATCGATCAAGGCACTGTGGACTGGCTGGTCACCTGTCTGGCCGAGCACCGCAAAGTCGAGGACACCATTGGCTCGCGGCCGTTGCTCGGTGTCGTACGCCAGCAGCTCGGCATCGTGGTCGAGCTGGCCCAGAGCGCGCGCGGCACCATCGCCGACAGCGTGGCCGATCTGGCGGCCCAGTACGCCCAGTTCGTCGCCTGGATGTCACTCGACATCGACGACCAGGCCGCTGCGCTCGCCTGGTACGACCGTGCCCACGACTGGGCGTTGGAGATAGGCGACGTCAACATGGCCACCACCACGCTCAGCATGAAGGCCCACCAGGCATGGAGCGCGGGCAACGCCCGCAGAACCGTACGGCTCGCCGAGGCCGCCCGCTGGCACGACGGCCGGGTGACGCCAGGCGTACGCGGCATGGCCACCCAGATGGCAGCCCGAGGTCACGCACTGGCAGGAGAGGCCAGAACAGCCCGCACGCTCCTGGACGAGGCCGAAGCTCTCATCCGCCAGGCTACCGACCACGCCGACGACGAACCGGCCTGGATGTACTTCTACGACGAGACCTGGTTCCGCCTCCAGCGCGGTATGACCGAGCTGCACCTGTCCAACTGGCCCAAGGCCGTCGATCTGCTCACGGCCGGACTGGCGAGCCTGCCCGAATCGTACAAGCGCGACCGCGCCTGGTACGGCTCCTGCCTGGCCAAAGCCCACGCCAAGGCAGGGGATGACGCTGCGGCCCTACAGGTCAGTCTCCCGATCGTGGCTGATGCCGTCGAGCTGAACCGCCACGCTCGCAACGAACTCATCGACGTGAAGAAGCTGCTTGAAGAGCGGAAGTCCTCGCACACGGATACCCTTCGAGACGCGCTCACGGGCGCTCACCGTGTACCGAGGTGAGCAGGGAGAACGGCCCCGGAGGGAGTGACGAGCTGACTGACGATCATCAATGGCCAGCCCGACCAGCCGTGATTTGTGGCGGGCGATGGCAAGCCCCGCCGTACAGCGAAGCCCCGTACGCCGTAGCGGCGACGGGGCTTCGGCGGCTCAGGGAAACGGGTCGGTGGCAACACCGACACCGACACCGCACCCCGAACCGACCGCACAAGAGCATCTACTAGATGCTGCCGTGGTTTTCGATCATCGCGACGTACTCGCCGGAGTTGTCACCGTACATTCCGGGCCGGTCGTTGAACGCGACGATCACCTCGCCGTCCTCCTGTGCACGGAAGGTCTGGGAGGAGCCGACCACAAGCCACGGACCCGAACCGATCCGGGCGATCAGCATCCCCACCGGGGCTCCGCTCAGGACGACGTCCGGCTGCATGTACGCGCCGGAGTACTTGCCCTCGATGTACCGTGTCCCGTCGGGAAAGGTTACGTCTCCCCCGTTGTAGGCTGCCCGCCCGCTCCCGGAGACGGTGAAGACCTCGTCGCGCTGAACCGTCACGCCGGACTTCACCCCGCCCTCGGCCTTCGCCGGCACCGTCACGACGTTGAAGTTCCCCATGTCGACACCTCCTGTTGACTACCCTCTGTAGTCATATTGTGACTGTACGTTCCATTACGGTGGCGGTGTCAAACGCATCGATGACAGGATGTGTACGGACTTGGTGGCATTTGGGGGTGGTGGAGGGTCGTACATGGCCACGTGGGCAAGATCATGGCGGTGGTGTGAGCCCCTCGACGAAGCACCGAAGGTCATGAGCGAGGAGCAGCTCGGTTTCCTCGTCTGCGTCGAACCAGGTGACCAATGGCTCACCCTGAGGGGCACAGGTCCCGGCCGTCGCCCGCGAGGAGGACAACCGGGCTGGGCAGGCCCCACTCCTCCACCAGGTACGGCGTATCGAGGATGGAGGTCGCATGCTCGTCGTGGCCGATGCCCATCAGGTCAGGGAAAGGCACGAGTGGCTGGAAGCTTCACGCCAAGCGTCCGTTCGGCCTCTTGAACAAGTTCGTCGGTCAGCGGCCGTAGCGGGTGCCGTCTGCGTCGCCGAATCCCTCGCCCTCACCCGACTCCACGTACCGGTGCGATCGGGACCAGACAGTAGGAACACGGTGGTTCGCCACGACCCTCTGAAGCGCTGGTAAGGAGGCCGATACCAAGAGTATGGTCTCAAGTATGGCAACTAAGAAGGTCACGGTGACCATCCCCGAGGACCTCCTTGAGGAGATCCGCGCGGAGGCGGCAGAGCGGGGCCTGTCGGCGTACGTCGCCGAGGCGTTGCGCTTCAAGCGTGACCGCGACCGGCTGTTGGAGCTGGTGAACTGGCTGGAGGAAGAGTACGGACCGGTCACCGACGACGAGCGCGCGGCAGCCATTGAGGAGTTGGAAGATCTCGACGCCGAGCACGAGCGCCGCCACGCCCGCCGAAAGCGCAACGCAGGAGACGCTGCGTGAGCAAGCGAAGCGCTGAGCACGGGCAGCCGCCGCTGCGAATCTTCGTGCTCGACTGCGAGGCCTTGTCACTGGCTGTGCGGGGCGACAGGAAGATGATCGCCTGGCTCGACCTCGCGGCCCGGGGGCAGGCAGAGGTGGTGACGTCTCCGCTCACGGTGGTCGAGGCGTACGACGGCAGGATTACCGAGCAACGCTGGGACTGGGTGCTCTCCCGGCTCAACGTCGCCGACCTCGGGAAGGACGAGGCCCGCCAGGCCCGCCAGGCTCGCGGGCTCTTGGCCGATGCCAAGTTGCACGGTCACAGGTACGCGATCGATGCGGTGCTCGCTGTCATAGCGCGCAAGCAAAAGGGGCAGGTCACCGTCTTCACTTCGGATGTGGACGACCTGGAGAAGCTGGTCCCGAACTCGATCGTCGTCAAAAAGGTCTGACCTTCTTCGACGGCCTCGCGCTGCGCCCTCCACTTCGGCGATCCCTCCGCGACGCAGAACGATAGGGGAACATGCGATCTCGTACGGGCGTCGTCAACGGACTGTCCCGAGCTCGAGCGGCGCCATCCCAAACGCGTGCCGCAGCGAGTGCCGGGCTCCAGTCGCCGCGCGACGGTGCCCTCGGACATCCAGAATCTGTCAGAAGTCCTGTTGGCGATGTGGGAGGCCATGGACCAGCGTGATTTGGCCGGTGCCAACCTCGTCGGCGATGTCGAGCAGGACCTCGCCAGGCACGCACCGTCCTCCTCATCCGGTCATCGGCATGATGTGGCAAATCAGAGGTCGCAGCCCAAGAGCTACCGGAGCGATTGTGCCAGCTCGGCTGCCTTCGACGTGACAGCTGATACGTCGGCGAGGTCATGAACTTCAGCGGACAGATTGTGGAACACCTGCTGAGCTTCTTCGAACGCATCCCTCTGCTGGCGAGTCTGAGGCGGTGCGATGACCACTTGCAAGTCGACGTTGGGGCTGATGGTGCTCGTTCGGCCGACCGAGGTGGAACTTGAACCCTCGCACTCCGTGCTCGGTGACCAGCCGGCGGGCGCGGGCGACAGCGGCCTTGCCGGCGTGCGGATCGACCGAACCGAACGGGATCAGTACGTTGGCATGCTCGGCGGCGGCCTCGGCGATCTCCTCGCTGGACAGCGGCGGATGCCCGGTGCCGGCGGGGGCGTCGACCGTGAACACCACCGCGGCGGTGCGGTGGGCGCGGTAGAGCTCGGCGATCGCCGCCACGGTGGGGGGGCGGTCGGCGTTGGCTCGGAAGTACTTCGCCGAGGCGTCGAGCAACTCCTGATCAAGCGAGTAGCAACCGTGGCCGTCCTGTTCGACGTGCACGTGCACGTCGATGGCGTCGAATGCCGTGAGATCCATGTGTTGCCTTTCTTCAGGGGATCCAGGTTGGGGACGTTCGGCATGGGCCTTGGTGGCGAGCAGTGGGGTCAGGACAGTGTCGCGATGGGCGACGAGCTCGGTTCTGTCGATTCCGCGCCCGCGACGGCCTTGCTCAGAGTCCGGGCTGAACGTGAGCTGCGATGGAGACGCGTCCTCGACCGGCGCGAGAGTCGGCCAGCGCGCCGCGCTGTCGGTGCGCAGCCGCTCCTCTGATCCCGGTGACAGGTCGGTCGCGCTCACGTCAAGGCCGTGAGCCAGAGGTGGCCCGTCCAACTGGCGGTCCCGACGACAAAGACCCTGCTGACTGGCCACGCTCATCGCTGCCCCCGGGCCGCGGCGAGGGCAACGAACACGTCGAGCGCCGTCGGGTCCGCGAGCACGTCGCGGCTGGCGACGTCGTCGAGCTCCGCGCCCAGCAGGATCCGCTTGACCGGCAGTTCCAGCTTCTTGCCCGTCCGGTTGCGTGGCACCATCGGTACGGCCGCGAGCACGTCGGGGATGTGCCGTGGGGACAACTGCGTGCGCAGGGCGATGATAATCCGGTGGCGCAGCGCGTCGTCGAGCTCGACTCCGTCGTGCAACTGGACGTACAACAGCAACTCCCCGTTGCCGCCCGCCGGGTCTTCCAGGTGCACCACCAGGCTGTCGACGACCTCTGGGAGGCCCTCCACGACCAGGTAGAATTCCGCTGTACCGAGCCGGACTCCGCCGCGGTTGAGGGTGGCGTCGGACCGTCCGGCGACCTCAACGCTCCCGACCGGGGAAATCCGCACCCAGTCGCCGTGCCGCCACACTCCGGGGTAGGGCGCGAAGTAGGCGTCGCGGTAGCGGGTCCCGTCATGGTCGCCCCAGAATCCAACCGGCATCGACGGCATCGGGGCGGTGATCACCAACTCGCCCAGCTCACCGACCACCGCGTTACCCTTCTCGTCAAACGCATGTGCGTCGACCCCAAGGCAGGGGCCGGAAATCTCCCCTGCCCAGACCGGCTGGAGCGGGCTGCCCTGTAAGATTGCGGAGCAGACGTCGGTGCCGCCGCTGCCCACATTGAGCAGTACGCCGGGTCCAAACTGCTCGGCGACCCACCCATAGCCCTCCGGTGGCAGGGGGCTGCCCGCAGCGCCGATCTGGCGGACCCGCGACATGTCGAACTCCGCCGCCGGCCGCACACCGGCGGAGCGGCACGCCATCAGGAATCCTGGGCTGGCGCCCATCAGAGTGGCACCTATCTCGGCCGCCAGTCGCCACTGCCAGCGCAGGTCCGGGTAGAGAGGGTTGCCGTCGATCATGGCGATCGATGCCCGTACCAGCAGCCCCGATACCAACGCGTTCCACATCATCCACGCGGTGGTGGAGAACCACAGGATCCGGTCACCTGGACGCAGGTCCCAGCTCAGGCCATGGTTCTTCAGATGCTCGAGCAGGATTCCGCCGTGGGCGTGCACGATCGCCTTCGGCTTTCCGGTCGTCCCTGAGGAGAACAGCACGTACAGCGGGTGCGCGAACGGCACTGGGTCGAACGCGAGCTCGCCCGGCTCGGCAAGTAGTTCGTCCCAGCCGACCGTGCCGGGTAGGTGGTTCTCGCCATAGGGGACGTGGACAACGTGCCGCACGGTGGGCAGGCCAGCCCGTATCACCGCCACCTGCTCGCGACGGTCGACCTCCTTGTCGCCATAGCCGTACCCGGCCACGGTCAGAAGCACCATCGGCTCGACCTGACCGAAGCGGTCGACGACGCTTCGGGCGCCGAACTCCGGGGCGCAGCTCGCCCACACCGCGCCCAGGCTCGCCGTGGCCAGGAACGCCACCAGGGTCTCCGGGATATTCGGCAAGTATGCGACCACCCGGTCACCGCTGGTGACGCCGAGCCTTCGCAGCCCTGCCCGGGCGCGGGCCACCTGCTCGCGCAACTGCCCCCAGGTCAGCTCCACCGGCTCGCGAGTCTGGGAGAACCCCAGCAGCGCCACTTCTCCGGCGTCCCGATCCGGAGCGTCGAGGAGCCCGACGGCGTGCTCGGCGTAGTTTAGCGTCGCCCCGGGGAACCACTCCGCTCCAGGCATCTCACGCCGGCCCAACACCCTCTCGAATGGGGTGTGCGCGCGTACCTGGAAGAACTCCCAGACCGCCGACCAAAATCCTTCCAGATCGTCGACGGACCAGCGGTGCAGCGCGTCGTAGTCGTCGAAATGCAGCCCACGCTCACGTTCCAGCCAGCCCAGGAATCGCCCTATCTCCGTGGTCTCCCGCACGTTCGCTGCGGGCGGCCGGATCGGCTCCGGCGTCTTTGCCCCGGTCATGAGCGCTTCACCTTGACCGCGCGCTGCTGCTTCGCCTCGGTGCTGCCGGTGACGATGGCCGCCATCCACGACTCCGTCAGGTAGCCCTCGGCGGGATCGGCCTCGGCGATCCGTGGCAGCGCGGAGCGATCAGCCGGTGGTGGAGGCGTCGTTGACCGCGTGCGCCTTCCCTGTTGCGCAGCTATCACCGCGGCGCCGGTCACGATAGCGGCGGACGAGGTCGGTCTAGTCATGGCGGAGGCTCTCCTCGGGTTCTGAAGGCTCACTCAAAGACGCGGTCAACCGTGCGCGATGGCGTCTCAGTCGCGCGGTACGCCGATGTCGGGCCTTGCGGGCCAGATCCTCGTCGGCCACCGTGACGCCGTGTCCGTGGGGCAGTGCCTGCAGCGGCACGACGGTTGCGGTGGTCAGCCCGTACCGGTCGGTCGGGTGACTGATCGCAAGGCCCGGGTGGAGGCGCGCCGCGGTCGGCCGGCGCCGACAACGTGGCGGGTCCGGGCGAGGAGGCGGCTCTTCGGTTCTGATCATGTCCACGGTGCCGCCGGAAACCGTGCGGGTGGCGCTTCGGTGATCATCGAGCGTTGAGGCGGTTGAAGGCATTCTCATACGCCACCGCTGCGGCTTCGACTTCCTCATCGCTCGTAACAGTGGAAAGGCTGATCATGCCGCGCGGGGTCGTGTAGACACCTTGGAGGAGCAGGGCGAGGTGCAATGCCGGTAGGAGCGGGCCGGCGGCTGCGCGCACATCAGCGGCGTTGGTCGGGGCCGACGAGGTGAAGTGCACATTCAAGATTGATCCGGCCCGGGTCACGGACATGGGAAGACCAGCCCGCGTGGCGGCCTGGATGATCCGCTCCGCCAGAAAGCCGCCCGCGCGGTCGAGTCGTTCGATATCGGTGGCGTCGAGGTGGTGCAGGGTGACGGCTCCGGCCGCGGCGGCCGCGAGATGGCCATTGAACGTGCCTGAATGCATGAGGTGGCCACGCGTCGTCGATGCGGTGAGCAGAAGGAGGTCCGCGCGCCCGCCGACCGCGCCGATCGGCAACCCGCCTCCGATGATCTTACCCAGGATTGTGAGGTCGGGAGTGAGGCTCAGCCTTCCCTGTTCCCCTCCGATGCCGTTGCGCAGCGCCTGCACCTCGTCCAGCACGAACAGGGCGCCCCGGGAGCGGGCCAGCTCCTGCACCTCGTGGAGAAAACCCGGTGCGGCGGGCACGACACCCCCGGCGCCGAGGAACGGCTCAGCGAAGACAGCGGCGACCTCGCCGGTGAGCGCAACCTGCACGGCGTCGATGTCGTTGTACGGCACGGCGATCACGGCCGGGTCTTTGGCGAGCAGAGGCGGGGCGCTGCCGTGGTAGCCGCCGTCGAACATCAGGAGCTGCGACCGGCCGGTGGCGCGCTGGGCGATGCGGGCGGCGAGCACGGACGCCTCGGTACCGGAGTTGGTGAATCGCACGCGTTCCACCGAGGGAACGCGGCCGACCAGCAACTCGGCGAGTTCGAGCTGGCGATCGTGCGGGCTGGGAAAGACCAGCCCATCTTCCAGTACGGCTGTTACTGCCGCCGAGACCGGCGGGTACGCGTTACCGTGGATCAGCGAGGTGTAGTTGTTGACCAGGTCAAGGTACTCGTGGCCGTCGACGTCGATCAGCCTCGATCCACGACCACGCGCGATGGCCACGGGGTAGGGCGGATAAGTGGTGACAGCCCGGGTCTCCCCGCCGGGTAGCACGCGCAGGGCACGCCGGAAGGCCGTCTCGGAGCCTGGGGTTCGCTCGCGGTATTCGCGGAGCAGATGTTGCAGTTGACCAGCGTTCGTCGCATCCAGCGAGGTCATGGGGTGATTCGCTTCCTCATCGCGTCCAGCGAATGGTCGAGCAGTTCGAGCAGCAGATCGAGTTCCACGGGGCTGGTCGTGAGCGGTGGAGCGATCAGGACGGCATCGTTGACCCCACCGGTCGCCGGGTAGATCAACAGCCCGTGTTCGCGGGCGGTCGCGACCAGCGCGGTGGTCAGCGATCCAAGGGGATCTCCGGGTCTCTTCGTGTCCCGATCGGTCACGAGTTCCAGGCCTTGAAGCAGGCCAAGGCCGCGGACCTCGCCGATGATCTCGTGACGGGTCGCGAGCTCCTCCAGCCCCGCGCGCAGGCGGTGCCCGCGAACCGCCGCAGCCGTGACCAGATCGCGCGACTCGATCGCGTCCAGCACCGCCAGCCCGACCGCGCAGGACAGCGGGTTGCCGCCGTAGGTGTGCCCATTGGTGACGGCGCCGGTGCCGGCGGCTATCACGTCGATCACCTCCTGGCTGACCAGGACCGCCGAGATGGATGTGTAGCCGGCTCCCAGCCCCTTTCCGAGCACTACCAGGTCGGGACGGACATCCCAGTGCTGAGCCGCGAGCATGCGGCCCGTGCGGCCCATCCCGGTCATCACTTCATCGGTTACCAGCGGCAGGCCCCGGGAGCGGCACACCTGGGCGAGGCCGACGAGGTAGCCGTCAGGTGGCGTGATCGCGCCGCCCGCGGCGCCGCCGACCGACTCGATCAGCACGCCCGCGTTCACGGGGCCGTCCTGGTAAAGCTGTATCGCGGCTTGCTCGACGAGATGGGCGGCGAACGCGGCGTCGTCCCTGCCATCCGCGTAGCGGTAGCCGTAGGGCGGGATGAGGGTGTTGAACTGGTGGAGCAGCGGCTCGGCGACCCAGCGCCGGAGGGGGTGGCCGGACAAGGAGAGACCGCCCAGCGTGCTGCCGTGATAGCCGACCGCATGGGAGAAGAACCGGAATCGCTCCATCTGGCCCTGCTCCCGCCAGTACTGCATGACGAGCTTGATCGCCACCTCTACCGCCTCGGATCCGCTGTTGCAGAGAAACACGTAGGGGTATCCGGTCAGCTCGCCGAGCCGGTCGGCCAGCCGCTCGGCCTGCTCGCTGAAGAAGGTGCCTCGATGGACGAAGCTGACCTTGGCCGCCTGTCCGGTCATCACCCGCAGCACTTCGGGATCCGCGTGCCCGAGGTTGGCCGTGACGGCGCCGGAGCAGCCGTCCAGATAGCGTCGGCCCTCGGTGTCGTAGAGAAAAACCCCGCGACCGTGGCTCACGGTCGGCAGCTCTTCTTCGAAGTCGAACTTGATCAGCCGGCTGCCGGCTGGCTGCATTTCAGTACTCCGGTTCACCATGCGCAGGAATGTGTAGCCGCCGCCCCCGTACGCGGTGTGCTGGGAGGCCAGGCAGACGTCGTGGGACAGCAGGATCTGGTCGATGTAGCCCTCCCGAACCAGATCCATCACCATCTCGACCCGTCGCGCGAGCTCGCCGGAGTGAGCCGCGTTGATCGTGTCGATGCCGACAAAGGCTCGCGCAACCGATTGATGAAGAGATGCTCGTGCGGCAGGACGACACCCAGCTCGTTCACGCGGACCTCGCCGAGAGCGGTTGCGACAACTGTCATCGACATGGGCTCCTAGTCGGCCAGGGTGAGTAGGCGTGCAGGCGTGGCCTTGGTGATCTGCCGAATCACGTGTGGCGGGATGCCCCGTGCCAGCATCAGCGGGAGAACCCGCCGGAGAATATGCGCGTATCCCTCGCCGCCGTACCGGGTCAGCTGGGTCTTACGGCAGACATCCTCGGCGATGACGACGCTGTCGCCGTGGCCGGCGGCGACGAGGGCCTTGATGTAGGCCACCCGCATGCCGTCGTTCGGCAGGTCGACGCTGGGGTCCGGGGGGTAGTAGCTGGATTCCGTGCCGAACAGGTCGAACTCCAGCACGCAGCCGGTGTCGGCCAGTTCCTGCAGGCCGTCCAGGTCGGACAGGGTGCGATCGACGTGCGACATGATCGTGCGCGTCACGTCGCCGCCGGCCTCGATCACGCACCGCAGATGGTGCGCGGGCGCCGCGTGGTGCCGACCCGGGTGGACCAACAGCGCGGCACCCGTCTCGGCCTGCGCGGCGGCCGCCGCGCGCAGCACTTTCACCTCTTCGGGGTGTGGTGGCCAGGACAGCCCGATCTCGCCGATGACACCGGCGCGGATCCCGGTGTCCCCGACGCCGTGACGGATGTCATGGATGATCTCCTCGGCGATCGCGTCCTCCGGCATCTCCGCCAGCTCAGGCGGGTGAAAGGCGGCGACGTAGTAGCCGCTGCCCATCACGACGTTGACACCTGACTGCTCGGCGATCTCCTGCACCGCGACCGGATCCCGGCCCAGCCCCACCGAGGTGGCCTCCACCAGCGTGCCGCCGCCCGAAGCCCGGTAGAGAGCCAGTTCGCTGATGGCGGTCTCGACCTCGTCCAGGCACAGGTCGCGCCGGTTACGCCGGTCCACCCGAGCCTCGAAGTAACTGGCCAGGGTGATCTCGTCGGCGGTGCCCTCATCGGGCAGGTATGCCGTGAGGTCGCACAGCAGGTGCTCGTGCATCTGGACGTGCCCCAATTGCTCGGGCTCGACCGGGCCGAGCACGGTTTGTACCACGCTCATGGGGCGGTCACCTCCGTGAGGTCGGACCGGTAGGTCTCGCGAGTCAGGTAGGCGGCGACGGCCGTCACCAGGCACGTGCCCGCCATGAACACCGATACGTACAGCGAATGTGGCGCTCCCCCGCCTGCGGCCAGCAAGCTGCCCGCGATGAGCGGGGCGAGCCCACCGCCAAGTACCGAGGCGACCTGGTAACCCAGCGACGCGCCCGTATAGCGGGTGCCGGTACCAAACAGCTCAGCGAGAAACGCACCCATCGGGCCGTACATCAGGGCGTGCACGCCGAGAGCAAGCGCGTAACCCACCAGGAACAGCGGCGTCGATCCGGTGTTGACCAGCGCGAAGAGGAGGAACGAGTTGGCGCCGAGCAGGAGGGCGCCGGTGATGTACACCGGCCGCCTGCCTACCCGGTCCGACAGCGCCGCAAACAGCGGCAAGCAGACCAGCGACATCGCGGACGCGATCATCAGGCCGTCCAGCGCGGTGGACCGTTCGTATCCCACCTGGGTCGAGTAGGCGATCAGGAAGGTGATCAGAATCGAGTTCGCCGCGAACGGCCCGAAGGCGATGAGCGCGGCGAGCACGACGTTGCGCGGCTGCGTGCGGAGCAGCTCCAGGATCGGGAGCCGGGCTCTGCCCGGCGAGCGCTGCTCAATCTCGGCCTGGAAGACGGGGCTCTCCTCCACGCCAAGCCGGATCCACAGCCCGATGCCGATCAGAACCACGGTCGCGAGGAACGGCACGCGCCAGCCCCAGGACAGGAAGTCGCTCTCCGGCAACGCCGAGATCAGGGAGAAGACGAACGTCGACAGGAGGAGCCCGGCGGGGGCGCCCATCTGCGCGACGCTGCTCCACAGACCGCGGCGGGCGCGGCCGGAGTGCTCCAGGGTCATGAGTACGGCGCCGCCCCACTCGCCCCCTACCGCGAAGCCCTGTAGGAGGCGGAGGACGACCAGCAGGATCGGCGCCCAGATGCCGATCTGAGCGTAGGTCGGCAGCAGCCCGATCAAGATGCTGGCAGCCCCCATCAACAGGATGCTCGCGACGAGCATGCGTTTCCTGCCGAGGCGGTCGCCGAAGTGGCCGAAGAGGAGCCCACCCAGCGGGCGCGCGCCGTACCCGACGGCCAGAGTCCCGAACGACGCGACAGTGCCGGCCGCCGGGCTGATCTCGGGGAAGAACAGCACGTTGAAGACGAGCGCGGAGGCCGTGCCGTACAGCAGGAAGTCGTACCACTCGACGAGGCTGCCGACGAAGCTCGAGATCAGGACCCGCCGCTTGACAGAGGCATGGGCCTTCGTGGCGGCCGGCGACGCAGCATCGGGGGATGGGATCGAAGCGCCCATGGTACCTCCAGGGGGTGCGGCGCAGAAGCGCCTCCTGTACATGGGACAAGAGAATCTCCTGTACGTGGGACAAGAGTCAAGAGTGTGGCGTTAAGTTCACCCCTGCTCGGGTGTGGGCGCTATCGCAATGAGGCGCGCACTCCTCGCACGAGCAGGTCGAGTGCCGCATCAAAGCTGCGATCCATCGGCTTGGCCCGTCCAGAGTCCCATCGCGTCATGAACGCGTTGTTGGCCATCAGCGACATGTTGCGGGTCAACGCGGGGAATGCCACCTCGTCGAGGGAGCGCAGCTGCCGGGCGAAGTCGTCCTTCCAGCCTTCTTCCGCGTCTGCGGGCTCGATAGACAGCTCGAGCGTGACCCACCCGAGCACGAAGCCGATCAAGGAGTTGTAGACGTGGAGCAGTTCCTCCCCTGCGAGGCCCGCGCCCTCCAGCACGACGATCACCCGTTCCACGAGCGGAATCGCCGTCGTGGTCACCACCAGGTGTGAGCCGACGATCGGAGCGAGGTTGGGGTGCCGGTGTATCGCCGCCCGGCACTGACGGGCCATCATGGCCAGCCAGGCATCCCACGGGAGCTCGCCCGCGCCGGGAAGCGCGACCTCTTCGAAGATTCGTGCAGAGACCGCGCTCAGAAGCTGTGCCTTCGTGCCGACGTGCCAGTACAGGGCCGTGGGATAAACACCCAGTTCCTGGGCGAGCGCCCGCATCGTCAGCGCGTCCAGTCCACGCTCGTCGACGAATGCCAGGGCGGCGTCGATGATCTGCTCCCGCGACAGCGGATCACGAGAAGCCTGTCGCGCCCCACGACTCGCCCTGTCGCCGGCAGTCATCGGCCCTCCCGTGCTCTCGTTGGTCAGGCAATGCTTTCAGATTAGGACGAGCACATTCAGCCGGAGTCTCGACGAAGGAGGGCGTCGGTAGCGCTCGCGCACAATCCTTGGCGATCACTGCGGAGCGGAAGCACTACTGCCGGAGGCTTACGGCTTTCGGATACGACCTTGATCGTGTGAGCATGTCGCGCATGGGGATGTTCAACCGCCTACGGCTGCCCGGTCAGCTTGAGTGCCCGGCTTGTGGGGTTCTTGATCATTGGTGGGTCCAGTTCCGGTTCGGGGTCTAACGTTGATGAACTATGTGATCCCGTGGATTGGGCAACCCGGGGGCGTAAGGAAGGACGGCCGGGGCTTGGACGCGTCTGGGTGCAGGGCACTCTAGAGGAGAGTCCACGGTGTCAGGTGGAACTTGGACCAGGCCGCGAGATTTTGGACTATCGAAGTTCGTGACGACACGTTAGCAGGTGCTGTCGAGGACAGTAGCGGCAACGGGTACTGGCTGGAGTTCTGGCGAGTTGCGAGCTGAACGTGGCCCTAGGAGTGTCCTGAAGATCTTGGTGGGTGGGTCGGTATGAGCTGGCCCGTCCACTGGTTATGGAGTGGTGGCGA
>NZ_QNFZ01000061.1 GCF_003313395.1 Nonomuraea lactucae | reverse complement strand
GGCGCAGCCGCCTGCCCGCGGCCTCGGCCGGCACCGACCCCGCCTCGCGCGTGCATCCGCGGGCGATCGCGGTGGCCCGCCGCCACCGGCTGAGCCTGGACACGCACGCTACCGCCCACCTTCGCGACACCGTCGGTCCCGGTGACCTGGTGGTGGCGGTCTGCGACAACGCCTACGAAAACGCCTACGAACATCTCCCCACCCGGCCGAACCTGCACTGGTCGGTGCCCGACCCCGTGCCCGCCGACACCGACGACGCCTTCGAGCATGCCTTCACCGACCTGTCCGGCCGCGTCGACCGGCTGGCCGCCGCCCTTCCCGCCGCCCTGCCTGCACCCACCGGCTCCGCGACCTGCGACCGTTCCGCGACGAAGGACACGCCATGACGTACGCCAGCCATCCCCACCCGGATCTGACCATAGACCAGCAGCTCGCCCTGACCACCGCCGCCCGCCGGCTGACCGACGAGTTCGCCGGCACGTTCGGGACCGAGACCATCGAACGCTTCTTGCACACCAGCTACGACCAGTTCGCCAGCAAGGCCGCCATCGCCATCTTCCTGCCGCTGCTGGCCGAGCGGTTCGCCCGCCAGCGCCTGCAGGCCCTGGCCCGGGTCGAGGGTAAGGGCGACGGGCGGCCGATCGTGCTGTTCCTGTGCGTGCACAACGCCGGGCGTTCGCAGATGGCGCTCGGCTTGTTCTCCGCCCTGGCCGGCGAGCACGCCGTGGGCTGGTCGGGCGGGTCGGAGTTCGCCGCCGAGATCAACTCCGCCGCGGTCGCCGCGATGGCCGAGCGCGGCATCGACATCTCCCGCGAGTACCCCAAACCCTGGACCGACGAGATCGTCCGGGCCGCGGACGTCGTGGTCACGATGGGCTGCGGCGACGCCTGCCCGATCTTCCCCGGCAAGCGCTATCTGGACTGGGAGCTGGACGACCCGGCCGGCAAATCCGTGGAGGACGTGCGCCCGATCCGCGACGAGATCGAACGCCGCGTGCGGGCGCTTCTGGCCGAGCTCGGCGTCCCGGCCGCCGGCGCTGCGCCATGAAGGGTCTGGCCCGCCGGGCGCTGGCCGAGTTCCTCGGCACCGCGCTGCTGCTGATCGCCGTGGTCGGCTCCGGCATCGCCGCGCAGCGGCTCTCCCCGCACGACGTGGGGTTGCAGCTGCTGCAGAACTCCACCGCCACCGCCGCCGCACTGGTGGCCATCATCGTCGCGCTGGGCCCGGTCTCCGGGGCGCACCTCAACCCCGTGGTCACGCTCGCCGACCGCATCTTCAGTGGGCTGACATCCGGCGAGGCCGCTGCCTACATCGGCGCCGCCTACTGGTTCACCAGCAGCACGAGCTTCGCCAACCCTGCCGCCACGCTGGCCCGCATGCTGACCGATTCCTTCGCCGTCATCGCCCCCGCCTCCACAAGCGCTTTCCTGACCGCCGAGCTGATCGGCGCCGCGCTGGCCGTGCCGGCCATCGCGGTGCTGTATCCGCGCGTCAGCGAACGCGCCGCCGACGTCGTGGTGCCACACGAGACCACCCCACCTCCCTCGGCGCGCCAGGAGGTTACGCCAACCTGACCAGGTCATGGCCTGTATCCCTTCTCCTCCAGGTGCTCACGCAGCAGACGACGGATGCGGCCACGTCGAGCCGGTAGGCGATGCCCGCGGCGACAGCGAGGACGATGATGAGCAGACCGGAGATGCGCAAGGAGAGCGCCCAGCCGCCACTGGTCGGGCGCGGGCGTCGGGCCAGGACGACGGTGGTCGCGCACCTCCGCCTCCGCTCACCGGCTCTTGGCGGCGATGATCCGCCTGATGCCCGCCTCCCTGTGGCGCAAGGAATCTCTGCGGACGGCAACCCTACATTGCGGTGGCGGCCGCCACCGCTATCGTCGTAGCGGGCTCGCGAAAGAAGCGTCTGGTGCAGCGTAGCCGCCGCTGCTAACGTCAGTGGTGGAGCGCCGGGAAGCCTGGTCGGCAACGTAATATCGGACCGGCTCGAGGGAGGCGCCCATGCCCGGCGACCCTGTCGTGCTTCTCAGCGGCCTCACCAAATCCTTCGGCACCGTCCGCGCCCTGGCCGGCCTCGATCTGAGCGTGCAAGCCGGCGAGGTGCACGGCTTCCTCGGCCCCAACGGCGCGGGCAAAACCACCGCTCTTCGCATTCTGCTCGGCCTGCTGCGCGCTGACTCCGGCCACGCCGAACTCCTCGGCGGCCATCCGTGGCGTGACTCGGTCGAGTTGCACCGCAGGCTCGCTTACGTGCCCGGCGACGTCGTCCTGTGGCCGACCCTGTCCGGTGGCGAGGCCATCGACCTGCTCGGACGGTTGCGCGGGGGCCTGGACCAGCAGCGCAAGCAGGCCCTGCTGGAGCGTTTCGACCTGGATCCCACCAAGAAGGGCCGCGCCTACTCCAAAGGCAACCGCCAGAAGGTGGCCCTGATCGCCGCCCTGGCCTCCCACGTCGAACTGCTGCTGCTCGACGAACCGACCGCCGGCCTCGACCCGCTCATGGAGACCGCCTTCCGCGCGTGCGTCAACGACGAACGCGGCAACGGCCGGACCGTCCTGCTGTCCAGCCACATCCTGTCCGAGGTCGAAGCGCTGTGCGACCGAGTGAGCATCATCCGCGCCGGCCGAATCGTGGAAAGCGGCACCCTGGCCCAGCTGCGGCACCTGACCAGGAACACGGTCACCGCCGAACTCGACCGGATCCCGGACCACCTGCCCGGCGTGCACAACCTGGTTGCCGAGGGTACGCGGGTCACCTTCGAGGTCGAGCCCCCACGGCTCGGACAAGTGTTGCGCACGCTCAGCGACGCGGGCGTGCGCAACCTGACCTGCCGACCGCCGACCCTGGAAGAGCTGTTCCTGCGTCACTACCAGGCCGCGCCATGACCGGTACCCTGTCCCTGATACGGCTGGCGCTGCGACGCGATCGACTCCTGCTCGCAGCATGGATCCTGCTCATCGTCGGCATGACCGCGGCCACCGCCTCGGCCATCGCCGAGCTGTACCCGGGGATGGCGCAGCGGGTCGCGCTCGGCGTCACCATCGGCTCCACCCCCGCACTCCAGGCGCTCACTGGACCGGTGTATGACGCGACCTCGGTGGGCGGCCTGACCGCCTGGCGCGCCACCACGCTGGTCACCGTCCTGGTCGCGTTGATGAGCCTCTTCACTGTCACCCGGCACACCCGCGCAGAGGAGGAGAGCGGACGGGCCGAGCTGATCGGGGCGTGCCCGGTCGGCCGCCAGGCGATCCCGGCCGCGGCGATCATCGTCGCCGCGGGCGCCAACCTGCTGATCGCCCTGCTGCTGACGGCGGCGCTGACCGAGCTAGGCTTGCCAGTAGCTAGCGCGCTTGCTTTCGGGCTCGCCATCGCCGCCACCGGCTGGGTCTTCACCGCCGTCGCCGCGGTCACCTCCCAGCTGACCGAGCACGCCAAAAGCGCCAACGCTCTCGCCGTGGCGGTTCTCGGGCTGGCCTTCCTGCTGCGAGCCGGTGGCGACGCCGCCGGAATCGAGGCGCTGTCGTGGATCTCGCCGTTGGGCTGGGCACAGCGGGTGCGCGCGTTCGCCGGCGACCGGTGGTGGGTGATCGGCCTGACGGTCCTGGTCGCCTTGCTCCTCGGTGCGATCGCCGCCGCGCTCGCCCGCCGGCGCGACCTGGGTTCCGGGGTGCTGCCGTCCCGGGCCGGTCCCGCAGCTGCCCCGCCGTACCTGAACAGCCCGCTGGCGCTCGCCTGGCGGTTGCACCGCGGCTCGCTTCTGGCCTGGAGCGCTGGGTTCGCCGTGGCGGGGGGGCTGTTCGGCGCGCTGGCCCAAAGCGTGGGAGAGATCCTGCGCGACAACGCCCAGCTCGCGCAGATCCTGCAGCGGTTGGGCGGCGCGCAGGCGCTGATCGACACGTTCCTGGCTGCTCAGACTGGACTGCTCGGCCTGGTCGCGGGCGGCTACGCCGTCCAGGCCGTCCTGCGGTTGCAGGCAGAGGAGGCCACCTCGCGCGCCGAGCCAGTGCTGGCTGCGGCGGTGCCACGACGCCAGTGGACGCTCAGCCACCTGATCATGGCCTTCGGCGGCGCGGCGATGATCCTCTCCGTCGGCGGACTGACCGAGGGGCTCGCTCACGGAACACGCGCAAGTGACATCGGTAGGCAGGTCGTCCGCCTCCTCGGGGCCGTTTGGGTGCAGGTACCCGCCGTCTGGGTGACCGCGGGGCTGGCCATGCTGCTGTACGGCGCGCTCCCCCAGCTGACCGCCCTGGCCTGGGCCGCGCTGGTGGCCTTCGCGCTCCTGGGACAGCTCGGTGAGGTGCTTCGGCTGCCGGAGTGGCTGCAACGGGTTTCTCCCTATGCCCATCTGCCGCAGATGCCCGGCGGGGAGTTGGATGCCGTGCCTCTGCTGTGGCTGACCGCTCTCGCGCTGACCCTCGCCACCGCCGGGACGACTGCCTTTGCCCGCCGCGACCTGATCGGAACCTGAATGACACCCCTCATCCCGGTGATGATCGTCCGCTGCCAGTCCGGGCTGCCGGCCGTCGGCGAGGTGCTGGAGCCGTTCACCCTCGCCTATGCGGTGGCCGGCTGCATGCGCGGCTCGCACCACGCACCGCTCATGCCGGTCGCGGGCGGCCACGCGCACCCGTCACGCTTCGACGGCCCGCCGCGCGCGGTGGCCCTGGGCTTCCAGATCCACGACGGCAAGCTGATCGGCCCCCGCGACCTGTTCGCCGACCCCGCGTTCGACCGGGTTCGGCAGCAGGCGAACGAGGCCATGGACTACTTCCGTCGCCACGGCCCGTTCGAGCCGCACCGGCTGCCCCTGGACGACTTGGAGTACACGACCATGGCCGCCCTCACCAAGAAGCTCGCCGACCGCTGGACGCCGATGAGCACCGAGCTCGTGACGCCGGCCACCGAGGCGAGCCGTAGCTGAGAGCAGCAGGAGGTGCCATGAAGGCAGCAGTCGGCGACCGATTGGTGGTCGAGGGTGCCCATCAGGGCGAATCACGTCGCGTCGGCATCATTGTCTCCGTGCGCGATGACGACGGCACACCACCCTACGTGGTCCATTGGCTCGACGACGACCACGAGACCCTCGTGTACCCGGGGCCAGACGCCCACGTCGAGCATCATGAGAGCGGAAGAGGACGGTGAGAGGACGCTGCGCCGGCACGCTCGCGCCGGCACAGATCCGCAGATCCGTGGTAGCCGTCCTCTAACCGCCGGGTCCGGCACGGCGCCATCGATCGCACGCGTGCACCCAGGAGGTCTCCCACGCGGCGTAGCGGCTTCGATCGAGCAACCTCCTGAACCCCTGCAGGCCGATGATCAGCACAACCGCGGCGCCGGCCATGACCAGGAAACCCACGGTAATGCCCCCCGCCAGAGTCTCCGCGCGATCCGCCGGCGGCTTGGTCCTCTCACCCGCGCCGTCGAGCCACACGATCATCGGCGTGCCCGCCTTCGCCTCCGCCGGTGCGGCCACCTGGTCCGTCACGAGCCGACCCACTGGAGTGTCCCACTGTGCCGCAGCCCGTGCTTCTCCGATGAACTCGGTGTCCGGCGTGTCCTGCACGAGCGTCGCCGTCACCGGCTGGCGGATGCCCGGACCTGTTCGCTCGGAATACAGCCCGCCCTCGTAGGCCAGCCTTCCCGCGACGGCCACAGGCCAGATGCTGAGCAAGAACATAGCCAACGCCACCAGCACACCCAATGTCTCCAGCCGCTCGCTGCGACGCCGCAGTGGGTTGATCGAGCCGGTACCGTCGCACGCGAAGGGTCAACTCGCGTGATGCACCTCCCCTGTCTGGTTCGTTCCACCCTGCGGCGGCGACGGCGAACTCGACAGGGGCGTACGGCTTGCAGGCAGTAGCTCGGATGGAGTGGCACTCACGGTGGGCCCAAAGGCCCTGGGCCTTGAGGACCTCCGCCCCTGCGCGGAACACGTGCCCGGGTCTGGGATTGAAGAGCAAGGAGACTCCGAAAACCTACGGAGGTGCACATGGGCACGCCAGCACGCCGGGAGCACAGGGGCCTGTTCCCAGAGCTGTTCGACTGGCTGGACTGGCCGGCCGTCCGCTCCCAGCAGCCGATCAGGTTCGAGGACTACATCAAGGACGGCCGTTACGTCGTGCGGGCCGAGCTGCCGGGCATCGACCCGGAGAAGGACCTGGAGATCACGGTGCGCAACGGCGTCCTCACCATCCACGGCGAGCGCCGCGAGGAGCTCAAGGAGCAGCACCGGACGGAGTTCCGGTACGGCAGCTTCTCACGCTCCATCACCCTGCCGCCGGGCGTGGACGAGCAGGACATCCACGCCGTCTACGACAAGGGAATCCTCGAGATCAGCGTCAAGCTCGCCGAGGAGAAGCAGGAGGGCAGGCGGATCCAGATCGAGACCCAGCCCTGATCAGCCCTTCGGGCCCGCTCCGCCCGGGCGGGCCCCGCGCAGGCAGGCGACCGTATGTTGACAGAGCCACTGTCGCCGCCCCGGTTCACCGACACCGCGGGCGGTCACGCCGTGACCGCGGTTCCCATTTTCCGCCTGGAGACCACCGCAGGCGAGGCATGGGGCCGGATGGCGGGCACGCGCTACGACAGCGCCTCCGACATCGTGGTCCACGACCGGGACCGCCGGCTCCGCGGCCTGGTGAGCATCGAGCGGCTACTCGCCGCCGACCGCGACGCCACCCTGGCCGAGCTGGCAGACCGAGATCCGCCGATCGTGGCGCCGGGTGTGGACCAGGAGGTGGCGGCCTGGCACGCGGTCCAGCACGGCGAGAGCAGCCTGGCCGTGGTCGATCCAGCCGGACGGTTCGTCGGACTGGTTCCCCGCCGCCGGCTGCTGCGGGTCCTTCTCCAGGAGCACGACGAGGACATGGCCCGGCTGGGCGGATACCTGCGAGGGTCGAGCCTGGCCAGGACGGCCGCGGAAGAGCCGGTGGCCAGACGCTTCGCTCACCGCATCCCCTGGCTGATGCTGGGGCTGGCCGGGGCGATGGCGTCCACAGGCATCCTGGCCACCTTCGAGGAACGGCTCGCCGCGAACGTCGCCCTGGCGTTCTTCCTTCCCGGCGTCGTCTACCTGGCCGACGCCGTCGGCACGCAGACCGAGGCGGTCGTGGTGCGCGGCTTGTCGGTCGGTGCGTCGATCCGGCGGCTCGCCCGCGGCGAGGCCGTCACGGGGCTGATCATCGGTACGGTCATGGCCGCCGCCTTCCTGCCGTTCGCGCTGCTTTACGGCGATGCGCGGGTGGCGCTGACGGCGGCCATCTCCCTGTTCGCGGCCTGCTCGGTGGCCTCGGTGCTGGCCATGGGGCTGCCGTGGCTGCTCAGTCGCCTCGGCCGCGATCCCGCTTTCGGTTCTGGGCCGCTTGCGACGGTGTTGCAGGACCTGCTGTCCATCGCTGTCTACGTAGGCACAGCGTTGATCATCGTCGGGTGACCGGGCGGCTATGCCATGCAGCGGTGCAACGACATGGTGGGCCGAGCTGCTGCAGGAGTACGCTGATCTGATCGCGATCACCGGCGGTGACGCGTTCAAGGTCCGCGTGTACGAGAAGGCGGCCAGGTCCGTGGACGGGTACGCGCAGGACATCTCGGGCCTGCACTTGGCCGGGCTGCGGCGGATACCCGGCGTCGGCACGTCGATCGCCGCCAAGATTGACGAATACGTGCGTACCGGGTCCATCCACCAGCTGGAAGAGCTGAGAGAGACGATGCCGGCAGGGGTCCGGCTGCTGACGACCATCCCCTCGCTCGGCCCGAAGAAGGCGATGATCCTCTACGAGGAGGCCGGCATCGGCTCCGTCGAGGACAGGCGGCAATCCGCGGGGGCCGGCTGCAGGGGTTGCGCGGCTTCGGCGCCAAGCCCGAAGAGAACCTGCTGCACGGCATCGACGTGATGCACAAGATCAGCGCGCGCGTGCGCCTGGACGTCGCGATGGGCGTGGCGGAGGAGATCGTCGCCGCGCTGTCGGCCGTGCCCGGCTGCGAGCGCTGCGCGTACGCAGGACCCCTGCGCAGGATGAGGGGACACCATCGGCGACGTCGACATCCTGGCCACGGCCGCCGACTCCGCGGCGCTGATGGCGAGGCTTGCGGGCCTGCCGGTCGTGGCCGAGGTGGTCGCGCGCGGCGAGACCAAGGCCTCTGTCAGGACCGACGCCGGCCTGCAGATCGATCTGCGGGTGGTGCGCCGGACGGCTGGGGCGCGGCGTTGCAGTACTTCACCGGCTCTCGGGCGCACAACATCCGCACCCGGGAGATCGCCGTGCACAAGAGGCTCAAGCTGTCGGAGTACGGGCTGTTCGACGTGGCGAGCGGGGACCGGATCGCCTCGGCTGACGAGGAGGATGTGCACCCTCGGCTCGGCCTGCCGTGGATTCCCGCGCCCCAAGGGAGTACGGCGGAGAGATCGAGGCCGCGCTGGAGGGGCGGCTGCCCAGCCTCGTCACCACCGCCGACATCCGCGGTGATCTGCACACCCACACCAACCTCGCGGACGGGCTGGCCAGCCTGGAGGAGATGGCCACCGGCGCGGCGGCCCGGGATTACGCGTACTACGCCGTCACCGACCACGCGCCGAACCTGTAGATACTGCGGATGACCGAGGCCAAGGCGCTGGAGCAGCGGGAGCAGGTGCACCGGCTGGACAGCGCCTTCGGCGGGATGCGCTTGCTGGACGGCATCGAGCTCAACATCGACCTCACGCGCCGACACGACCAGGCGGCTCGTCCAAACCTGCGAGACCTGTACGTCAACATCATCGACCATCCGACGACCCGGCTCATCGGCAAGGGGGAGCCCGGCGACGCCGACTGGCCGGAGGTGTTCGAGGCCTGCGCCCGCACCGGCACCGCGCTGGAGATCAACGCGCTTCCTGACCGGCTCGACCTGTCGGCTGATCTGGTACGGATCGCGCAGCGCGCAGGCGTCGTCTTCGCGATCGACACCGACGCCCACGCCGTCCGCACCTGGCCCACCTCAGATACGGCATCGGCACCGCGCAACGCGGCTGGCTCACGGCCGAGCAGGTGATCAACACCTGGTCACTGGACCGGCTCAGGGGCTTCCTGAGGAAAGGAGGGCAGGCGTGATCCGTACATCGAGACCGGGAGCCTGGCCGTCGCGACAGGTGGCCTAATCCGGTCCAGAACGGCGATACCCATGACAGGGCTACGGTGCGAAGGCGATCGAAGGAGCGTGTGAGGTGGCGACCATGACAGAGCCGATCGTCGTCGGGTTCGACGGATCGGAGTCCTCGCTGCGGGCCGTGAGCTGGGCCGGGCAGGAGGCGGAAATCCACGCCGCCCCGCTCCACATCGTCCATGCCGCGCCGAGCTGGTCGTTCGACACCCTTCTCGTCCCCGAGCCGCCCGGCTGGGAGGTCGAGGCGGAGGCCGCCGCCCGGGAGCGGCTGAAGCAGGCGGAGATCCACGCCCGGGCCGGCAGGCCGCGGTTGCAGGTCACCGCGCGGATCGCCATCGGGCCAGCGCGCGACCTACTCGTCCAGGCCGGCGAGGGGGCGCAACTGCTCGTAGTCGGCAGCCGCGGGCACGGCGGATTCGCCGAGCTGCTGCTCGGCTCTGTGAGCCGGCACGTCGCCACGCGGGCGCCGTGCCCGGTGGCCGTCGTCCGGCAGCCGCCGACTGGCGAGCACGGAGCCGTCGTCGTGGGCGTGGCGGGACGGCCCGGCCAGGAGGGCCTGCTGGACTTCGCCTTCCAGGAGGCGGCGCTGCGGCATGCTGTCCTGCGCGCCATGCACGCCTGGACGCACCCCGGCACGGTCACGCCCTGGTCCGTCGATCCCGCCGTCTACGACATCGAGGCCGTGGGGCAGGAGGAGGCGCTGCTGCTGGCGCAGGTCCTCGCCGGGTGGCGGGAGAGGTTCCCGGACGTCGAGGTCGTCCAGCAGGTGGTGCACGAGCACCCGGCCAGGGCGCTGGCCGACGCCTCGGCTGAGGCCGACGTCGTGGTCGTGGGGGCCTCGCACGGCGTGCCGCAGGCGCTGCTCGGCCTGGGCGGCACGGCTCACGCCGTGCTGCACCACGCGCGCACGCCCGTCATCGTGGTCCGCGGCTGACCATCCGGCATGAGGCCGTGAAGGGGGGAGTCCCATGAGACCGTGGGCGGAGATCAAGGAGACCCACGCCGCCGTGGTGGTCTTTCTCGGCGACCACGGCGGTCAAGCTGAAGAAGCCGGTGAACCTCGGTTTCCTGGACTTCACCACGCGCGAGGCCCGCCAGGCCGCCTGCCGGGCCGAGGTGGAGCTCAACCGCCGGCTGGCGCCGGACGTCTACGAGGGGGTCGCGGACGTGCTGGGGCCGGACGGGCAGCCCTGCGAGCATGTCGTCGTGATGCGGCGCATGCCCGACGAGCGCCGCCTGGCCACGCTGATCCGCGCCGGCAAGCCGGTCGAAGAGCACGTGCGGCAGATCGCCCGAGTGCTCGCGAGCCTGCATGGCTCGGCCCGCCGCGGCCCGGAGATCGACAGGCAGGGAACCAGGGAGTCGCTGCGCTCGCACTGGGTGGCGAGTTTCGAGCAGGTCCGCGCGCTGCCCGGGGCGACGCTCGACGCTGACACGATGCGGGAGATAGAACGGCTGGGGATGAGGTTCCTCGACGGCCGAGGCCGGCTCTTCGCGGTCCAGATCGCCGAGGGACGCATCGTCGAGGGCCACGGAGACCTGCTCGCCGAGGACATCTTCTGCCTGGACAACGGCCCCCGGATCCTCGACTGCCTCGAGTTCGACGAACGGCTGCGCTCACTCGACGGGCTGGACGACGCCGCCTTCCTGGCCATGGACCTGGAACGGCTTGGCTCTCCGCGGCCGGCCGAGGTTTTCCTGCACGGCTACGCCGTCACGTTGGTCCTCGTCGGCGGGCCGCCGGTGACGGAAAGGTCCAGCCTGGCCATCGCCCTCGCGGACCGTCTCGACTACCCGATCCTGAGCAGTGACCGCATCGGGGAGGAACTCATCCGGGCCGCGCCGGACCGGGGCGCGCCGCCCGACGGCACGGTTGAGGAGAACGGCCCCGTCCATCATGAGCTCCTCGCCCGAAGCGAGACGCTGCTCGCACACGGCGAATCAGTCGTCCTCGACGCCTCTTGGGCCGACGCCGGCCACCGGGCACAGGCCCGTGACCTCGCGCAGCGCACGTTCAGCGATCTCGTGGAACTGCGCTGCACCGCACTGCCACAGCTCATCGCCGAGCGCTTGGCCCGTCGCGGCGGCGTTCCGGATACCGGTCAAGAGGCGATCAGCACGGCCCTGGCCGCGAACACCCCGCCGTGGCCGCAGGCGGTCGAGATCGACACCAGCGCGGGACCGGACCAGGCTGTCCAGCGGGCGCTCGACGCGGTGCACGCCCGGGG
Source organism: Nonomuraea lactucae (assembly GCF_003313395.1). Taxonomy (GTDB): domain Bacteria; phylum Actinomycetota; class Actinomycetes; order Streptosporangiales; family Streptosporangiaceae; genus Nonomuraea; species Nonomuraea lactucae. Next base: position 40,605 of record NZ_QNFZ01000061.1, on the reverse strand, counting down.
AACCACCACGAGATGGCGCTTCCGACGCCCGCAGATCGAGCCCGGCTGAGCCGGGCGAGCCCCGTTTTCCGCACGTCGGAGTGATTGAGGCATCTGCGGCGTAGTTCTGCCTGTGGTCGTAGTGGGGCACGCCGAGCGTGGAGAAGTGCGCGGTTACTGCCGGTGGTGGCCGATTTGGGTTCCCGGTTGCGGATAGAACAGACCGTTCCGTCGTACACCCACTATCCGGCGGAGCCCGGCCCATGTCGGTCGGCGGCGGTGTCGAGCAGGGCGGGCATGGCCTGCGGACCGCGGGGATCTGGTCGGCCTCGCGGTGGTGCGTCAGGTACAGAGTCCTCGGCCGCAGCTGGACCGCCGGGCGCACCGCAACATCGGGGTCCTGCGCGGCGTCGAGGGCGAGCTGCGGGAGCAGCCCCACGGCGAGGCCCCGCGCGATGAGCGCCTGGGACACCACGTAATCATCGGTGCCGTGCCGGATGTCCGGCACGAACCCGGTGGCACCGCACGTCTCGCGCAGGTTCGCGGTGCAGCGCTCGCACCCCGCGCTCCACTTCTCCCCCGCCAGCACCCTCAGGTCAAGCGGCACATCGGCCGGTTGCGCATGGGGTGAAAGCGGGGCAGCACGAGTCGCACCGGGTCTTCGCCGATCGCGATCCGCACCAGCCCCGGGCTGTCGGAGAGTTGCTCGCCGGCGTGAGTGAAGGTCACGGTCAGATCGACTTCGCCCGCGGCGAGCAGGTCGAGCGCATGCGGAGGCTCGGCCTCGCGCAGCCGTACATCGATGCCGGAGTAACGGCGGCCGAGCAGACTCATCGCGTCGGGGACGATCGCGGCCCCGGCCGAGGGAAAGCGGCCCCGGCCGAGGGAAATACGGCCAGCCGCACGGTGCCAGCGCGCAACTGGCCCAGCGCGTCGAGATCGTCGGCCGCGGCGTGCAGGCGGGTGGCGATGGCGTCGGCGTGCCGGAGCAGCATCTCGCCCGCCTCGGTGAGCTGTACGCCGCGGGGGCGGCGCAGAACGAGGGGCATCCGGGCCTGACGTTCCAGGTGGCGCAGGTGCTGGCTGACGGCCGGCTGGGTCCAGCCAAGCGACCTGGCCGCGCTCGCGATTGACCCGGTTCGGGCAATCTCCCGGAAGATCAGCAGCCGGTTTGGAATTGCGCAGGACACGGCGCTCGCGCTGGTAGTTCCACGCACCCTGCCTCTTGAGCATTTTGACGTGGTCGCTCGAATGGCCGGCGCGCAGCCAGACCGAACCGGCAGCCGGTCACGTACCTGCCATCGGCCCTCCACCGCCGGGACCTTCGCCCCTGGGCTGGAAGTTCATTTCCTGCGAAAACAGGTAGGCGAGACGATGCGGCGCCTCGGCCGATCGGAGACCTGGAGCAGGGAGGAAGACGTGGTGATTCCCACACGCTCCGGACTGTCGTGTGTGGAGGCGGCGGTACGCCTGGAGCGGGACGGACCCAACCTCCTCCCGCAGAAGCCGCCCGTCCCGCTGTGGCGGCGGATCGCCGCCCAGCTTCGCGATCCCTTGATCATCGTCCTGCTCGTTGCGGTGGCGTTGACCATCGCTACGGGTGACTGGACCGACACGGCCGTGATCATGCTCGTGATCATCGTCAACACCTCCGTCGGGGTCGTGCAGGAGGTGCGCGCCGACCGGGCCATCACGGCGTTGTCACAGCTCACCGCCCCGAGAGCACGCGTGATCCGCGACGGCTCCCAGACGGAGATACCGGCGGCCGACGTCGTCGTGGGAGACCTGCTGGTCCTGGCCGAAGGCGACATCATCGTGGCCGACGCCACTGTGGTGGAATCGGCGGCGTTGCTCGTCGACGAGTCGTCCCTTACCGGAGAGTCCGTGCCGGTGGACAAGACCGACGACGATCCCGTCTCCTCGGGCACCATCGTGGTACGAGGGCGTGGCCGGGCGACGGTCACTGCCGTGGGGGCGGCGAGCGCGAGCGGCCGGATCGCGACCATGATGGTCAAGGGAGCCGGGCTGACGCCGCTGCAGCGCCGCCTGGTGGGGGTCGGGCGGTTGCTGGCGGGCGTCGCGGTGGCGCTGTCCGCGCTGGTGCTGGCTCTGGGATTGGTCCGTGGGCAACCGGTCGAGTTGATGGTGGTGACCGCGATCAGCTTGGTCGTCGCGGCCGTGCCCGAATCCCTGCCCGCGGTCGTGACCTTGAGCCTGGCCTTGGGAGCTCGCCGGATGGCCGCGCGCAACGCTCTCGTACGCAGGCTGCCCGCCGTGGAAACGCTGGGCGCAGTGACCGTGCTCGCCACCGACAAGACCGGCACTCTCACCGAGGGCCGGATGGTCGCCCAGCACCTGTGGACTCCCACCGGAGAGGCCACGATCACCGGCTCCGGATACGCACCCGACGGCGAGATCGTGCGCGACGGCTCCCTCGACGGCACGAGTCTCACCGACCTGCTGGCGGCGACCGTGCTGTGCAACGACGCCAGATTGTCACCGCCCCAATACCCCGACGGGGAGTGGACAGCGCTGGGCGATCCCACCGAGGCGGCCCTGCTCGCCGCCGCCGCCAAGCTCGGCCTTGACCGTCAACAACTGCAAGAGCGCTTCCCACGGGTGACCGAACGTCCTTTCGACAGCGAACGCAAGCGGATGAGCACCGTACTTCGCCTGCCGGGCGGGCATGGCAGGGTGATCTGCAAGGGCGCGCCCGACGTGCTGCTCCGCCCACCTGTCCTGGCCGATGAGCCGACGCTGCTGGCTCGCGCCGCCGAGCGCGCCGAGCAGCTCGCCCAGGCGGGCTACCGCGTCCTCGCCGTCGCGAGCCGCGATCTGGACACCGTTCCCGAAACAGCGCCGGAGAGCGGGTTGTCGCTGCTCGGGCTTGTCGCGATCCTGGACCCGCCGCGTCCCGCGGCGGCCGCCGCGATCGCCGCCTGCAAACAGGCCGGCATCAGGCCGCTCCTCATCACCGGGGATCACCCCGGGACCGCTCGTGCCATCGCCACCGATCTGGGCATCATCGCCCTCGGTGATCCGGTCGTGGACCTCTGCGATCCCGGGACGCCTGACCATGCCGAGATCAGCGTGTACGCCCGGGCCACACCGGGGCAGAAGCTCGATATCATCCAGGATCTGCGGACTCGTGGCGAGACCCTCGCGATGACCGGTGACGGTGTCAACGACGGCCCGGCACTACGACGCGCCGATATCGGCGTCGCCATGGGCAAACGCGGCACCGAAGTCGCCCGTCAGGCGGCCGACCTCGTGCTCGCCGATGACAACCTGGACACCGTCGTCGCGGCCGTCGAGGAGGGCCGCCGGGTTTACGCCAACATCCGCCGGTTCCTGGTCTACGGCCTGTCCGGCGGAGCAGCCGAGATCGCGGTGATGTTGCTGGGGCCGTTCGCCGGCCTCGTGCTCCCCTTGCTTCCCGCCCAGATCCTCTGGATCAACCTGCTCACGCATGGACTGCCCGGCGTGGCTCTCGGCGGCGAGCCGGCCGTGCCCGGGGCCATGGCCAGCCCACCTCGGCCTCCCAGCCAGAGCATCCTGGGCGCGGGGCTGTGGCAGCGCATAATCCGGATCGCCGTCGTCCTGACCGCTGTCACCCTCGGCGTCGCCATCTGGGCCCACCAGACCGGACGCCCATGGCAGAGCATGGCCTTCTTCGCCCTCGGCGCCATCCAGCTCGGCGTCGCGCTCGGCTCTCGCACGCGGCCCGGCACGCTGGCCAACCCCATGCTGCTGTTCGCCGTCGCCGGTGCGCTCGTACTACAGTTGGCCGGACTGTACCTGCCGCCGCTCCAAGAGCTGCTCGGCACCGAACCGCTGGCCATAGGCGACCTGCTGATCGTCACCGCGCTGTCGGTCCTCGGCTACGCCGCCGTCCGCCTCGACCGGATTCTGCACCCGTCCCGCTCGCGGCGGCCCATCCAACCCCCGGGCAACGCCGCCCACACACACTGATCCCACCACGGTGATCGACAGCGAGCGCGAGCCGGATCACCGGCGTCTTCTTTGCCTCTCACGCATCTGCCCTGGTCAATCACAGTCCCAGAGGACTTGCGCGCCAACCAGCTCGACCGCAGCCCGCCTACCGTGCCGACCAGCACCTGGCCGCCGTCCTGGCACGCAGTCTCCGGCCGCGCACCGGACAGGGCCCCTTCCCGCCGAGCGGTAGGTGACCTCGTTCCGGTGCCGGGCCCGGTCGGTCAGCTCGCCGGGCATAGTCCGTGCCTCCTCCGGACCATGCCTGGAGGAACAGCGCCTCGCCTTCCAGAAGGATTCGCGCGAAGTGATCTGAAGGCTCCACAATGGTCGGGTGCAACACGACCTGAGCCGCTTGGCCAGCCACGAGTTCGAAAACCTCGCTCAGGTGCTTGCATCGCCGTTCTCGGTCCGGGCGTCAGCGTGTTTGGCGGCGGCCGCGACGGTGGCCGTGAGGCCACCTTTGACGGCAAGGTGTCCTATCCCGAGCCCGGGCCGGACGGCCCGTGGGCTGGCTCTAGGACGCCGAGGCCGGCAGGTCCACAAGGTCGGCGAGCCGGGCCCGGTGCCAACCCGCCGTACCCAAGGCGATCTGGCACGCCTTGGCCCGCTTGAGATACAGGTGAGCCGGATGCTCCCACGTCATGCCGATGCCGCCGTGCAACTGGATCGCTTCCTCCGCGACGTGCACCGCGATCTCGCTGCAATGGGCCTGAGCCACGGCCACGGCAACCTCGACATCGTCGGCGTCATCCGCGAGGACTCCTGCGGCGTAGCGCGCAGCAGCGGCCGCACCCTCCACCTGCACGAAGAGATCCGCAAGCCGGTGCTTGAGGGCCTGGAAACCGCCCACGGCCCGACCGAACTGGCGACGCTCCTTCACATACGCCAGCGTGGTGTCGAAGCACCATCGGGCCACTCCCAACTGCTCGGACGCGAGCAGTCCGGCCCCCCACAGCAATCCCCGCTGGACAGCGATGGCTCCCGGCGGGCCTGAAGCGATCACGGTGCCGTGCGCTCCGGTCAGGTCGACATCGGCCAGCGGCCGGGACATGTCCAGCGAGACGACGGGGCGAGCGTCGACCTCCGAGGCGCGGACGGCGTAGAGGTCGACGCCCGCATCCCCAGGCACCGGCACGAGCAGCAGGTCCGCGTCGAGCACGCCAGCAACCGAACGCACCTGACCGCAGAGCGCACCCTCCACCACCGACAGCGGGGGAAGGTCACTGCCCGGAGCCGTCGACCACGGCACGACCAGGGCGACGCGATCCTGGCCGGAGGCAACACCCTGGACCAGGTCGCTCCCCGACTCCTGCAACACCTGCGTGGCGATCACCGAGCTTGTCAGAAACGGGACCGGAGCGACCGTGCGACCCAGCTCCTCCAGGACGACTGCCACCTCCCGTGCGGACGCTCCGGCTCCGCCCAGCTCCTCGGAGACCAGCAGGCCGGCGAGTCCGAGCTCATGCGCGAGGCCCCGCCACAGCCCGGCATCGACCGGGGCCCCGTCGTACAGGGCCGCCACGTCCGAAGGCTGGCACCGGTCGGTGAGAAACGCGCTCACTGCCGCACGAAGGTCGTCCTCGACATCGGTGTAGAGAAGACTGCCGACGGTCATCGCTCGAGTTCCTTCCAGGGGAGGTCTTTGTCGAACCGCGGCTCGGCCGGGAGTCCGAGGACACGCTCGGAGACCACGTTCTTGAGGATCTCCGATGTACCGCCCTCGATGGAGTTGCCCTTCGCGCGCAGGTAGCGGTAGCTGGCGTCCTTCGCGAGGAAGTGCAGCTCCTCCGGTTGAGTCATCGTCCAGTCGCCGTAGCGGAGCCCGTCGGCACCGTTCAGCTCCAGTTCGAGCCCTGAGAGGGCCTGACTGATCCGGGCGAACGTCAGCTTCATGGCCGACCCCTCCGGACCCGGCTGCCCTGCGGCCAGCTTCTGGGCCAGGCGGATGCTTGTCAACCGTGCAACCTCGGCCTCGACCCAGAGCGCCATCAGCTGGTGATGAAGGTCCGGCGTACGATGCTCCGGGTGCTCGCGCCAGTTACGCGCCACGATGCCGATCATGCCGTCCTCGCGTGGAGCCGGACGGCCTCCGATCGCCAGTCGCTCGTTGTTGAGGGTCGTGTTGGCGATCCGCCAGCCGTTGCCTTCCTCTCCGAGCCGCCACTCGTCACTGATGCGCACATCGGTGAGGAAGACCTCGTTGAACTCCGCCTCACCCGTGATCTGTCGCAGCGGGCGAACATCGACCCCCGGCTGGGCCATCGGGCAGAGGAAGTAGGTGATGCCCGCATGCTTCCGGCGATCCGGATCCGTGCGCGCGACGAGGATCGCCCACTGTGCGTTCTGCGCCGCTGACGTCCAGACCTTCTGGCCGTTCACCACCCATTCGTCACCATCACGCACGGCACGGGTGCCGAGCGCAGCGAGGTCCGATCCAGCGCCCGGCTCGCTGAAGAGCTGGCACCAGATCTCCTCCCCCGTCCACAACGGCCGCAGGAATCGCTTCTTCTGAGCTTCGGTCCCGAAGGCGAGGATCGTGGGTGCCGCCATCCCTAGCCCGATCATGTTCACCCGCGGCCGGTTGTCGTGCCCGCCGGCCGCTGCGAACAGCTCGTCGACCTCGCCCTGCAGCGGTCGCGGCAGCCCGAGGCCACCGTGTCCCAGCGGGAAGTGCACCCACGCCAGGCCTGAGTCGTACCGGGCTTGCAGCCATTCCAGTGCCGGCGTGCTGCGCGGATCATGTACGGCGAGGAAGTCGGCTACTCGACGCCGCATCTCGTCCTGGGCGGTCATCGCCTCGCCGCCTCGAGGTGACGCTTGATCTCGTTGCGGCCGAGCGCGTTGAGGTGCACCTCGTCCGGGCCGTCGGCGAAGCGCAGCGTTCGCACGCCGGACTGCATCTCGGCCAGCGGGAAGTCCTGGCTCAGCCCCCCGGCACCATGGGTCTGGATCGCCTTACGCGACTCTGCGATCCACTCTCGGATCACCCCCTGCTCCGAGAGGGACCGTCCGAACTCCACCCGCTCGGACGCCCGCAGGCACATCAGCTCGACCGCCCGCTCGGCGATGCCGATCGAGCGCATGCAGTGGATACGGCTCGGACCCAGCCGCGCCTGCGCGTTGGCGAACCCGGTGCCCTCCTCGCCGATCAGGTTCGATGCGGGCACTCGCACATCGGTGAACACGATCTCCGCGTGTCCGCCGTGGCTGTGGTCGTCGTAGCCGAGGACATGCATGCCACGAAGGACCTCGACGCCCGGGGTGTCACGCGGCACGAGGATCATCGACTGATGACGATGACGATCGGCGGTGGGATCGGTCCTCCCCATGACGACGAAGATCTTGGAGTCGGGGTTCATGGCGCCCGTGATCCACCACTTGCGGCCGTTGATGACGTACTCATCTCCGTCGCGCACGACGCTCGGCTCGATGTTGGTCGCATCTGACGACGCTAGCGGTCGCAGCCACTTCTCCTTCTGCTCGGCGGTGCCTACCGGATAGACGTGCTCGTCCATGAAGGCGTTCAACTGCTCCCGCAGCTCCTGGGTGCGGGCATCGTAGGCGAAGTCCATCAGTAGTGCTCCTCCAAAGAGTCGAGGCCGATGGCCACCATGGGCTCGACCATGTCGCCGATCCCGTCAAATCCAGAGCCCACGGTCTGTCCATGGACGTAGCGGTAGTGGATGCCTTCGAGGATCACTGCCGCCTTGAAGGCCGCAAGGGCGAGGTGGAACCAGAGGTTGCCGAGGTCGCGACCACTCGCGGTTGCGTAGCGTTCGAGCAGCTCGGCCTCGGACGGCCAGCCCGGAGCCCGGGGGAAGGTGGCGACGGCAGCGCCGGCGCCGAACTCCTGGCTGCGCTGGTAGACCACCAGCAGTGCCACGTCACTGAGCGGATCGCCGAGCGTGGACATCTCCCAGTCGAGCACGGCCGCGATCTGGTCGTCCTCGTCGATCAGCACGTTGTCGAGCCGGTAGTCGCCGTGCACGATGGCTGGCGAAAGTGTCTCCGGGACCTTGGCTGCGAGTCGTGCGCGCAGCTCGTCGATGCCGGCGAGGTCCCGACTGTGCGATGCATCGAGTTGTGCACCCCACCGGCGTACCTGCCGCTCCAGGAATCCCTCCGGGCGGCCGAAGTTGGCGAGGCCGATCGACTCGGCGTCGACCCCGTGAAGGGCGGCGAGCACGTCCATGACCCGGCGGCCGATCGCCGCCGTGCGTTCGGGGCCGAGTGGCTCGAGCTGCCAGTCCTCGCGGTAGGGCGTGCCGTCGACGTACTCCATCACGTAGAAGGGAGCCCCCAAGACCTCGGGATCGGAGCAGAGCTCGTACGTCGCGGGCACCGGCACCGCTGTCTCCTGCAGCGCCGAGATGACCCGGAACTCGCGGGACATGTCGTGCGCGGTGGACAGCACGTGTCCGAGGGGCGGCCGGCGGAGCACCCACCGGTGCACGCCGTCCTCCACCAGGTAGGTCAGGTTCGACCGGCCGCCTGCGATCACGCGGCAACCGAGCTCATCTGAGCGCGCTCCGGGCAGCTCGGTGTCGAACCATCGAGCAAGTCGGCCCAGGTCAAGGCCCGGCAGCTCATTCCGGGATGAGCCGGTCACGTCAGGGAACCACCACTGCGAGGGAATCCGCGACGCAGGCCGGCTTCTGAGCATTCTCGATCTCGATCGTGACTCGCGAAGTCATCAGATAACCGAGGGAGCTCTGCTTGAGCGACACCAGCCCGATGCCGGCGCGAACCCGTGACCCGACCGGTGCGGGCGCAGGGAACCGCACCCGGTCGCAGCCGTAGTTGACCACCATGGAGAGGCCGTCGATCCGGAAGATCTGCTCCGAGAGCATCGGCACGAGCGACAGCGTGAGAAAGCCGTGCGCGATGGTGGTGCCGAACGGTCCGGCGACGGCGCGCTCCTGGTCGATGTGGATCCACTGGTGATCACCCGTCGCGTCCGCGAAGGCGTTCACCTGCGCCTGGGTGATCTCATGCCATTCGCTGTAGCCGATGTCGCTGCCGACCGCCTCTTCTAGCTCGGCGATGCCGTTGAAGACCTTCACTGTTCCTCCTTCTGAGATGGGTTGTCCGGCTCAACCCTGCGGACCGCCGGCGACGTACAGCACCTGTCCTGATACGAAGCCGGCGCCTTCGCTCACGAAGAACGACGCGGCGTGCGCGATGTCCTCGGGACGGCCGGTGCGCGCCACGGCGATGACCTTCGCGGCGCTCTCCTTGAGGTCCTCGAAGGAGACACCCACGCGCCTGGCCGTGGCCTGCGTCATCTCGGTCTCGATGAAGCCGGGAGCGACGGCGTTGGCGGTGATGCCGTACTTGCCGAGCTCGATCGCAAGGGTCTTGGTGAAGCCCTGCATACCGGCCTTCGCCGCCGCGTAGTTGGCCTGACCCCGGTTGCCGAGCGCAGAGGTGCTCGACAGGCTGACGATCCTGCCCCACTTCGCCTGCGTCATGTGGGCCTGCACAGCGCGGGTCATCAGGAAGGCGCCACGCAGATGCACGTTCATGACTGCGTCCCAGTCGTCGGTGGTCATCTTGAACAGCAGGTTGTCGCGGATGATGCCGGCGTTGTTGATCAGCACCGTGGGCGGACCCAGCTCGGCGACGACCCGCGCCACCGCGTCGGCCACCGCCTGCTCGTCGCTGACGTCGGCTCCGATCCCGATGGCGCGTCCGCCGTCGGAGACGATCTCCTCGGCGACCAGGTTCGACGCGGATTCGTCGAGGTCGAGCACCGCCACGGCGAGCCCGTCCTGAGCCAGCCGGCGAGCAATCCCGGCTCCGATGCCGCGTGCCGCTCCGGTCACGATGGCCACACGCTGTTCGGTCATGCTTCTACTCCTTCTGCTTGGGTCGTGAACCGTAGTCCGGTCACGAGCCGACTCGACGCCCTGGGCATCGGCGACGTTGGGCTCCGCGTCGTCGAGAAAGACCTCGAACTCCTGGATGCTCAGATCGCCGGTTTCAAGCCTGTGGATGGGAGCGCCCTCCGGAGACGAGTGCGAGAGCCATGCCTTGAGCACGGCCGAGAACGACTCCGGGGCGATGCCGTCCGCCTCCGGCCATGCACTGCTGCTGACCGGCTTGGTGAGGACGCCGCCGTAGTCCAAGACCACGGCTCGATGCGGGCCGGCTCGCTCATGCGACGTACACCAGGCGCCCGACCGTGCTGCCGTCGGCGAGCCGCTGCACACCATCGGCAACATCGCCGAACGCCAACCGCTCACTCACCAGCGGCCTGATCAGCCCGGCGTCGGCCAGGCGGGTGACTTCGGCGTGGCACTGCCGCACCAAGGCCGGATCCTTGCTGTTGTACAGACCCCAGTGGAGCCCGAGGATCGAGTAGTTCTTGACCAGCGCGTGGTTGAGGGCCGCCGACTGGATATCGCCTCCGGCGAAGCCGACCACGACGATCCGGCCTTCGAAGGCGATGCACTTCGTCGAACGCTGATAGGTCTCGCCTCCGACGGGGTCGTAGATGACATCGACACCTCGGCCGCCGGTCTCTTCCTTGACCACCTCGACGAAGTCCTGCTCACAACGGTCGATGACGACGTCGGCTCGGAGCCGGCGCGCGTACTCCGCCTTCTCCGGGCCGCCGACAACGCCGATCACCCGCGCCCCGGCTGCCTTCCCGAGCTGGATGGCAGCACTTCCGACACCACCTGCAGCCGCATGCACGAGGAGGGTCTCACCGGCTTGGATGCCGGCCCGTCGGTGCAGTCCGAACCAGCCGGTCTGGTACCCGATCTGCAGCGAGGCGGCCTCCGCGTCGTCCAGGACTCGTGGTGCGCGGAACGTCGTGTGCTGGCTCATCACGGCGTACTCGGCGAAGCCACCGTGCGGCAGGTCCGGATTGCCCAGCACCCGGTCGCCCACTGCAAAGCCGGTGACCTTCTCGCCCATCGCGACCACTTCGCCGCACAGCTCGACGCCGGGCGTGAAGGGGATCTCGGGCTTGATCTGGTAGAGCCCGCGACATAGCAGCGCGTCGGGGAAGTTCGCGGCGGCTGCCAAGACTTTGACCACGACCTGGTTGGCGGCCGGGACGAGGTCGGCGACCTCGCTGAGCACGAGCGCGTCCCGCGGTTCGCCCAGCCGGGTGACCTGCCATGCCTTCATTGCTGCCTCGTTTCGAACCTCTGCTGGAGCCTGTTCATGCCGGACAGCCACCTGTCGGTGTCCGCTGCCCGAGCTTGGTGGTAGCCGGCGACCTCGGGATGGGGCAATGCCAGGAACCGGTCCTGCTCGATCGCCTCCATCAACGTGTCGCCGACCTCATCCGGGGTCCTGGCTGCGTCGGTGACCATGAGGTCGGCCCAGGCGCCGCTCTTCTCGAGCATCGCGGTCTGCACGCCCTGGGGACAGACAGCATGGACCTGAATCCCACGATGGCGGTACGTCGCCGACAGCCATTCCGCGAACCCCACGGCCGCATGCTTGGTGCTCGAGTACGTCGCCGCACCGAGCGACATGAGGAGCCCGGCAGCTGATGCCGTGACGACGAATCGGCCGCGACCGCGTTCGAGCCACGTCGGGACCAGAATCCTGGCGGCACGCACGTGCGCCATCAGGTTTACCTCGATGTTGATCGCCCAGTCCGCCTCCGACGCGTCGAGGCCGAATCCGCGCGAGACTCCGGCGTTGGCGACGTCCACGTCGATCTCACCGAGGTACTGTGTGGCCCGCTCGATCAGCGATGCCACGCCCTCCGGTGTGGCCGCGTCGCCGGGGACGGCGAGACCACCGGCCTCCTCGGCCACTGTCTGTAGGCCTTGCTCGTCGAGGTCGCTGACGACCAGGCGCGCACCTTCGGAAGCTAGCCTCAACGCGATCGCACGACCGATGCCGCGGGCGGCGCCGGTGACGACGACGCCCTGACCCGCGAGCTCCGCGCCGGTATTCACGCCACTCCGCCCACCAGGGTCACCCCACCGTCGACGACCAGTTCCTGACCGGTGACGATCGCCGGCTTGCCTGCGAAGCGAGTCGTCACGAGAGCCGCTCCAGCACCATCGCCATACCCTGTCCGCCACCCACGCACATCGTCTCGAGCCCGAACTGCTTGTCGTGGAACTGGAGCGAGTTGATCAGCGTGCTGGTGATGCGCGCGCCGGTCATGCCGAAGGGGTGGCCGACCGCGATGGCGCCGCCATTGACGTTGAGCTTGTCGATGTCGATGCCGAGGTCGCGGGCCGAGGGGATCACCTGCGCCGCGAAGGCCTCGTTGATCTCGACGAGGTCGATGTCCTCGATCGTCATGCCTGCCCGGGCGAGGGCCTTCTTGCTCGCCTCCACCGGACCGAGACCCATGATCTCGGGCGAGAGCCCGGTGACGCCGGTGGAGACGATCCGGGCCAGCGGGGTCAGTCCGACCTGCTTGGCCTTGGCGTCGCTCATGATGACGACCGCTGCTGCGCCGTCGTTGAGCGGACAGCAGTTCGCGGCGGTGACGCTTCCGTCGGGACGGAAGACCGGCTTGAGGTGGGAGACCGATTCCATGGTCACGCCGGGGCGAGGGCCGTCGTCGACGGAGACCATGGTGCCGTCCGGCAGTGTCACCGGGGTGATGTCTCGTTCCCAGAAGCCTTTGGCGATCGCCTCCTCGGCGAGGTTCTGGCTGCGGACACCGAACTCGTCCTGCTCTTCGCGGCTGATGCCCTTGAGCCGGGCGACGTTCTCGGCGGTCTGCCCCATCGCGGCGTACAGGTCGGGCATGGCGGGTCGCGGGTCGCTCCATCCCTGACCGCCCTCGGCCAGGACCGCGGTGCGCTTCCGTGCCTCGTCGACGAGCGGGTTCTCGGTGCCGGGGATGTCGGAGAAGCCGTTGCCGTACCGGCTCACCGCCTCGACGCCGGCGGAGATGAAGACGTCGCCCTCGCCCGCCTTGATCGCGTGGAACGCCATACGGGTGGTCTGCAGGCTGGAGGCGCAGTAGCGGTTGACCGTGGTGCCGGGCAGGTGGTCCATTCCCGCGAGCACGGCCACGGCCCGGGCCATGTTGTGGCCCGCCTCGCCTGCCGGCTGGGCGGACCCGAGCATGAGGTCCTCGATGTCACGCGGGTCCAGGGCCGGAACCTTCGCAAGGGCTGCTTGGACCATGGCCACGGCCAGGTCATCGGGCCGCACCGAGACCAGCGATCCCTTGATGGCACGGCCGATCGGGGAGCGGGCGGTGGCGACGATCACGACTTCGGGCATCTGTGGTTCTCCTTGCTAAGCAAGCGCTTAGTGAGTCAACATCATGGATCGGACTATTCAGCCGGGGCCGACGCGGTCGCGTCGGCGTGCTCCAGACGCCCCACCACGCGGAGCAGCACGGAGGCGTCCAGTTGGCGGCCGCGCCAGGCGATGTGCTGGTCGGGGCGGACCAGGAGGAAGGGTTCGCGTGCCCACGCGGCCGGCGCCGGGATCACCGTCAGTGGGATGCCGAGACGCTCCGCCTCGCTCTGGAACCGCGCGATTGCGCCCGGGTCGGCGACGCGTGGATGAATCAAGGTGAACCCGCGGCCGAGGTCGTCGTACAGCGCATGACCTGGCTCGAGCCAGGCATGCGGGAGTCGCGAGCCGGGTACGGTCGACGGCGTGTAGCTCACCACGGTGAAGGGCGGCGCCTCGTTCGTCGTGACCACCACCGGTGAGCCGTGGTACGAGTACCCGAGCACGAGACCCAGCGAGTTGAACTCCTCGTACTTGGTCTCCTGGATGCGTTCGGCGGTCCGCGCGATGTCGGGGCCTGAGGCCTCGAGGTTGCGCGTCGCGGAATCGATCGTCTGCTGTGCGACATCGCGCCGCTCCGCCTGGTAGGTGCTGAGCAGCTCGCGGCCTGCCCAGCCGCGCAGCACCGCGGCGAGCTTCCAGCCGATGTTGACCGCGTCTCCGACGCAGGTGTTGAAGCCGTGGCCGCCGAAGGGCGGATTCACGTGCGCACTCTCACCGACGAGGAAGACCCGCGCGGAGGCGTACCGGTCGGCGATCAGCATCCGGGGCACCCACGGGTCGGTGGCGAGCAGCTCGATGCCCGTCTCGTCCGCCGGCTGTCCGGTGAGTGCGGCGAGGAGCTCGACCACGCGCCGTTCGGTGCACGTGGCATCGATACCACCGAGGCCCGCCCACCAGAGCCCCTTGCCGTCAAGCGGGCCCATGGTCGCCTTGACCTCCGGGCCGATCACCCAGTACTGGATGGCCTCACCGATCGCGGGCCGCAGTCCCGGTGCGCGGAACACCGTGTTGAGGTTCGAGCGAGGCGACGACACCCCGACGAGCGTCGACCCGATGGCGTCTCGGGAGACGCCCTTCGCTCCATCGCAGCCGGCGACGTACTCCACGGTGATCTGGTACGTCGACTCGTCGTCGCGCGTGATCTCGCAGGTGACCGAGTCGCTCGACTCGGTCAGACCCGTGACGCGCTCTTGGAGCCGGAGCTCGACGAGCCCGGTCGACTGCAAGTGGGCGCGGAGCACCTCCTCGACGATCGGTTGCGGCACCTGCTGCCCGCCTTCGGCGAAGAGGTCACTGGGCGCAGCGCGCATGCCGAACGCATCGTCGAACTCGGTGATGCGCTCCCCGTTGAGAGTGGTGCAGAAGACGACCCTTCGGCACCACCCCGGTTTGAGGGGAGCAGCGTTGCGGATCGCACCGGCGATGCCCCAGCGCCGGAAGAGCTCCATCGTGCGTGGGCTTGTCGTCTTGGCGCGTGGCCTGGTGTGGGAGACAGCGGCCCGCGGCTCGACCACGATCGAGGGGATGCCGTGGAATGCCAGCTCGGCCGCGGTGGCGAGTCCGGCGGGTCCGCCCCCCGCGACCAGGACCGGAGCCGTCGATGTCGAGTTCACTGGTTCAGGCATGCGCGTATGATCCGGCGTGTGAGGGTCCACGCACATGGGGCATTTCAATGAGTGGCACGGAACGCCCAAGGCGACCGTCCGGCCGTCCGCCGGTCGGGGAGCCGATCCTCGATCGGGCCTTCCGGCTCCTTCGAGCCTTCGTCGACAACGGCGAGAGTCTGTCGCTGCAGACGTTGGCCGCCCGTTCCGGCCTGCCGAAGAGCACCGCGCTGCGGATCGCGAACCAGCTCGTGCGCCTCGGGGCGCTCGAACGTCGCGAGGACGGCGAGTTCGTCGTCGGCCTGCAGCTCCTGGAGATCGCGTCACTCGCGCCACGCGGGCACGGACTGCGCGCTGCGGCGCTGCCGGTGATGGAGGACCTGCATCACGTCACGCGCCAGCACATCCTGCTGGCGGTGCGCGAGGGCGACGAGGGTGTGTTGGTCGAGCGGCTGTCGGCAGCGGACGCGATGGCAGTCAAGTACCGGGTCGGCGGGCGGATCCCTCTCGGCGAAACCGGCATCGGCTTGGCACTGCTGGCGTACGCCCCCGAGTCAGTGCGTCAAGTGTGGTTGGAGCGTTCCGTGGACCCCGCCCGGCTCCGGAGGCTCCTTGCGATGACGAGAACCGAGGGTGTGTGTGCGCTCACCGACCCGAATCCGTTGTCGACCGGCCCGCACATCATCTCAACCGTGGCGGCGCCGATCCTGAGTCATCGAGGCCAGGCGCTTGGTGCGATCTCGCTCGTATCGCCCGGTCCGCACGGCGCCCAGGTCGCAAACCGGGTGGCGATCCGCACCGCGAGCCTCGCCATCGCCCGCGCCATGCGGGCGCCTCACCCCCGTCAGGCGGACGAGGGCGTCTGCTGACCCGCGATCAGCAGTTCGGTGGTCAGGCGGATGTGCCGCTCGCTCAGGCTGACAGCGAGGTCGGCGTCGCGGCGGACGGTGGCTTCCATGATCGCGCGGTGCTCGGCCTCGATGTTGCGCTGCTTGCGGTGGCTCTCGGGCGTTGACCAGCAGCGGTAGACCTCCGAGATGGATCGAAGGCGCGCAGCCGCTTCGTAGAGGTAGCCGTTTCCGCAGCCGGCGAGGATGGCGAGGTGGAACGCCTCGTGCGCGGCGAGCCAGTCCTCGCTGATCTCGGGTCCGGCGACGGTGCGGCCGATTCGTTCGAGCGCATGGTGCTTGGCGACGACCTCCGACTCCCACGTGATGTCGCCGTGTGCGACTGCCTCGCGGATCACGAAGGTCTCGATGGCGACGCGTGCATCGGTGAGCTGGGTGAGGTTGTCGACCGTGACGTCGACGACGCGGAACCCGAGCTGTGCCTCGGAGGTGGCCAGGCCTTGCTCGACGAGTTGAGGCAGCACTTCGCGCAGTACTCCGCTGCTGACGTCGTAACGTGCGCCGAGCTCGGCGAAGCCGAGCTTCGACCCCGGTGCCAAGCGGCCGTTGAGGACATCCGAGCGCAGTCGTTGAAGCACCACGCTCGCCCGCGTGGTGGCCGCGATGGATCGAGCCATGGGCCGAAGTGTAGTCCAATTGTCGATATCTCGGGCAGACAGCCGCCACCGCCAAAATTTCGAAATACTCTTGACTTCTCGAATACGTGGTGGTTTTGTGAGCCAAACCACAGACGAAAGGTGAGCCACACGATGCGAATCGCGACGAGGGCAGGGCGAACGGTTCTGGTGTCGCCCGACTCCGCCACGGTGGTCGACCTCGCGAAGGCCAGCGAGGGGGAGTTCGGACCCGACCCACGACAGGTCTTCGACGCCTGGGACGCGCTGGTTCGCTGGTACGGCGCCGCCACTATCGACTTCGCCGCGGGCGACCGGTACGAGCTCAGCGAGCTCGAGGCGCCTTCGTCCGACCCCCGGCAGGTGTTCGCGATCGGGTTGAACTACCGCGATCACGCCGACGAGTCAGGCTTCACCTACCCCAAGCAGCCAGCCGTGTTCACCAAGTTCCTCGGCAGCTTCGCCGGACCGGCGGGCGACCTCGCTCTGGCGGGGGAGACGGTCGATTGGGAGGCCGAGTTGGTCGTCGTGATCGGCAAGCCCACGCGCAACGTCGCTGTCGAGGACGCCTGGTCGCACGTCGCCGGGCTCACCGTCGGGCAGGACTTCTCCGAGCGCACCTTCCAGCTGGCAGGACCTGTGCCGCAGTTCTCGCTCGGCAAGTCGTTCGTCGGCTTCTCCCCACAGGGTCCGTGGCTGGTCACTCCCGACGAGGTGCCGGACCCCGACCGGCTCCACATCTCCTGCACAGTCAACGGCGAGACCGTGCAGTCCAGCTCGACCAAGCAGTTGATCTTCCCGGTCTCGACGTTGATCTCGCACCTGTCGTCGGTGCTGGAGCTCTCCCCGGGCGATGTGATCTTCACAGGTACGCCGTCGGGTGTCGGCGGTGCCCGCAAGCCACCGTGGTTCCTCAAGGAAGGCGACGTCGTCGAGACCTCTATCGAGGGCATCGGCACGATGCGCCACGTGTGCGTCAAGGCGCAGTGACGGGGCGAGAAAAGGGACTGCAATGGGACTGCACCGACTGACCAGGATCACCATGGGTGTCCCCGACGTCGCCACGACGGCGGCGTACTACACAGAGTTCGGGCTGACGCCCGCCGCGTCGGAGGGCGTCGACCAGATCGCACGCTTCAGCACCCAGGACGGTGGTGAGCAGCTCACCCTCAAGCACGCGGACCTGCGACGGCTCATCGAACTGGGAGTCGGTGTCGACGACCCCGACGACCTCGACCGCGTCGCCAGCAGCCTGCAGCGACTTGACCTCACCTACGAGCGGTCCGATGCCGGCATCACGGCCGTCGATCTCGGCACCGGCGTGAAGGTCAACGTCTCGATCGCTCCTCGCATCGAGCCTCAGCCCGCCCGGGAGCAAAGCTACAACGCGCCCGGCCGGCCCGTCCGCATCAACGAGCGGGCCGACGGCGTCACGCGCGAGGGTCCGGTCAAGCCGCGCAAGCTCGGCCACGTCGTGCTGGGCTCGACCGACTACGAATCAACGGAGCGCTTCTTCATCGAGGGCCTCGGCTTCAAGGTGAGCGACCTCGTATCCGACGTTGCAGCCTTCATCCGCTGCTCGAGCGACCATCACAACGTCCTCATCCAGCGGGCGCCGGTGTCGTTCCTCCACCACACCTCGTGGATCGTCGACGACATAGATGAGATCGGCCGCGGGGCCCACAACATGCTCGCCGCGGACCCGTCGCGCCACGTGTGGGGTCTTGGTCGGCACACCGTCGGCTCGAACTTCTTCTGGTACCTCAAGGATCCTGCCGGCAACTTCTCCGAGTACAGCTCCGACATCGACTGCATCGTCGACGACGCGTTGTGGAAGCCGGAGGTGTGGGAGGGCGTTCGAGCGATGTACGAGTGGGGTCCGCCGCCACCGCCATCCTTCCTCGCCCCCGACGACCTCGCCGAGTTGATGGCCGGGGCACACACGTCATGAGTGATGCACTGCAGACCGCCGGGCTCGCCGCCGCCCCTCTCGGCGCGGGACGGCTGGCACGGTTCGCCGCCAAAGCGGCAGAGCGGCACGGCGTCGTCCTGAACGACTACTGGCAGTTGCACGAGTGGTCGATCAGCGAGCCGGAGCAGTTCTGGGCCGAGGTCTGGCAACAGTTCGGCGTCGTCACATCGGCGCCGTACCGATCGGTCCTCGATCGCCGCACCATGCCGGGAGCCAAGTGGTTCCAGGGAGCTCGGCTCAACTACGTCGATCAGGTGATGCGGTTCGACGATCGACCCGGTGCAGCGGTGGTCTCGATCGCCGAAGACGGGAGCCGCAGCGAGTTGAGTTGGCCCCAGCTGCGTGCGGCCGTCGCCAGCTTCACCTCGGCACTGCGCTCCATGGGCATCGAGCCGGGGGACCGAGTCGTCGGATACCTCCCAAACGCCCAGGAATCCGTCATCGCCTTCCTTGCTACGGCCTCACTCGGCGCGACGTGGGCGGGGTGCGCTCCCGACTACGGAGTCTCGGCAGCCGCCGATCGCCTGCAGCAGCTCGAGCCGACGGTGCTGGTGGCCGCCACGGCGTACTGCTTCGACGGGAAGCTGCGCGACCGGCGCGAGGAGGTCGCTGCGCTCGTCGAACGTCTCGGTGTGCGCGCGGTGGTGACGGTGCCGCGCGCCGGACTCGATGCCGAGCCTGCCGCTTACGGCTCGGTGCGCCATGAACGCTGGAACGACGTCTGCTCCGCAGACTCCGCGGAGCAGCTCACCACCGCGCAGGTGCCGGCCGAGCATCCGCTGTGGGTCTTGTTCTCGTCCGGCACCACCGGCCTCCCAAAGGGGATCGTGCACAGTCACGCCGGCGTGGTCGCGATGAACCTCGCGGCGTCGGCGCTGCAGGTGGACATGGGCCCTGGAGACACGTTCTTCTGGTACACCACGACGAACTGGATGCTGTGGAACAGCGTCGTCTCCAGTTTGCTGTCCGGGGTCACGGCGGTCACCTACGAAGGCAGCCCGTTCTTCCCGACGGCCGATCGACTGTGGCAGATCGTCGCCGACGAGCGCGTCACCGTCTTCGGCACCAGCCCCGGCCACATCCTGGGGTGCGCGTCGCAAGGATTGAGGCCCAACGAGCACCACAGGTTCCCGCACCTCAAGCAGGTCATGGTCAGCGGCGCGCCAGCGCCGGCCTCGGTGTACGAGTGGGTGGCCGACACGGTCTCGCCGTCCATCCCCCTGATCTCGAGCAGCGGTGGCACGGACGTCGTCGGCGCGTTCGTCAGCGGTGCGCCTCCGCTCCCGGTCGTCCCCGGTGAGATCTCAGGCCCGGTGCTGGGCACGGCCGTTGCGGCCTTCGACAGCAACGGGGAGCCGATCCGCGATGAGGTGGGCGAGCTGGTTGTCACGCTTCCGATGCCGAGCATGCCTGTCAGGTTCTGGAACGATCCGGACGGATCTAAGTACCGATCCGCGTACTTCGACACGTTCCCGGGGGTCTGGCGTCACGGCGACTGGGTCACCCACACCAGCAGCGGGTCGTTCGTCGTGCATGGCCGCTCCGACTCGACCCTCAACCGCAACGGCGTGCGGATCGGTTCCGCTGACCTGTACCAGATCGTCGAGGGGCCCGGCGGCGTGGCCGAGGCCATGGTGATCGGTGTCGAGCGCACCAACGGAACGTACCGGATGCCCATGTTCCTGGTGCCGCACGCGGGGCAGGTCCTGGACGACGAGGCGATCGGGTCCCTCCGGCAGAAGCTGCGCACCGAAGGTTCGCCACGGCACGTGCCGGACGAGTTCCACGTCGTGGCCGCGATCCCGCACACCAAGACCGGAAAGAAGCTCGAGGTCCCGATCAAGCGGATCCTGCAAGGCGCGCGCGCCGAGGAGGTGCTGAGTGAGGGAGCGATCGACCGCCCCGAGCTCATCGCCTACTACATCACGCTCGCCGGGCAGTGGGATGCCGAAGACGCCCACGCCCCCAAAGATCAGTAATAGACAGAAGGAGCGAGAGATGGCAGGAAACCCGGCGGACAGGAACGTGTTCGTCCCGCACGCCTTCCCCGAGAAGCAGGTCGACCTCGGTGAGATCACCATGAACTATGCGGAGGCAGGCTCTCCGGAGAACCCGGCCCTGCTTCTCCTTCCGGAGCAGACGGGATCGTGGTGGAGCTACGAGCCGTCGATCGGGATGCTCGCTGAAAGCTTCCACGTCTTCGCCGTCGATATGAGGGGTCAGGGTCGCAGTACCTGGACGCCGCGGCGGTACAGCCTCGACAATTTCGGCAGCGACCTCGTCAGGTTCATCTCGCTAGTCATCGGACGTCCGGTCATCGTTTCCGGCTGCTCCTCGGGTGGCGTGATGGCGGCCTGGCTGTCCGCGTACTCCATGCCGGGTCAGATCCGCGGTGCGATCTGCGAGGACGCCCCCTTGTTCTCCTCCGAGTTGACTCCCGCGTTCGGCCATGGCATCCGACAACATGAAGTTGGCGTCATGTTCGCAATGTGGAGCCGGTACCTCGGCGACCAGTGGTCGGTCGGCGCCTGGGATGGCCTCGTGAAGGCGATCGACAGCTCAGGGTCCGCGATCACCTCGAAGATGTTGTTCCCTGACCCGTCGCAGCCGCCGCAGACCATGAAGGAGTACGACCCGGAGTGGGCGCGCTCCTTCTACGAGGGCACCGTGGCTCTGAACTGCCCCCACGACATCATGCTGAAGCAGGTGAAGACCCCCGTGCTGATCACTCATCACCTTCGCCACGAGGATCCGGAGACCGGTGTCCTGGGCCCCGGGGCGCTCTCGGACGCTCAGGCGATGAGGGCCAAGCAGCTGATCGAGTCCGCCGGCCAGCGGTGCGACTACCAGGACCACCCGACGGCGCTCCACATGATGCACCAGTTCGATCCGGAGCTGTTCACGAAGGTTGTCGTGGAGTGGGCGGCAACGCTGAACTGAAACGTCGAGAGGCCGTCCGTCGGGGTGCATCTCCGTGCGGATTCCTGCCACCTGGATGCCATTGGCGTCGTCCTCGCACTACTGCCGCCCGCCCGCCCGCTCGCTCGCTCGGGCGGGCCGTCGGCCGGGTATTTCGAAAATCCATTGACATCGCGAAAATGCGTCGATGTCATCACACCCATCACAGTGTGGATCGCGTCGGACGCCTACTGGCGCGCGACTCGACAGGAAGGACGCCATGACTCGATTCAGGCACCAAGTCGCCTCAGACGTTGACCTGTTCAGCCGCGCCCTTCTCGAGGATCCCTACCCAGTCCTGCGGGAGCTTCGCGACCTCGGCGGCGCCGTGTACATGCGGCAGCACGACTTCTATGTCCTGACGCGCTACGAGGACGTGCGGAGAGCCGATCGCGACTGGCAGATCTTTACCTCGGCGCGCGGGGTCGCGTTGGTTCCCGAGATCAACGCGAGTCAGATCGGCGGGGTCCTCGCCTCGGATGGACCCGAGCACGATTCGCTCCGTGCAGTGTTGCGAGAACAGGTCTCACCCCGCGCCATCAACAAGCTGCGCGGTGACATTGATCGGCAGGCAGCCGAACTGGTAGACGCCCTCATTCCGCTCGGCACCTTCGATGCGGTGACCCAGCTGGCCCAGCGGCTCCCGGTTCAGGTGGTCGCCGACCTGATCGGAGTTCCTGACGAGGGTCGAGAAAAGCTGATTCCCGGAGCCGATGCAGCCTTTGCCTCCTTTGGACCGCTCACGCCGGAACTTCAGGAGCGCTTGCCGTACCTCGTCGCGTTCCTGGATTGGATTGCGGAGGTGGGGACTCGTGACCGGCTCCGGCCGGGCAGTTGGGGCGCCGCTGTGCTGGACGCGGTCGATGAGGGCCGACTTCCGGCAGAGAAAGCCTTCCCGCTCATGCGCGCGTTTCTGGTCGCCGGAATGGACACCACGGTGAACGGCATCGCATCGATGCTGAGGGTCTTCGCCGAGCGTCCGGACGTCTGGGAGGAGGTCCGGAACGACCCGAAACTCGCCGGAGCAGCCTTCGAGGAGGCTCTCCGTCTCGAATCACCGGTCCAAGGATTCTTTCGTGAGACGACGTGCGACGTCGAGATCGACGGAACGACAGTTCCTGCTGGTAGCCGGGTGTGCCTCCACTTCGGAGCCGCCAACCGCGACGAGCGTCATTTCGTTGATCCCGACCGGTTTGACCTGCACCGAGGGTCACTCGACCACCTAGCCTTCGGCAACGGAGTGCACGGGTGTGCCGGCCAAGGGCTCGCGCGTCTGGAGGCGCGGGCGATCGTTCTGGCGCTCACAGAGCGTGTCACGACCTTCGAGCTCGCGGGGTCCCCGGTCCGCCACTACAACCCGGTGATCCGCGGCCTGCAGGAACTGCCTATTGCGGTCACGACGCGGGCAACGGCGGAAGGCGTCCGTTCATGAGGGTCAGCGCAGACACAGCGAGGTGTGAAGGGCACGGTCTCTGCGAGGAGGTCGCGCCCAAGGTGTACGAACTCGATGACGACGCGGTCGTCACCGTCGTCCACGAGGAAGTGCCGCCGGAGCTCGAACGGCTCGCCGAAGCCGGAGCGCGGGTGTGTCCCGTTGCCGCGCTGAAGGTGATCCGGTGAAGCTGAAGCGCATCGTCGTCGTTGGCGGCTCGATCGCAGCGCTGACTGCGGTCGAGACCTTGCGCCTGGAGGGGTTCGACGGATCGATCACGGTTCTCAGCGACGAGAAGGTTCCGCCGTACACGCGCGTGCCGTTGTCGAAAAGCGTGCTCGCCGGGCTCGAGTCGGAGGACGACTTGACTCTTCCCGCGATGTCGGACGACGTGGACCTGCGACTTCACGTGCGGGCCGAGGGACTCGATGTGCACCGGCGAGTCGTCCACACGAGTGCAGGCTCGATCCCGTTCGACGGCCTCGTCATCGCCACGGGTGCCCGCGCCCGCACCGTGGGTCATCGGCGCGGAGGCGAGAGGGTCCTGCGGGACATCGAGCATTCCAGGTCCCTCCGCGCGGATCTCGCTACGGCGTCGTCGGTGCTCGTCGTCGGAGGCGGATTCCTCGGGATGGAGACTGCCTCGACGTGCCGTCAGCTCGGTAAGGACGTGACTGTCGTCGATCGAGAACCACCACTCGAACGCCTGCTTGGACCACTCTTGGCCGCAAGGATCCGCGATGCGGCCCGCAAGGCAGGAGTGCGGATTCGTGTCGCCGCGGGCGACGTCGAACTTGTCGGCGAGAAGCGCCCAAGCGGTGCGAGAATCGCGGACGACGAGGTCCTCGAAGCGGACATCGTCGTTTCGGCCGTGGGTGACCTTCCGAATATCGAGTGGCTGCTCGGCAGTGGACTCTCCCTTAACGGGGGAGTTCACGTCGACGCGTACTGCCGCGCGCGCCCGAATATCGTCGCGGCAGGCGACGTAGCAGTCCAGGCCGGTCCAGACGGGTTGAGCAGACGAACACCTAGCTGGACCAACGCCGTCGAACAGGCCCGCGCGGCGGCACAAGCGCTGCTTCGAGCTGAGAACGCAGCGCCGTACCGACCATCGCACTACTACTGGACCGAGCAGTTCGGTCTCGATGTGAAGATGGTTGGGCCGCCCGGCTCCAACGGTACGCCGACGATCAGCGAGGGATCGCTCGATCGCCCGCCTGCACTACTCGAATGGCGTACGTCAGGGACCGCCTATCGCGTCGTTGCGCTGAACCACGCGATTCGCGCAGCCCAGCTCAAGCGCCTGGTCCCTGCGCACCACTCTCGTTCTGTTGACGTAGATAACATCGTCATCGTGCGATAAGGCCTACCGCTGCACAACCGATGTGCCGCGCGATTCTCGCCGACGAAGCGAATCGGTCCTTGAGCCGCTGGTTGGGCCTGGTTCCAGGCCTGTTCGGTGTGCTCGGTGCGGACGTAGATGGAGTGATGGCCAGCCACTCATGGCCGAGCAGTTCCTGCGGGCCCTGATGCCCATCCCAGCGGCGTACAGCGACGAGGCGCAGTAGTGCCGCGGCACATGCGCTGTCATCCGGCCCGACCAGGCCGGCAGCCGCTGGTTCCCACCTGAATTGCCAAACTGCGCCGCTGCGTATTGGCGCCCACCCGGCCGCAGTGGTAGCGCTCACCATCGAAGGCGATCGGGCTGCACCGGCCGATCCCGCTCAACCATGACATGGGCCTGCGATGAGCACCTCAAGCGAGCAGGAGCCCCGTGGCACCGAGGTTCCTCACGCTGCCCAGCTGCGCGCGTGGACAGCGCACGCGGGCTGCCCTGGTCGCCGCCGGCCGTCGGGTCTTCGAGCGCGACGGTTACCTAGACGCCCGCCTCATCGATATCGCCGCCGAGGCCAAGTGCTCCACGGGCAGCTCCTACACCTACTTCGCCAGCAAGGAGGAGATCCTCCAGGCCGTCATCGAGGCGGCCCTGATTTCGGCGGTGAGTGGTAGCAGCGTTTGTTGGTCAGTTTCGACAGCGCCTGGAGCCGGAGTGGGCCAAGAATGTCGATGAGAAGTAGCAGCACTCTCGTCAAGCCAGGAGCGCCAACAGGGTTCACGGCGGTTGTTGCCCTGGGTGCCTGATCACGACTGCGGTCGCCTCATCCTCGGCGCGTGAATGATCGCAGGCCTTCGTCCTAGGTCAAGATCGTTCGTCCTCGGCTTCGCCTCCTGGCGCTCCATCTTGACCTGCTCCTCTGGCCAGGCGATGAGCGGCTATCGAGGATGAAGGCGAGACGTGGCCCGGCTGGTGGATGTTCTCTAGGACTCAATCGGAGTCTCTGACTCGGGCGCGGCTGCCCTGAGCGCTTGCTCAACGGTGGCGTGGGGCTGCAGGAGCGGCAGGAGGCCGACGATCTCCAGGAGCCGGTGTGGCCGGGGGTGAAGGGCCGCCAGGTGGAATTGGCGGCCTTTGGTTGCTGCTTGGTTGTGGGCGCGCAGCAGCAGGTTCAGGCCGCTGCTGTCCAGGAAGGTCATGGCGCTGAGGTCCATGATGATGGGCACGCCCAGGCGACGGCCTTCTTCCAGGGCCGCTGTCAGCTGGGCGCGGCTGGTGGCGTCGACTTCGCCGCAGACACCGATGATGGTGCTGTCTGCGCGGCGATCAATGGTCACCGTGAGCCTGGTCATCGCGACGAGCCTCCGGTGATTCGTGGGGTGGGCCTCCTGCTGGCCGAGACGCTGGGCATAGCAGCCTCCGATATGGGCAGGAGTCCGATTTCTTCACTTTAACGGGCGAAGCGGGTTTCGTGAAAGTGGGTGCGTTATGCGAGGGTGAGAGTCACTTGCCCGCTGCGCCGGGCAGGAGCCGTCCGTCACGACGAGGCCGAGAGCATGATGTTGCCGATGAGTCGCTCACCAGACCGTTCGACCTGGACGTTCTTGACCCACCACGCGCGGGTGCTGCTGGAGATCGCACGCGATCCCGAGGTCCGGCTGCGCGATGTGGCCCAGAGCATCGGCATCACCGAGCGCGCCGTGCAGAACATCGTGGCCGACCTGCAGCAGGCTGGCTATCTGACCAGAGACCGGGTGGGGCGCCGCAACCGCTATCACCTCAACCTTGATCAGCACTTCCGTCACCACACCGAAGCCCATGCACCCGTGCGCGCGCTGGTTGACCTGTTCGCCACCTTTGAGACGCCGGCTCGTCAGCCTCCAGCCGCAGGCCGTCATGGACCGAGCGTGCAGGCTCGGGCCTCTGGGTCTGGTCTGACGCGCGGCTGACCCTTGGCGTGCGGGTTCATCAGCTTCCCGGTAAACGCATGGTGTCCATGCAATTACTGATAGAGATAGAGATACGGGGTCAGCTGCTGGAGTGGGAGCTGGCCTGCGCAGGGGGCACGGGGCGTCTGGGCACCAGCACGTGCGGTTCCCGGGCGCCCAGGCCCCTGCCTCACAGGCGCGGGAAAGGCGTGAAGCTCAGGACGTAGTCGCGCACCATCCCGTAGGACACCTCGTCAGCGCCGTGCTCTTCCAGCAGCCGGTCGAAGACGCGCTTGGCGGTGTGGCGCTGCTTGGCCGGGGGGTCCAGGTCGGCGCGCAGCATCTGGTCGATCAGCGGTTTGAACGCATCCAGCCGGGAACGGCGGGGCGGCAGCGGCTTACGTGGCTCAGGCCAGACCGAGGCCAGGGCCTTCTCGATGGTACGGAAACCCACACCGTACTTGCGCTGCAAGGCCCGACTCGACAGGCCCGCGCGGGAATCGCGGCGGATCGCCGCGTACAACTCGACCTTGGATTTCGGTTGCACCAGCGCCCCCTCATCCTGCGGAGCACACCCATCGTCTCACCGCAAGCCCAAGAGCGCTGCTACTTCTCACCGACATCGATTCCAGCTCAAAACGATCGCCGTCGCGACTGACCGTCAAACGCTGTCACGAATCACCTACGTAACCACGGCTGAGGACGACATGCATGCTCCACCCCCGGGCGCGGGGCGGTTGAGCGTCCAGGAGAGCTCCCCCGAGGCGATCATCCGCGCGAGCAACCGGGCCTACTTCGAGGCCTACAAGCGCAACGCCATGTTGATGATGATCCTTGAGCAGGTAGCCGCCGTGGATCCCAAGTTCCGCGAGGTCCGCCGCCGACGCAGTCAAATTTTCGCCCACCGCAACGCCAGGGGCATCGCCGCGCTCCAGGAGCAGGGACTCGCCGACGCCAAGCTGGACCCGGTGCTGACCTCGCTCGCGCTCTCGGGCTGCCACCTCAGCGTGCGCGACTGCAGCGAGCAGCCCCGCCACCAGAAGATCATCCAGGCTGCCCATGCCTCTTCATTCCGAGGGGGCGCGGCCCCCTGCGGGAAGGGGCGGTGCGCCCGTGGTGAAGGGGGGTGGCGTGGGAATCGACCGGGGCCTGAAGCGGCAGGACGCGTCAGAGAGCTTCGCCCGACTCGGCGCCGCTCTGCGTGACGCGATCGTGCCGCTCGCGATGGTGACTGTCCGGTCCGCTGGGAAAGTAGGGGCCCTGGCCACCTTCTGATGCGGCGGCGCGTCAGACCTCGAGCACAAGCTTGCCGGTGTTGATCCCGCGGAAGAGGCCGAGCAGCGCCTCGGGGAAGGCCTGCACGCCGCCGGAGACGACGGTCTCGCGCGCCTGCAGCCGGCCGCTATGGATCATCTCGCTGATCCCTTCGATCGCCTCCGGGTAGCGGTCCTCGTAGTCGAGGACCAGGAAGCCCGTCATCGAGGCGCGGCACACAATCAGAGACATCAGGCGCCGCGGGCCCTCGGGCTTCTCGGCGTTGTAGTTGGCGACAGCACCGCAGATTACGACGCGTGCGCCCCGGCGCAGGTTGGCCAAGCCCGCGTCGAGAATGCCCCCGCCGACGTTGTCGAAGAAGACGTCGATGCCCTCGGGCACCGCCTCCTGCAGCTGCTTGAGCGGGTCGTGGGCCTTGTAGTCGATCGCCTCGTCGAAGCCGATCTCCTTCAGCCATGCGCACTTCTTCGGGCCGCCGGCGATGCCGACCACCCGGCAGCCGCGCGCCTTGGCCAGCTGACCCACCACGCTGCCGACCGCCCCCGCGGCTCCGGAGACCACCACGGTCTCGCCGTGCTGGATTCGGCCGACGTCGAACAGGCCGAACCACGCGGTCATCCCGGGCAATCCCAGCGCGCCGAGCCACGTCGGCGGCCCAGCCAGCCCGGTGTCGATGCGAACGACACCATTGCCATCGCTCAGGGCGTGCTCGGCGACGCCGAAGTGACCGCTGACGGCGTCACCGACCGCGTAGCCGGAGTGTCGTGACTCCGTCACCGTCCCGGTGGCGTGGGCGCGCATCACCTCGCCGATGCCCACCGGCGGCCAGTAGGAGCGGACGTCCCTGATCCATCCCCGCATCGCGGGTTCCAGCGAGATGTGGTCCACCGCGACGACGAACTGACCCTGCGCAGGCGAAGGGACCTCGGTCTCGGTGACTTCCCACGTGTGCTCGTCGGGGAACCCCTGCGGCCGTCGGGCCAGGCGAAGCTGGGTCGTGCGCGCGCTCATGCCGAGACGACCTCGTGCTCGGTGAACCGTCCGATCGACTCGGCGACGCAGATCGGCTTCTCGATGCCTTCGGCCTCGAAGTACTGGGTCGTCGTGATCTGCGCGGAGCCGTCCCCGGTGTGGGTCACGTCCGTGATGGTCGCCCGCATCCGGTTCTTGCTGCCCACCGGCCGCGGGTGCTGGAAGCGGACCCTGTCGTAGCCATAGTCCAGACTGTGCGCGAAGCCGTCGAACGCCATCAGCTCCTCCATGAAGGTGGGACCGAGTGAGAGCGTGAAGAGGCCGTGGCCGATGGTCGTGCCGAAGGGGCCTGCTGCCGCGTGCTCAGGGTCGACGTGGATCCACTGGTGGTCGCCCGTGACGTCGGCGAAGGTGTCGATCTCCTGCTGGGTGGACGTGGGCCACTCCGTGGGGCCGAGCTCGCGGCCGACGAGGTGGTCGACGGTGGTGGGGCGAGGGACTTCGCGGTCAGCCATGGACGTCCTTTTGCTGGGTCGGGACTCTCCGCTCGACCCTAGACGTATTTGAGTTCAGGTTCAATACTAGACTTGCGCGACCGGTGGACCGGCTCGTCGTCCTCCGCACAGAAAGCGAGAACCATGGACATTCCCACTCTTTTCTCCCTCGATGGCCGCACGGCGCTGATCACCGGCGGCTCTCGCGGCATAGGTCGGATGATTGCTGAGGGCTATGTCCGTAGCGGCGTGCGGGTCTACATCTCCGCTCGCAAGGCGGAGGCCTGCGACGCCACCGCCAAGGAGCTCTCGGAGCTCGGTCACTGCGTCTCGCTGCCGGCGGACGTCTCGACCGCGGCAGGCATCCAGGAGCTGGTGGCTGCCTACCGCGAGCATGAGTCGACCCTGGGCATCCTCGTCAACAACGCCGGGGCGGCCTGGGGTGCGCCGTTCGGCGAGTTCCCCGAGTCCGGCTGGGACAAGGTGATGGACCTCAACGTCAAGACGCCGTTCTTCCTCACGCAGGCACTTAAGGCAGAGCTCGTGGCCGCAACCGGCGATCATCTGGCCAAGGTCATCAATATCGCCTCGATCGACGGGATCTCGATCAACCCGGATGAGACCTACAGCTACCACGCCAGCAAGGCCGGACTCATCCAGCTGACCCGCAGGATGGCGCTGCGGCTGATCGGGGACGGGATCGTTGTCTCCGCGATCGCTCCGGGCGCGTTCGCCTCGAACATGAACAGGGTCGCGCGCGACCATGCGGACGAGCTCATGGGCGTGATCCCGTCGGGGCGTATCGGCACCCACGAGGACATGGCCGCGGCCGCGATCTACTTGGCGTCCCGCGCGGGCGACTACGTGGTGGGCTCCACGTTGGTTGTGGACGGCGGTGCGACGCACGCCCGGTGACCCGCGACCGGGTCAGCGCTGGTGCGTGTGGGCGATGTGTTCCGCGTCATGATTTCTGGCAGAGGTTCATGCTTGTCCTCTGACCTAAGGAGATCGTGATGCCCCAACCCCCTGCGATCCCCGTCGATGAGAAGGTCCGAATTGTGCTGAGCATCCTGACCGGCGAGATGACGGTGGCCCAGGCCGCTCGCCGCGCCAGAGCCTCGGAACAGTCGATCGGCACCTGGAGGCGGCAGTTCATCGAGAACGGCCGCGCCGGCCTGGTGGCGAAGAACTCCCGCACCCCCAGCCGCGAGGCCCAGCTCGAAGCGGAGATCGAGGAGCTGAAGACCGCGCTTGGCCAGGCGCATGTCGAGCTGCGGGTGTGGAAGAAGTCGGCCGAGCACCGCCTGGCCCCTTCCAAGACCTCGAGGTGATCCGCACCGAGGCGGGGATGCCGACCTCGAGGTTCTGTCGCCTGACCGGCATCCCCGAGCGGACCTGCCGACGCTGGCAGCCACGAGCCCGTAGCGAGCCGCCGGTCCGCGGTCCGTGGCCGTCCCCGGTCGCCGAAGCGGTGGAACCGTTCGTGATCAAGCATGCTGAGGCCCACCCTGCCTGGGGACACCGCAAGATCTGGGCATTATGCCGGTTTGACGGCCACCAGGTGTCCGCCTCGACCGTGGAGCGGATCATGCGCCGTGGTGGCCTTCTGGCGGCGGTGCTGTGGGAGATCCCGAAGACCAGCGACAGGTGAAGCGGGTCCGCCCCTCCGGCGAGAGCTTCGTGGAGGATGCGGTCCTTGCGTATCCGGTCGACGCTGCATCCGATGTGGTTCATCCGCACCGTCACGAATTGTTGGCTGATCGAACCGGTGCCGTGGGCGGTCTTGTCGCTGAAGAGGACGTGTGGGTTGTTGGTGTGCGGCCACCTGACGCGACGGTGGCGGAGCCAGCGGCGGAGTACCCGATGGCTGAGGTCGCCGAGTCGCTGCCGGCGGCCGGCGAGGGTGATTCGCCGGTTAGCCAGGTCGAGGTCGTCGAGCGTCAGGTGGCGGATGGCGCCGGTGCGGGCGGCGTTCTCGGCGGCCAGGGCGATGATGACTCGTCCGGCGAGGTCATCGGCCTGTTGCTCGATGGCCCGAATCTCCTCATTGGCCATTGGGAGCAGGGCGAAGTCGGCCGGGCGGCCCTTCAACCCGGTCTTCGGGTTGGAGAAGATCAGGCCGCGCTTCTTGGCGAATCCGAAGAGCGACCACAGGGCGCTGGTCGCGGTGGCGCGTTGTGAGCCACTGAGCGGCCCAAGCGCTGTTCTGATGTCGAAGCGGGTGACCTCTCGCAGGTGGTCGTAGCTCGTCACCCAGTCGTCGAGGAATGGCCGGATGCATCCGAAGTAGACATAGATGCTGGATGCGGACCGGGGCCGTGACCTGGTGTCGCCGTTGAGCAGGACCAGCAGCCATTGCCGGACGGGGGCGATAAAGCCGGGTGCGCGTTGGTTTGTGACGCGGTCGATCCAGGATCTGATCGCCGGAGCGGAGTCGTCGTGGAGCAGGTTCAGATCGGTGAGCACTTCGATGAGGCGAGGACGCGACACGGTCACGTCCATGGACGTGGGGTATGAATCGATCTTCGCGTGATCCTGTTTCTGCAGGTTAAGCGGTAAGTGTCTGTGGGAGTGGGTGCTGGGCTGGTGTGTCGCCGGAGATCATCCGGATGCGGGCTTTGGCGAGGATGTCCAGGCCCATGTAGCGGCGGGCTTCGACCCATTCGTCGGTCTGCTCGGCCAGCACGGCCCCGACCAGCCAGATGATCGCGGTCCGGTCGGGGAAGATGCCGACCACGTCGGTGCGGCGGCGGATCTCCTTGTTCAGCCGCTCCTGCGGGTTATTGGACCAGATCTGACACTGTTGGCCAATCCGCGAGATCGCATACCTGGGACGCGGACTGGCTGAGATCATGGTCGCCTTGTCGGATCGGGGACTGGTGTCAAGGAGTTGATGGTGTCCCTGCGTCCGGTTCAGGACCATGAGATCCCCGAGGAGACCGCGCTCGTATGCAGAGCGGCGTTTCCCAAAGGCTCCCTGTGCATCCGGTTACGGGACGTATTGGGGCCGTTGTTCGAGGACGAGCAGTTCGTCGGCATGTTCTCGCGTCGTGGCCGGCCAGCGTCGTGGCCGGCCGGCGTTGTCGCCGGGTCGGTTGGCGCTGGTCAGCGTGCTGCAGTTCGCGGAGGGGCTGTCGGACCGGCAGGCCGCGGATGCGGTGCGGGGCAGAATCGACTGGAAGTACGCCTTCGGCTTGGACCTGGACGAGTAAGTCCGATCTGGTTCAGTGGTCGTAGGCGATCAGTGACCGGGCGATTGGCTGGCCGGTGGCGCGGTTGCGCCAGATGGCGGCGGTGAGGGCGAGCAGTCGTTGGGCGATGCGGGCGCCGACACCTTCGATGGTGCGGCCGCCGTGGAGTTCGAGGTCGAGTTGGCCTTTGAGCGTGTCGTTGACGGACTCGATGAGCTGCCGCACGGGTTTGAGGAGTGCTTCGTCGGGTCGGGGCGTGCGGTTGCGGTAGGAGGGGCGCAGCAGCCGCACGCCTCGCTCGGCGAGGTAGGTGTCGAGGTGGTGGGAGACGTAGCCCTTGTCGCCGATGATCAGTAGGCCGGGGCGTTCGGTGAGCAGGTGGGGGTCGTGGTCGAGGATCGCGGTGAGGATCTGCCGTTCGTCGAGCTTGGGGTTGGCCAGGGCCCAGGCGACCGGGAGCCCGGCGGGGGTACAGATCAGATGCAGGCGCAGGCCCCAGAAGTAGCGTGAGTGTGAGGCGCAGTAGCCGTAGGCGGCCCAGCCGGCCAGCTCTGAGCGTTTGACGGTGGGCCGCGACCGGGCGCATTCCACGGGCGTGGAGTCCACGATCCAGGTGGTGTCGTGCCACAGGTCGGTGTCGCGGGCCAGCACGCGGATGGCGCGTTTGAGGACCGGCAGCGCGGCCCGTAGGCGCTTGTTGTAGCCGGACTGTCCGGGCAGGTACGGGAACGCGCCGGGCAGGTGGCGGGCACGAACCGTAGCCAACGGGCCTTGGATCGCACGCCGAGCAGGACCTGCGCCACGGCCAGGGTGAGCAACTCGGCGTCGGAGAGCTTCGGTGGCCGACCCGTGCGGGGCGGCCGGCCGAGCCAGTCATCGATCTTCACGTACAGTGCGGTCAGAAGGGTGTTGAGGTCAGTCGTCACAAACCGATCTTCAACACCTTTCCTCATGCCCGCAGCCCCGAAGGAGTTCGGACTTACTCGTCTAGGGACCACAAGTAGGCGGTATCCGAACCGCCCGTCAACGCGACGGGCGGTTTTCGGGTCTGGAACACGAATAGGCCGGGTTCTTCGTGGCGCTCGGGGTCGCCGGGTTCAACCGGGTCAGTGCATCGAGAACCTTCCGCCCGATGTGGACTGCTCCGAGTTACCCGACGGCGACGACCTCGACGAGGCGCTCGACGGGAAGCCATACGCATCATCGCGCCGGACGCCGAGGTCATTTCCACGGCACCCGCTCCGTCGACACCGATGGCTGTCGGCCGCTACGACCCGCCCCATTCTGGGCAAATCGGGATAACGTCACGTAACCGTATACATCCCTCATTTTGCCGCGGTCAGGAGCCGACAGGAGGCCACGTATGCAGAGCCATGTCAGCTACTAGTTGGAGATCGTCATGGGCGGTACCGCCCGCGGCCTGAACGGCGATCCCGTTGGCCACAGTCATCAGGTATCGGGCGAGCGAACCGGGATCCGCACCGGTTGGCAGGTCGCCCTCGTCGACCGCCCGCTGGAATCGGTCCTGCAGGTGGGCGGTGCCTTCCTCGCGCCAGGCAGTGAGGGTGTCGCGAGCGTGGCGACCGGACTCGCCGGCCGCCAGGGAGCCCTGCACGCCAAGGCATCCGGCGGGGCAGTCGGGCCGCGTGGTGGACCGGACTGTACCGCCGAGGAATGCGGTGGCCACGTCCTTGGCGGTCGGCTGCTCCAGGGCCTTGGCGAAGTAGGATGCCGGGCCCTCGGTGTAACGCTTCAGCGCCTTGCGGAACAGATTTTCCTTGTTGCCGAATGCGCGGTACATGCTCGTGCGCGTGATTCCCATCGCAGCGGTCAGATCGTCGAGGCTCGCGCCCTCATAGCCCTGGGCCCAGAACACCAGCATCGCCCGTTGCAGGGCCTCGTCGGCATCGAACCCTCGCGGCCTGCCGATCGGCGCCGTCCGCTCGCTCTTCACGGCTCCAGCATACCCATTCGGTACCGACCGGTCCGGAAGTGCTACGGTGGCATTCGGTACCGACTGATACCGAAGTATGGAGGTAGAACCGTGGGAAAAGTCGTTCTCATTACCGGGGGAACCTCGGGCATCGGCCTGAGCCTCGCGGAAGCATTTCTCGAGGAGGGAGCCTTCGTGGCCGTGTGCGGCCGCTCGCGGACGGCCCTCGACCGCTTCAGTCAGGCCCATCCGCAGGCGCTGGCCGTCCAGTCCGACGTGACCATCCGGGAGGCGAGAGCCGCCATGCTGGATGCGGTTAGTGAACGGTTTGGCCGGCTTGACGTGCTAATCAACAACGCCGGCACGTTCGTCGAACGGGACTTTACCGGGGACGCTCATGCCACCGTGGCACTCGAACAGGAGATCGGCCTGAATCTCACGGCACCCATCCACCTGACCGGCGAGGCGTTGCGGCGCTGGCCGTCGCTGGACGCGATCGTGTTCGTGACATCGGGCTTTGCCCTGGTCTCCCCCACCCGCGCCCCGACCTACGGCGCCGTCAAGGCCGGCCTGCACGGCTTCGCCGACGGACTGCGCCGCCAACTCGCACCGCAGGGCACCCACGTGCTCGAGGTCCTCCCACCGACCACGGACACACCCATGAACGCCGACGCCACGGGCCCGAAACTGCCACCTGCCGAGGTCGCAGCGGTCACGCTCAAAGCACTCCGGCAGCGCCGGCCGATGGCTCTTCCAGGCCAGACCAAACTGATGCCGACGATGCTTCGGATCGCGCCACACACCCTCGGGCGCATGGTCGCAAAACTCTGACCGCCGAGAACCGGCCAGGGCCGCTGGGCCGGAGTTACTCACGGAAGAAATCAGTCAGGCGGCGCGGAGGGTGTCGAGGGACGACTCGGTCAGGCGGCGCGTCGGCGTGCGGGCCGCCAGCGTCACGATCGGCCCCCGAACAGAGCTTC
This sequence comes from Nonomuraea lactucae, assembly GCF_003313395.1. Classification (GTDB taxonomy): domain Bacteria; phylum Actinomycetota; class Actinomycetes; order Streptosporangiales; family Streptosporangiaceae; genus Nonomuraea; species Nonomuraea lactucae. The sequence goes on along the minus strand of NZ_QNFZ01000061.1, from coordinate 5,793 downwards.
GTTCGGCCATCGACATCCCTCGGGGGAAATGGCGCCCAAGGTATGACAGTAAGTGATGCAGATCACCCGATCATCGACACCCTTCGTCATGCCCAGCGACTCAGGGGTACTTCGGACTTACTCGTCTAGGAGCGACCGGTCGGCGACACGCCACAGCAGGTCCTGCGCCGACTGGTAGGCGATGAACATCTGGCTCAAGTCGTAGCCTCGGCCAGCAGGGCGTTCGCTCGGCGCCGGTCGGCCCCCTCGTACATGCTGGCAGCGAGTTGGGTGTCCCGAAGCAGGTCCGGCAAGATCCTCCCGAGGGCGGTTCAGTGATCCGGCGAGGTGGGCCGCGTGCGCCAGGCGGCATCCAGCCGCGCACGCAGGACATTCAACGGCTGGACGGTGCGTCGCCTCCTCTTGGGAACCGGGCGATCTGGTGCGGGGTACGCTGCGCTCACCGATCCGGTCATCGCGACCGCCCTGCACCACATCCACCACGAGCCCACCCGCCGGTGGACGGTGCAGGACCTCGGGGACACGATCGGGATGTCCAGGACCGCCTTCACCCGGAGGTTCACGTCGTTGGTGGGCCAGCCTCCGCTGGCCTACCTCACCTGGTGGCGCCTGAACACGGGAGCGCGGCTCCTGCAGGACACCGATGCGCCGCTCGCCTCGATCGCCCGCCAGGTGGGCTACACCTCCGAGTACGCCTTCACCAACGCTTTCCGCCGCGAGTTCGGCACGGCGCCGGGCAGGTTCCGATGGTTATCTTGGGTTGACGAGCGAAATGGCTGGTCAGCTGCTTTCAGGCGTGTCAGGCACGTAAGGCAAGCAGGTGCGCAGGAGTCAGGCGTGGCGGGCCATCTTGACGGGTGAGATCAGCTAGATGGTTGATTCCAAGGGATGCAGATCGGCTGTTCGGCTGCGGACATGAAGCGAGGGCGTTCAAGATCCGTTTGTGACGACAGAACTGAACACCCTCGCGACAGCACTGTACGTGAAGATCGACGATCAGCTGATCGCTTCCCCGGATCTGGCACCCGAACGGCCCCGCACCGGCCTGCAGCCCCGGCTCAGCGACGCCGAACTGGTCACACTGGCGGTGCTGTCGGCGCTGCTCGGCTTCACCTCCGAGCGGCGCTGGCTGCGCTACGCCCGCGCCCACCTGAGCGGCCTGTTCCCCTACCTGCCCGGCCAGTCCGGCTACAACAAACGCCTGCGCGCCGCCACCGGCCTGGTGCTGCACCTGATCCGCATCCTCGGCCGGGACACCAGCCTGTGGAGCGACGACGTGTGGGTGGCCGACTCCACCCCGGTCGAATGCGGCCGCTCCCGGCAGACCGCTCAGCGCTCGGAGCTGGCCGGCTGGGCCGAATACGGCTACTGCGCCTCCCACTCGCGCTTCTTCTGGGGCCTGCGCCTGCACCTGCTGTGCACCCTGGGCGGCCTGCCCGTCGCCTTCGCCCTGACCGGCGCCAAAGCCGACGAACGCACCACCCTGCTCGGCATGCTCGAAGCCGACCCCGACCTGCTGGAGTGCCATCGCGGCCAGCACCTGATCGCCGACATGCAGTACTACGGCCGCGACTTCGAGCAGGCCCCTGGCAGGCGAAGGCATCCGCCTGCTGCGCAAGGCCCGCAAGGGCGAGCCCCCGCGAGCCGGCGCACACCTGTTCAAACCCCTGCGCCAGACCATCGAGTCGATCAACCAGGCCCTCAAGGCCCAGCTCGACCTCGAACGCCACGGCGGACGCACCTTCGCCGGCGTCCTCATCCGCGTGATCGTCCGCGTCCTGGCCCTGACCACCGTCATCTGGCACAACGACAAGACCGGCCAGCCCACCGCCCGATCACTCACCGCCTACGATCACTGATCCCAAACCCCTTGGAATCAATCATCTAGACGATGGCCGGGGCAGGGATGACGCCGAGCAGCCAGCCGCCGCCGCTGGTCAAGCCGTGGGCCGCAGGTGCTGCCGAGCCCATTCCTCGAAGCTGGTGAGCGCAAGGCCGAGGTCCCTGGCGTACTGCGGGCGGGCCGGCTGGCCGGCTATGTTCATCCACTCGTGTGAGGCGCCCATCGGCGGCATTCCGGCGGCGAGTGCCTGCTCCTCGGTCATGTCCGGCGCGGACAGGGGCGTGCCCAGCGCGCGGGAGAGAATATCGGCGATCTCCGTCATGGACAGGTAGTCACTCGCCAGTTCCAGCTCGACCCCGTGGAAGCGCTCCGGCTCGGCGATGGCTGCGGCGGCTGCCCTGCCGATGTCGTCCACCGCGGCGAGGGACAGCCGGGTGTCCGGCTTCACGACGCTCACCAGGCCGCCTTCGACGCCTCGCGGGAACAGGAAAGCCATGGACGGCAGGAAGTTCTCCATGAAGAAGCCCGGCTTGAGGATCGTCCAGCGGGAGAAGCCGGCCGCGCGGACCCGGTCCTGGATCGTGCTCTTGGCTCCCAGGCTGGCATCCAAGGAGCCCCAGCGGTCTGCGATCCAGCCGGGAGCCTCGGTGTGCTGACCGGCGCCACTGGTGGAGGTGTGGACGAACTGCGGCACTCCCGCAGCCTTCGCGCCCTCGATGAGGTTGACGGCCTGGGCCACCTCTCCGTCGAAATCGAACCCGTCGGCGGCCAGGGCGGGCATCTGAACAGAGAAGACGGCGCGGACACCCGTGGCGGCCCGCACCACCGAATCGCGATCGTGGAGATCACCGGTGACCAGATCGGCGCCCAGCGCCTCGACGGCCTTGGCTCGCTCGGTGTCGGGGTAACGAACCAGAGCGCGTACGGGAACGCCTGCGGCGAGCAGGGCTCGGGCGGTGGCGCCGCCCTGCCTGCCGGTGGCGCCGGTGACCAGGACGGGTGCGGAGTCTGCAGACATGGTGCTCCTCAGGACTATAAACGGCGGTGGCCGCCGTTTTCTGTGCGATAAGATATGGCGGGTCCCGCCATTTAGCAACCCTGGAGATGACGCCCATGCCCGACCGCCAGCGCGCGGACGCCCGGCGCAACTACGCGCGCATCCTCGCCGTGGCCGAGGAGGAGGTCGCCGCGTACGGGGCCGGGGCCTCCCTCGAACAGATCGCGCGCATCGCGGGGGTCGGCTCGGCCACCGTACGCCGCCACTTCCCGACCCGCCGGGCGCTGCTGGAGGCGGTCTCCCATCAACGCATCGAGGCCCTGGCCACCCGCGCCCGCGAGCTAACAGGCAAGGGTGACAGCCGTGACGCGCTCCTGGCATGGCTCAGTGACGTCGTCGCCTACTGCGTCGCGGCCCGGGGGCTGGCGGCAGCACTGGCCTACGACGGGGCCGAGCCCGACCCCGTGCACGAGAACACCTGCTCGGCGATGATGATAGAGGCGGGGAATCCCCTGCTGCAGCGCGCCGTGCAGGACGGGGCGGTGGCGGAAGGCGTTACCGTCGCCGACCTGATCGCGCTGATCGTCGGCGTCGTCCTCGCGACGGAGCACCACCCTGACCCGGCGGCCCGCGCGGACCGGCTGTTCCGGCTGGCCGTGGCGGGCCTGAGCCCGCGGGGCTGAGAAGCTGGTCGAAAAGTCCGCCCCTCGTCCTGCCTGCTTGATACGAGCCGTCAGGCGGCGAAGCGTCGGCGGGCGAACTCGAGTGGCCGATGGCTCCTACGCTGGCCCACGGCATGGAACCCGATGACTGCCAGAGGCCAACGTGACTGCGGCGACGCTGACGAACGACGCGTACGACCGGACCCTGAGGGAGATCGTTATCAAGAGAAGGGGTTTCCACAGGTGACCAACGTGCCTTACAACCCCAGATAACCTGTCCGGCATGTTCCTCGGGAGCCCACTTGCCTCACATGCCTGACGCCTTCTCGGCACCCTAGATAACGCCGGCAACACCGAAGCCGTGCCGCGGGCTTCCAGAATGGGGAGCATTCCTACCATGTGGAAAGCGCGCTAGCTCTGCTCGCCGGGGTGATCGTCGGCGGGCTGGTGCTGCTGGGCGTGGAAGGACTGAAGCCCGAGGCGCAGGTCAGCGCGGCCACGCGCCGTGGGCGGAGAGGTGCGGCCACTCGGGTCCATGGTGGCGACCGTGGTGGGCCCGGAGACGAAGGGCGGCGGCGGGGAGCACCGGATCCTCCTGTGGGATCTGCGCCGTCCGGACCGTCACGCCGGCGAGAACCTCATCGCCCGGCTGACCGACATTCTCCGGCCGGGCCTGCGGCCTGATCGGCCAACTGGGACGGCTGCTGGGCGACGAACACCCCAACCACTCCCAAGCCCTGCTGGAGCCAGCGGGCCCGCCTACCCGGCCGCTCGATGGGACCGCTGGCGCGAGGACTGCAAGTCTTCTTCGTCGAACGCGGTCTGGCGCTGGCCACCGACCATGCGGAACGGCTGGCCGCCGGCCGCCGTCGCCGCCTAATCGACGCCGTCCCCGAGCCGCAGCGGCCCGCGGCGGAGGCCTTCAACACGTTCCTGCTGCGCCCCCGAGAACGCGCCCGCCGAGCTGGAACGCTGCCCCGCGCCGACGTCACGCTCGACATCAAGCTGTCCACCCTGCGAGATCTGGCCCAGCACATCCACGCCCGCGGCAAGCAGGACTGGGCACTGGTCGACGTGCACGACACCGAGACGTTCCTGGCCGCCCAGCCCAAGAACCGGCCTCGACGACTGCAGATCGCCCGGCAGTTCTTCCGCTTCGCCAAAAGCCACAAACTGGTCCTCGTCGACCCCCACCAGCGGGCTGTCAGCGAAGGCGCCCAACGGCTTCATCGGCCAGACCCTCACCCTCGACCAGCAGCGACGCCTCTTCCAGCGGTGGACCACCGACCCGGCCGTCCACCCGCACGAAGCTTTGCTGGGCATTCTTGCCCTACTGCACGGCGCTTCCAGCAGCGAGGTCCGCCATCTGCGCCTGGAGGAGATCGATCCCGCGAGCCGCACTATCCGCCTCGGACAGCGACCCCGCCCGGTGTCCCCGGATCCAGTCAGCTGGACCACGGTGCAACGATGCGTGGCTCACCGCGAGACCCAGCGCACCAGCAACCCGCATCTGACGGTCACCAAGGGCACCAAGGCCGGACGCGGACCCGCCTCCGTCGCCTATGTCACACGGTGGGTGGCGTGTGCTACCTGCTGCACCGGCTGGGCTGGAGCTGGCAGCCCCCCTCCCGGCGTGCGGCAGAACGCGATGAGCAGGCCATCGCCGCCTGGAAGGACGAGCAGTGGCCGATCATAAAAGGTTGGCGGCGCAAGCAAGGGGCGTGGCTGTGCTTCGAGGACGAGGCCGGCCAGAGCCTGAGGTCTCCCAAGAGACGTACCTGGGGCCGCAAGGGTCACACGCCGATTGTGTCGCTGCCGGTCAAGGGCACCGGGCGCGTGTCGCTCGCCGGCCTGATCGCCACCCGTCCCGGTCAGCGATCGAGGTTGATCTACCGGACGCGCCGCCATCGCGGCCGTAAGGGCGAACGTCGAGGGTTGTCCGAGGCCGACTACGCGGCGTTGCTCGACGCTGCCCATCAGCAGCTGGGCGGGCAGCTGGTGGTGGTGTGGGACAACCTGAACACCCACACCTCGGCCCAGATGCGACGGCTGATCGAGGCTCGCACTTGGCTGACGGTGTTCTACCTGCCCGCATACGCCCCGGAACTGAATCCGGTCGAGGGCGTGTGGGCCCACATGAAAAGAGCCTGGCCAACCTCGCCATGCGCACCGTCGACCAGCTGATCACCGTGGTGAAGAACCGGCTCAAACGCATCTGAGGTTGAAAGGTAGGAGTTACAGGCGTTCGGGGGTAGTGACGGCAGCGTTTGGCTGGTTTACGCCTGGTTGGT
>NZ_QNFZ01000057.1 GCF_003313395.1 Nonomuraea lactucae | reverse complement strand
CGCAGGTGGCCCAGCTCGGCGGCTACCGCGTCGGCGTGGGCGCCCGGCGTGGCGTGGCGCACCTCGCCCGTCTCGTCCAGCAGCGCCGCCCAGCCGCCCACCTCCCGGGCCAGCCGGTCGATCACCGCGTACGTGCCCTCGGGCCGCAGCGCCGCCCGCGTCAACCGGCCCTGCGCGGCGAAGGCTCGGGTGATCTCCTCGTACTGCTCCGCGGCGAGCAGTTCGCTGACCGCCTTGCCGATCGCGATGAACGGCACCTCGCGCGGCACTTCCAGCAGCGGCAGGCCGGCCGCGGACGCGGCCTGGACCAGGCCCGCGGGCACGTGCTCGTGCGACAGGCCCACGCCGAAGCCGAGCCCCGCCACACCGCGCGCCACCAACCGGGCGACATATCCGGAAAAGTCGGCCTCAAGGCGCATACCCGTGGTCAGCAGCAGCTCGTCCCCCTCCAGGAACGGCGTGGGATCCTCCAGCTCGCTGACCGCGACCCAGCGCACCACCGGGTCGAGCGACCCGGCGAGCGTGCGAAGCCCCATCCGTCGCACCACGACCCGCAGCGAAGGCGCCATACCTGAAAATTGTCCATTCCGGCGAAACAAGCCCCCTTAGTCTGCCATATCGACAGATAAGCGCAGGTAAGCAGGGGCGTACCGTCAGAGGTATGAGCATTCCGCAGGAGCGTCGTCTCGTCACCGCCATCCCCGGCCCCAGGTCGCAGGAGTTGCTGGCCCGCAAGCAGGCCGCCGTCCCCAACGGCATCGGCACGGTGCTGCCGGTGTTCGTGACGCGCGCCGGCGGCGGCGTCGTGGAGGACGCCGACGGCAACTCTCTGATCGACTTCGGCTCCGGCATCGCCGTGACGAGCGTCGGCAACGCCGCGCCGAAGGTCGTGGAGCGGGTCCAGAGACAGGTCGCCGACTTCACCCACACCTGTTTCATGGTCACCCCGTACGAGTCGTACGTGAAGGTCTGCGAGAAGCTCAACGAGCTGACCCCCGGCGACCACGACAAGCGCACGTTCCTGGTGAACAGCGGCGCCGAGGCGGTGGAGAACGCGGTCAAGATCGCGAGGTACGCCACCGGGCGGCAGGCCGTCGTGGTGTTCGACCACGGCTACCACGGCCGCACGCTGCTGACCATGACGCTGACGGCCAAGAACATGCCGTACAAGCACGGCTTCGGCCCGTTCGCCCCCGAGGTCTACCGGATGCCGCTCGCCTACCCGTTCCGCTGGCCGACGGGCCCGGAGAACTGCGCGGAGGAGGCCGCCGACCAGGCCATCGACATGATCACCAAGCAGATCGGGGCGGGCAACGTGGCGGCCGTGGTGATCGAGCCGGTCGCGGGCGAAGGCGGGTTCATCGTGCCGGCCAGGGGCTTCCTGCCGAGGATCGCCGAGTTCTGCCGCGAGAACGGCATCGTGTTCGTGGCCGACGAGGTGCAGACCGGGTTCGCGCGGACCGGCGACCTGTTCGCCTGCGAGGACGAGAACCTGGTGCCGGACATCATCTGCACCGCCAAGGGCATCGCGGGCGGGCTGCCGCTGGCCGGGGTGACGGGCCGCGCGGAGATCATGGACAGGGTGCACCCGGGCGGCCTCGGCGGCACCTACGGCGGCAACCCGCTGGCCTGCGAGGCCGCGCTCGGCGTGCTGGAGACCATCGCCGAGGAGGACCTGGTGGCCAGGGCGCGCCGCATCGGCGAGATCATGCTCCCGAGGCTGGAGTCGATGCGCGAGCGCTTCGACGTGATCGGGGACGTGCGCGGGCGCGGCGCGATGATCGCGGTCGAGCTGGTGCACCCGGGCACCAAGGAGCCGAACCCGGCCGCCCTCGCCGATGTGGTCAAGCGGTGCCACGCCGAGGGCCTGCTGGTCCTCACCGCCGGCACGTACGGCAACGTGCTGCGCTTCCTGCCGCCGCTGGTGATCTCCGAGCAGCTCCTGGAGGAAGGGCTCGGCATCCTGGAGAAGGCATTCGCGGGACTATAGAAACCCTTACGAAACGGGCATCCAGCTTGTGGCTGGATGCCCGTTTTTGTTGGTGTACGACGCTGTGAGCGGGTAGAGAATTCACCCTGACTTGACGCCCAGCTAGACGATCACTGAGCCGGTCAGGGTTATAACGGATCCGGTATTACGGGTGCGCGATCACCGCGAGGAGCGTGATGAACTGGGGCCCGACAGGAACGGCGCAGGACATGTTGACGTTCGACCCTGATCAACTCAGCTGGGCACAGCGAGAGGGCGACGCCTGCGTCGTCTGCCACAAGAAGTGGCCCAGGCCGCGTGTCCGCGTGGGCCGCCTTCCCGACGACTCGGCCGTGCTGGCCTGCAACGACTGCGCCGAGGCCCTCATGCCGGCCTCGCTGGCCACCGTCGTCGCCTTCCCGGCCCGCTAGACCAACCCGCGTCCAGAACAGCCCGGACGTCTGGCGGGCCTGGCGCGCCTCCCGGCCGCTAGGCGGCCTGGCGGGTCTCGCGGATCTCCCAGGGCGAGCCGTACTCCTGGAGCAGGCCGAGGAACGGCACCGCGTCGAACGCCTCCGGCCCGAGCACGCCCTCGCCCTTCCAGACGCCGTCGGCCACGAGTTCGAGGGCGACGACCGGGTGGATCGCGGTCTGCCAGACGACGGCCTGCGCCCCGTACTCGCGCATCGACCAGGCGTTGTCCACCACGTGGTACAGGTACACCTCGCGCGGCGAGCCGTCCTTGCCCGTGCCCTTGACCCAGGTGCCCGCGCAGGTCTTGCCGTGCATGCGGTCACCGAGCGTCGCCGGGTCGGGCAGGCTGGCGGCCACCAGGTCGCGCGGCGCCACCTCGGCCCCGCCCACCCTGATCTTGTCGGCGCTGTCCAGCCCCAGCTTGCGCAGGGTCTTGAGCACGTCGATGAACTCCTCGCCGAGCCCGTACTTGAACGTCACCCGCCGCGCCGGGATCCACCTCGGCACGAGCAGCACCTCCTCGTGCTCGACGTTCACGCACTCGACGGGCCCGATGCCGGCGGGGAAGTCGAACACCTCCGGCTCGCTGAACGGCTCGGTGGTGTGCCAGCGCCCGTCCTCCCAGACGACGGGCGGGTTGAGGCACTCCTCGATCGTGGTCCAGATCGAGAACGTCGGCGCGAAGTCGTAGCCCTCGACGACCAGGTTGGAGCCGTCCCGGACGCCCACCTCGTCGATGCTGGAGAAGAGGTGGTCGGCCGCGTACCTGGCGAACACGTCGGCCAGCCCCGGCTCGACGCCCATGCCGACGAGCGCGAGCCTGCCCTTCGCGCGCCACTCGGCGTCGCGCGCGAACTGCTCGTCACCGAGCTTCAGCCCCGGCTCCTGGTACGGCCGGCGGGGATGCGGCCGCGACAGCGACATCGCCATGTCCAGGTAGTGGGCCCCGGCCGCCAGCGCGGCCTCGAACAGCGGCATCGTGAACCTGGGATCGACGGCGTTGAAGAGCACGTCGCACCGGTGTTCGCGCAGGGCGGCCTCGACCTGGGCGCGGTCGGAGGCGTCGAGGGTGATGGCGCTGAAGCGTGGATCGTCCACGGCGGCGACGGCACGGGCCGCCCGGCTCTGTTGAGAGTCGGCCACGACGATGTGTTCGAAGAAATGTCGGCGGGCGGCGATGGGCACGACGGCGGAGCCGACGCCGCCGGCCCCCACGAGAAGGATTCGCATGTACCGACCATACTCACTGACTGGTCATTCAGTCGAATCCGGGCTCACACTTCGCCCGATCTGGAGCCACCGGCTCACTTGACCAGTTCGCGCCACCGTTCGGTCCAGGCCGCGTAGTCGGCGCACTCGCCCGCGTCGCAGCCGCCCGGCGGCCGGACGGCGAACACGATGCGGTCGAGCCTGCCCTCCTTGCCCACCCCGTACGCCTCGCAGATGCGCTTGGCGCCCTTCGTGCAGGCCTTGGGGTTGGCAGGGGCGAGCCCGACCCAGGCGGCGGCCTTGCGCTGGACCGTCGCGGAGGTCGTGTAGCCGAGCCAGCGGTAGGCGCACTCCGTGTCGGGCAGGCCCGCGCCGAGCATCCAGGAGTCGACCCAGCCGGTGGTGCGGCCCGTGGTGACCGCCTTGACCGGCTTGCCGGCCTTCTCCAGCAGCAGGCGGTAGTAGGGCGTGGCCTGGGCGTAGTCGAGCGACCCGGTGGCGAAGCCCTTGACCAGGTCGAGGGGGTTCTGCCAGTAGGTGCGGTCGGCGTGCTCGCCCAGCAGGGCGACGGCCCGGTCCAACTCGGCCTCGCTGAGCTCGTACGGGTCGTCGGCGTCGCCGACGGCCAGCGCGGCGTCGGCGATGGTCAGCGGGCTGTCCTGGAGCGCGACGTCGTCGGAGCCGAACACCCGCCGCAGGTCGTCGCCGTCCTTGACGCGCGAGGAGTCGTAGAGGAACTCGTGGAAGCCCCACAGGTAGGGCACGCCGTAGACCCTGTCCGACTCGGTGGACATGTCGCGGAAGCGCTTGCTGAGGTCGTCGTAGCCGCTCACCTTGGCGGGGTCGATGCGCTGCACCTTGCCGTTCTCGACGAGCGAGGCGGCGAGGGCGGGACCCGCGGAGATCACGTCGTAGGGCCGCTCGGCGAGCTTGGCGGCCATCTCGTCGGCGGTCTGCACGGTGTCGAAGCGCGCGATCCGGCAGCCGGTCACCTTCTCGAACTCACTGGTGGTGCCCGCGTAGTCGGCGTAGCCGCGGTAGGTGAGGATCTGCAGGGTGCCGTCGCCGCGCGTGGGACTCGCCGAAGGGGCGGACGGGGTCGGTCGCGGGGACGTCGCCGGCCGGGGGGACGTCGTGTTCCGGGGGGGCGTCGTGTTCCCGGGAGACGCGGAGGGACCGGCCTGTGAAGACGTCACGGCGGGCGACGGGCTCGCGGCGCCCACACCGGTGACCAGAGCCGCCACGGCGAGTGCCATGACCGGAGTGCGGCGATCCACGTTTCCCCCCTCTTCCCGTGCCCTGGAGCTTACCGGTCAGAGGGGGGAACGGGACGTGGACGGGGGGAGGGACACGGGCGTCCCTCCCCCCTGGAGGGGGACGGCTAGCGGTTGGTGGGGAAGCCCAGGTTCACGCCGCCGTGCGACGGGTCGAGCCAGCGGGAGGTGACCACCTTCCCCCGGGTGTAGAAGTGGACGCCCTCGGTGCCGTGCACGTGCGTGTCGCCGAAGAGCGAGGCCTTCCAGCCGCCGAAGCTGTAGAACGCCATGGGCACCGGGATCGGCACGTTGACGCCGATCATGCCGACCTCCACCTCGTTCTGGAAGCGCCGGGCCGCGCCGCCGTCGTTGGTGAAGATGGCGGTGCCGTTGCCGTACTCGCCGCCGTTGATGAGGGCCACCCCCTCCTCGTACGAGGAGACCCGGACGATCGACAGGACCGGACCGAAGATCTCCTCCCTGTGCACCCGGGAGCCCGCCGGCACGCGGTCGAGCACGGTCGGACCGAGCCAGAACCCGGGCGAATCGGCGGCCTTGCCGCCGCCGAGCAGGGTGCTCTCGCGGCCGTCCACGACGAGGTCGGCGCCCTCCTCGACGCCGAGGTCGAGGTAGGTGGCGACCTTGTCGCGGTGCTCCCGGGTGACCAGCGGCCCCATCTCGGCCTTCGGGTCGTCGCCGGGGCCGATCACGAGCCTGTCGACCCGATCGGCGATCTTCTTGACGAGCTCGTCGCCGACGGGGTCCACCGCCAGCACCACCGAGATCGCCATGCACCGCTCGCCGGCCGAGCCGAACCCGGCCGACACGGCCGAGTCGGCGACCAGGTCGAGGTCGGCGTCGGGCAGCACGAGCATGTGGTTCTTGGCCCCGCCGAGCGCCTGGACGCGCTTGCCGTGTGAGGTGCCGGTCTCGTAGACGTACCTGGCGATGGGCGTGGACCCGACGAACGAGACCGCGCGCACGTCGGGGTGCTCCAGCAGCCGGTCCACGGCCACCTTGTCGCCCTGTACGACGTTGAACACGCCGTCGGGCAGCCCGGCCTCCCGCCAGAGCCTGGCCATCAGCAGCGACGCCGACGGGTCCTTCTCCGACGGCTTGAGCACGAACGCGTTGCCGCAGGCGATCGCGATCGGGTACATCCACATCGGCACCATGGCCGGGAAGTTGAACGGCGTGATGCCGGCCACGACGCCGAGCGGCTGCCGGATCGAGTAGGAGTCGACGCGCGTCGAGACTCCTTCGGAGAAGCCGCCCTTGAGCAGGTGCGGGATGCCGCAGGCGAACTCCACGACCTCCAGGCCCCGGGCGACCTCGCCGAGCGCGTCGGAGTGGACCTTGCCGTGCTCGGCGGAGATCAGCGCCGCGAGCTCGTCACGGTGGGCGTACATGAGCTCGCGGAAGCGGAACAGCACCTGCGTCCGCTTGACCAGCGACGCGTCGCGCCAGGCGGGGAACGCCGCCGCGGCGGCGGCCACGGCCGCGTCCACGTCCTCGACCGAGGCGAGCGCGACGTGGCCGCTCACCTCGCCGGTCGCCGGGTTGAAGAGCTCTCCCCTGCGCGTGCCGTCGCCGTCGGCGAGGGCTCCGTTGATCCAGTGGCTGACTGACTTCACTGCGCTGCTGCCTCTGCGTTGATGACTTCGAGTGCGTCGACGATGATGCCCAGGCCCTCGGTGGCCTCGTCGATCGTCAGGGTGAGCGGCGGGGCCATGCGGATGACCGTGCCGTACAGGCCGCCCTTGCCGGCGAGCAGGCCCGCCTTCTTGGTCTCCTCCATGAAACGGGCGGCCTGGGCCGGGCTCTCCAGCTCCACGGCGAACATCAGGCCCTTGCCCCGGACGTCCTTGACGACGGGCAGCCGCTCGGCGGCCCGGCGCAGGCCGTCCATGATGACGGCGCCGGTGCGGGCGGCGTTGGCCTGCAGGTTGTGGTCGAGGACGTAGTCGAGGGTGGCGTTCGCGGCGGCCATGGAGATTGGGTTGCCGCCGAACGTGGCCAGGCCGACGGCGGGCAGGGCGTCCATCAGGTCACCGCGGGCGACGACGCCGCCGACGGCGAACCCGTTGCCGAGCCCCTTGGCGAACGTCATCATGTCGGGCGTCACACCGTGGTTCTGGATGCCGAAGAACGCGCTGCCGGTGCGGCCCCAGCCGGTCTGCACCTCGTCGGAGACGAACAGGATGCCCTGCTCGTCGAGCACCTCCTTGTAGGCGGCGAACAGGCCGTCGGGGGCCATGGTGAAGCCGCCCACGCCCTGGATGGGCTCGGCGATGAGGGCCGCGACGTTCCCCGCGACGGCCGTGGCCAGCACGTGACGCAGGTCCTCGACGCACGCCTGGATGTAGGCGGCGTCGGACATGCCCCTGAACGCGGCCAGGTGCCGGTCGGCGCCGTGCAGGAAGTGCACGTTGAGCGGGGAGAGCGAGTTGTTCTTCCAGGACCGGTTGGAGGTGACGCTGATCGCGCCGAAGCTGCGGCCGTGGTAGCTCTGCCGCATGGCCAGCACCTGGTCGCTGCCGCGCGCGTACGTGGCCAGCAGCAGGGCCGTCTCGTTGGCCTCGGTGCCGGAGTTGGTGAAGAAGACCTTGGCGTCGGGGATGCCGGACAGCCTGGCGATCTTCTCGGCGAGCTCCACCTGGCCGCGCAGGAGGTAGACGGTGCTGGTGTGGACGACCCCTGTCGCGAGCTGCCGCTCGACGGCCTCGCGCACCTCGGGCACGTCGTAGCCGATCATGTTGGTCAGGATGCCGGCGAAGAAGTCGAGGTAGCTCTTGCCCTCGGCGTCGACGACGCGGTTGCCCTTGCCGCTGACGATCTCGATGGGCTCGTTGTAGTTGAGGGCCAGCCAGTTCGGCATCACTGCCCGGTGGCGCGCGAGAAGCTCCGACATGCTTCGAGTATCCCGTTTTCGCACCGCGCCTCCCATCGGCAACCTGTCGGCCAACGCCAGGATCAGTTTACAGGCTGTCAGGTCACATACACTCTCGGGGCTCACTATATGTCATGACATAAGGACTTACCAATGTCCTTGCCAAGATCCTGGGAGACGTACCGCGGGCGGCGCCGGCGGGCCACCGGCGCCGCGTCCGCCACCTGCGCGGACTTCGGGGCGGGCTAGACCTGCGCGGGCTCGGGAGCGGCCGCGGGAACGGGTGGACGCAGCACCGCGAAGGCGAGCAGCGCCGCCGCCACGCAGAACCCGCAGCCCACCCACGAGCCGAGGTGCATCGCGTCGGTGAACGCGGCGCGGGCCGACTCCACGACGCCCAGCCTGAACGCGTCGCCGATGGACTCGCGGGCCGCCTCGGGCACGCCCGCGGGCATGGACGCGGTGAACACCCCGGCCAGCACGCTGCCCAGGACGGCGATGCTCATGGCCATGCCGACCTGCTGCACGGTGTCGTTCAGCGCGGAGCCCACCCCGGCGTGCTCCATGGGGATCGCACCCATCAGCGAGGCGTACGCCGCCGGACCGGCGAGCCCGCCGCCGACGCCCATGACCAGCAGCCCGAGGAGCAGCGGCAGGTAGCCCGTGGTCGTCGCCAGCACGACGAAGCCCGCGGCCATGACCAGCAGCCCCGCCGCCACGAGGACCCGGTTGCCGACCTTCTGCCCGAGCGCGGCGCCCACCCCGTTGAACAGCGCGGCGGCGACGGCGTAGGGCAGCAGCGCGAGCCCGGCCCGCATGGGCCCGTAGCCGAGCACGAACTGCAGGTACTGCGTCAGCATCAGCATCACGGCACCGGCCCCGAACGACATGAGCAGGATCGAGAACGACGCACCGCTGAAGTTGCGGTTCCCGAACAGTTCCAAGGGCAGCATCGGATGCGCCGAGCGCCGCTCCCACAGCACGAACGCGCCGAGCGCGACCACGGCGATCACGATGCCCGACACGTTCCACTCGCGCTCGATGATGACGTAGACGGCCGAGGTCAGACCGACTATCGACAGCACCACGCCCACCGGGTCGATCTTCCGCCCGGCGCTGCGGGTCTCCGGCATCAGCGTCACCGCGGCCAGCACCGCGAGGGCCGCGATCGGCACGTTCAGCAGGAAGACCGAGCCCCACCAGTAGTTGTCGAGCAAGAAACCGCCCAGCGTGGGCCCCGCGACCACGCCCACCATTGCGACCGCGCTCCAGGCGGCCATCGCCTTGCGCCGCTCGCCCTCGTCGAAGACCGTCATGAGGATCGACAGGGTCGACGGCATCAGGATGGCGCCGCCTACGCCCATCAGCGCCCGCGCGCCGATCAGTTGCCACGGCTCGGAGGCGAGCACCGCCAGCAGCGACGCTCCGCCGAAGGACACCAGGCCGATGATCAGGAAACGCCTGCGCCCGTAGCGGTCGGACAGGCTGCCGGCGGTGAGCAGCAGACCGGCGAAGGCCAGCACGTAGGCGTCCAGGATCCACTGGACGTCGCCGGGGCTCGCGCCCAGGTCCCTGATCAGCTTCGGGATGGCCAGGTTGAGGACCGTACCGTCCACGACCAGGACCAGCAGGGAGAGGCAGAGGACGGCGAGGATCCACCACCGCCGGGGGTCTCGCACAGCGTTCGAGTCATCTCGTACATCGTTCGAGTTCACTCGCACACTGTACGACGAACTCGTACAGTGTGCGAGTGGATTTATCCTTGAGGGATGACCGGCAAGCAGCTCTCCTCCGTCTGGACCCGCGAGCCGCGCCATACCGCCAGGGCACCCGGCCGCAGCCGCGACGAGATCGTCCGGGCGACGCTGGAGCTGCTCGACGCCGAAGGGCTCGACGGCGTCAGCATGCGCAAGCTCGGCGCCAAGCTCAGCGCGGGCGCGACGAGCATCTACTGGTATGTGGAGAACAAGGACGAGCTGCTGGAGCTGGCCTACGACCAGATCTGGGCGGAGATCGCCGTGCCGATCCCCGAGGAGTCCGGCTGGCGTGAGATCGCCTCCACCTTCGCGCACAGCGCCCGCCAGGTCCTCCTCGACCACCCGTGGGTGAGCTCGCTCATCGGCCGCCTGCCCACCCTCGGGCCCAACGCGATGGCGATGACCGACCGGCTGCGCAGGACGTTCCGGCAGGCGGGATTCGAGGGCATGGAGATCGACTACGCCAACAGCACGCTCATGGCGTACGTGATCGGCACGGTCGTCCCCGAGATCGCCTGGCGGACGTCGATGGGCGGCGAGGAGCTCGACGAGGAGAGCGTGCTGGAGACCTTCCGGGTGGTCGCGAGGGACTTCCCCGAACTGCTCGACCGGCTCACCGAGGTCAACCGGACGCCGCCCAACGTGGTGCGCGCGGTCAGCTTCGACTTCGGCCTGCTGGCAGTGCTCGACGGCTTGCAGGCCCGGCTCTCCTCCTAGCGGCCCACGGGGCCGGCGGGGCGCCGATTACTTCCAATATGTAAATGCTTATATAAGCGATCTTACAGGTTGATTGGATAGGCTCTGTCCGTGCTGCCCACCATCGCCGATGTGCTCGCCTTGGAGACCGTTCGCCGGGGCAATCCCCGCGTGGTCGCCGGCGCCGACCGGCTCGACAGCAAGGTGCGGTGGGTGCACGTCGGCGAGATCGCCGACATCGCCCAGCTGCTGCGCGGCGGAGAGCTGGTGCTGACCACCGGCGTGGCCCTTCCCGAAGACCCCGGCAAGCTCGCCGACTACATCGGGGAGCTGTCCTCCGTGGGCGTCTCCGGGCTGATCGTCGAGCTCGGGCGCAGGTTCGTCGGAGAGCTGCCGCCCATCGTCGTCAAGGCCGCCGAGGACCACGGGCTGCCGCTGATCGTGCTGACCCGCGAGACGCCGTTCGTGCAGATCACCGAGTCGGTGCACGCGCGCATCATCGACATCCAGCTGGAGGAGCTGCGGGCCTCCGAACAGCTGCACGAGGTGTTCACCGAGCTGTCGGTGGAGGGCGCGTCACCAGCCGAGGTGCTCGCCCAGGTCGCCAGGCTGTCCGGCCGGCCCGTGCTGCTGGAGAACCTGGCCCACCAGGTCCTCGCCTGCGAGTCCGCCGGGCGCGACACGGGCACGCTGCTGGCCGGCTGGGAGACCAGGTCGCGCGGCGTGGCGCCGTCCGAGCGCACCGCGTACGACACCGCCTCCGGATGGCTCGTCACCACGGTGGGCGCGCGCGGGCAGGACTGGGGGCGGCTCATCCTGCTCTGCGACGCGGCCCCATCGCCCCGCGAGCTGGTGCTCGCCGAGCGCGCCGCCACCACGCTCGCCCTCGGCCGCCTGCTCGAACGCCACCAGGAGTCGCTGGAGCGGCAGGCCCACGGCACGATCATCACCGGCATCCTCACCCACGCCTACGCCGACCCCGACGAGGCCGCCGCCCGCGCCCGCGCGGTGGGCGTCCCGCTCACCGGCCGCAAACTGGTCAGTGTCGTCATCCGCCCGATCGACCCCATCGACCAGGCCCTCGACGGGCAGGCGCAGCTCGGCGAGCTCGCCGAGGCGACCGCCGCCGCCTGCCGCGACGCCCGGCTGCCCGCCCTCGTCGGCGCCCTCGACCAGGACCGGGTCGGCGTCCTGCTGCCCCTCCCACCCCGCGCCCAGGCCGAGCCCGCGCTGACCACCCTCGCCGACCGGCTGCGCACCCTGTCCAAGACCGGCGGCGCCTTCGTGCTCGCCGCCGGCTCGGTGGTCGAGTCCATCAGGGACGTACGGCGCAGCTTCCTCGAAGCCGAGCAGGTGGCCGACGTCGCGGTCCGCCAGCCCGACGGCAGGCCCTTCTACCGGCTGCCCGACCTGCGGCTGCGCGGGCTGCTCCACCTGCTGCGCGACGACGCCCGGCTGCAGACGTTCGCCGAACGCGAGCTCGGTCCACTGCTGGCGCACGACGCCCAGCGGGGCGGCGACCTCACCCGGATCCTGCGCATCTACCTCGACGCCGGTCGCAACAAGGCGGTCGCCGCCCAGAAGGCCCACCTGTCCAGGCCGGCCTTCTACGACCGGCTCCGCCGCCTCGAACGCATCCTGGAGACCGACCTGGACGACGTCGAGTCGTGCCTGTCGCTGCACGTGGCCCTCCTGGCCCTGGAGTCGTTCCGCAGAGACGGCCGCTGACGCTCCACTCCCGGCCGTCATGGCTCCATCACAATTCCGGCTTGCCACTCCACGTTCCATCAGGCGGGGATGTCAATCTCGTAACCTCTCCAACCCTTTGGCGTGTTTTCCTGACCCCACGACCATGATCACGTCAGGATGGTGCGGATCATTTGTCCGCCCTCTGGAGTGTTCATGTCTCGACGCACCCTCACCGCCGGCCTCGCGGCCGGCCTCGCCGTGGCCACCACCCTCACGGTCACCACCGTGCCCGTCCACGCCGCCCGGCAGCCGTCGGTGAAGTTCCCGTCGGCCAAGTTCCCCCTGGGCGTGCCCGCCGTACCGACCAGGACGATGACCAGCGTGGCCCAGGGGATCGAACTGTACGACGTGAAGGCCGGCCGGTCGACCGACGGCTACACCGTGACCGTGCTGATGCCGAGCGGCCGCGACTACGGCATGCGGCCCACCGCCGAGGCCAAACTCGCCGAGGTGGAGGCCACCGGCGAGGTGGGCAGCCTGCAGACGGTCGTGCGCCCGTCCGTGGCCGACGCCCCGGCCCAGGAGGTCTACATGGTGCGGGTCGGCCTGTGGAAGTTCGAGGAGAAGGCCAAGGCCGACGAGACCGCCAAGAAGCTCAAGGACGCCGGCCTCAAGGTCAAGGTCGACTACCTGGGCGACGACGGCCTGAAGACCACCGGCCCATGGAACGTCAAGGTCATGATGATCGACCCCCGGGCGTTCCGCGGCTCCTACGCCGCATCCCTCGGCAGCAGCGTCGCCAAGCGTGAGACCGTGTCGGAGATGGCCAAGGCGGGCAAGGCGCTGGCCGCCGTCAACGGCGGCTTCTTCAACATCCACACGGCCAAGGAACTGCGCGGCGAGCCGCTGGGCGCCTCCGTGGTCGCGGGCAAGCTGCTCAGCGAGGCCGTCCCCGGCCGTTCCGCCGTCGTACTGAAGGGCCGCACGGTCCGCGTCACCGAGCTCAAGACCATCGTCACGGCGATCGCACAGGAGGGCGAGAAGCTGCCGGTCAACGGCGTCAACAGGGCCGCCCTCACCGACGAGCTCGTCCTCTACACCGAGGAGTACGGCGCCAAGACGCCCGCCGACGGCGGCACCGACGTCCTGCTCGACCCCAACGGCAAGGTCGTGGGCGTGCGCGTCTCGGGCGCCGAGGTCGCGCGCGGTACCCGCGTGCTGCACGGCTCCGGCGTAGCCGCCGACTGGCTCAACGCCCACGCCCTGGAGGGCTCCACGGTCAAGGTGGACACCAGATTGGTCGATCTGCGCAAGGGCAAGACCCTCAAGCTCACCCCCGACCTGCACGTGATCGCGGGCGGCGTCGGCCTCGTCCGCAACGGCAAGACCCGCATCACCGCCAAGCGCGACGGGCACGACTCGCTGAACATGATCCTCCGCCGCCACCCGCGCACGCTCCTCGGCACCACGCGCAACGGGACCCTCGTCCTGGCGGCCATCGACGGCCGCCAGCCCGGCGTGACGGTCGGCGCCAGCTTCATCGAAGCGGCCCAGTTCATGCGCTGGCTGGGCGCCAGGGACGCGATCAACCTGGACGGCGGTGGCTCGACGGCGATGGTGGCGAACGGCAAGGTCGTCAACCGCCCCTCGGACGGCAGCGAACGCCCAGTCGGCGACGCCCTCCTGGTGCTCCCCAAGTAGAGAATCACACCTGGACCGACGCCAACACGAACGCCCCACCTTCCCCCCGACCCCGCCAACGGCTCGCCCGTTCACCCCCCACCGTGAGCGCGTCGCCGGGAGACATCACGGGCTGATCAGGTGCCGGCCGGACGGCCGAGGTCGCAGACGTCCCGGTACGCCACCTCGGGAAGTTCTCTTTCCCATTCCCGCGGGGTGAGCGTCCGCCCCGCCCGCGCACACACGTCCCGTACCATCACGGCGGGATCGACGGTGATCTCGTGCACCCATCCGGCCGCGTCGGCGAGGGACACGGTCGAGCCGTCGAAGCCCATGGACGTGATGCGCTTGCCCGTGCTGAGGACGGCGCCACCCACCCGCCTGCCGGTCCGCAGATCCCACACCTGAACTGTGCCGCTTTCGTTCGCGCCCACCAGGACCGAGCCCGCGGCATCGAACGTCAGGAAGCCGAGCGGCTGGTCCACGCCGCGCAGCAGCGGCCGCAACGCCCGCCTGTCGCGCAGGCTCCATAGTTCGACGCGGCCCTCGCCGCCGTCGGCCGCCAGCATTCCGGCCGAGCTGACGGCGACCGCCCCCTCGCTCGGTCCCGTGTGCAGGCGGGTGCGGCTGCCCGTGCCGATGTCGATCACCTGAGCGTCCGCCGTCACCAGGGACTTCCCATCTCGGCTGAACGCCCCGGGGTTCGCCATGCTCGGCGAGGTCAGCACCTTCCTGCCTGTGCGCGCGTCCACCACGAGCAGCTCGCCGGGGGTGTCGACCTCGGACGCGGCGTCGCCGAACGGCGCCTGCCCGACCGCGACCAGGGCGCCATCGGGGCTGAACACGATCTCGCCGGGATCCAGGTCCTGGTCGAACGGCACCCGCCACAGCCGCCGGCCGGTGGCGAGGTCCCATGCCTCCAGGGAGAACGCACTGCCGGTCACCAGGATCTTCCGGGCCGGGGAGAACGCCGCGCGCAGCGCGCTCACCCGGACCTGGCCGGAGAGCTGCCGGGAGCGCACGTCCCACAGGCCCAGGGACTTGGCACCAGGGATCGCGAGGAGGCGGCCGTCGCCGCTCAGCACAGGTGGTGCGGTGGCCGGGCGGGTCCGGGTGACCTGGACCGGGGGCCGCAGCCCGACGCTGACGATGCCCTTGCCGAGGACCCTGACGACCCGCCCATCCGGGTCCGGCCGAGCGTCCGCCACCGACGAGTCGGCCTGGTAGTGGAGCAGTTGCCGCCGCTCGGCGAGCGTCCAGGCCGCCATCGCCTTGCCGTGCCAGCCGATCAGGCGGCGGCCGTCGGGGCTGAAGCGCAGCCCGGGCATCCGGTCGGGCAGGCTCCACTCCCCCTCCGCGGTCTTCCTGCCCGTGGCCGTGTCGTAGACCTGGATGGCGCTGTTCGCGCAGGCCATGGCCGTGCCGTCAGGGCTGAAGGCCACCTGCTGCGGACCCGGCAGGCGGCAGGCTCCGGTCAGCCGCGCATCAGGCCGGCCCTCTCTCAGGAACGTCACCGACCCCATGGCGCCCGCGACGGCGACCAGGTCACCGGACGGTGAGACGACCGGCAGGGCCGGGCTCTTCCAGCCCTTGCCCAGTCCGGAGGGCTCGGGGGTGGCGGCGACGTTCCAGAGATGCACCATCCCTTCGTAGGTGGGCGCGATGGCCAGGGTCGGCTCGTGGTCGGTGAACTCCACGTCGACCCCCAGATAGAGGTGCGAATCTCGCAGCGTGGCCCGTCGCCGGCCGGTGGCGGTGTCCCAGACCGTGACATCCTTCTCAGAGGCCACCGCGAGCAACCGGCCGCTGCGGCTCAGGGCGGTGTCGCGCAACACCTGCGTCCTGAAGGCGGCGTCGTCCCAGCCTCCTACGCGCCTTCCGGTGCGTACGTCGAACAGCCGCACACCGAACGGGCCCGCCACGGCCAGGGTACGGCCGTCGCCACTGAGCGCCCGCCACCCGCCGCGCTCGACCTCCGAGTCGTCGAACACCGCGAGCTCCTGCTGGTGCATCGCGTTCACCAGGCTGGAACGCGTGTCGATGTCATCGTGCAACCGCCACCCGGCCACACTCAGCAGCATCGCCAGCACCGGGTCGGTGGTGCGCAACGTGCCTGCCTTCAGGGCCACGCGCCGGGCCGTGGCCTCATCGCGCTGCGCGATGACCGTGCGGCTCTCCCGTATCGCGAGGCCGCCCGCGGCGAGCGCCAGCACGAGCAGGCCGGCGAGGGCTACGGTGACCAGCCGCCGGCGGCGGGTCCTGCGCCTGTTGAACGCGGTGCCGGCCTGCAGGAAGTCGCGCTCGCGCGGTGTCAGGGTCACGTGCCGCCGCTCGGTGGCCGCCCAGGTCAGGGCGCGCTCCAGGCGGCTGCCGTGCAGCAGGTCACCGTCCTTCCTGCCGAACTCCTCCCAGTGCTTCACCGCCGTACGGACCTGGGCCAGCACGGCGAGGCCCGCCCGGTCGGCCTCCAGCCACATGCGCAACCGGGGCCAGGCACGCAGCAGCGCGGGCCGCGACATCGCCAGCTCGCCGTCACGCTCGGAGATCAGGTAGGAGAAGACGTCCAGGATCCGCTCGATCGCCTTGGACTCCTCCTTGCCCCGCCCATCGAAGAGTTCCTCTCGCGAGGCGGACCGGCCGGTCTCCACACCGTCCTCCGACACGGCCACGAACCTGAGGAAGATCTCGGCCACCAGCGACCGCTCGTCAGGGGACAGCGCGCCGTAGGCGTCCTCGGCGATCGTGCCCAGCTCCGGATCGACGCGCTCGGGCCCCCTTACTCCGCGCGCGCTGTGGGTCCCCGCCGCGAGCAGGCCGCCGACATCGCCCCCACCGGAGCCCACCAGGGCCAGCAGCAGGTCGCGCGCCGACGGGCGCGCCGACGGATCCTTGCGCATCGCCGCTCCGACCAGCTCCGCCAGCCGGGCCGGCAGTGCCGTCAGATCGGGCTGCTGCGCCAGCACCCGATGCATCACGCCGCCCAGGCTGTCGGCATGGAAGGGATCCCGGCCCGCGGCGGCGAACAGCATGCTCGCCCCCCACGCGAAAACGTCGGCGGCCGTGCCCGCCCGCTCCCCCGTGAACACCTCCGGCGCCAGGTAACTCGGCGTGCCCACCACCTCTCCCGACTTGGTCAGCGACATGTCCGGCGCCCGGGCGATGCCGAAATCGATCACCCGCGGCCCGTCGGGGCCGAGCAGCACGTTGTCGGGCTTCAGATCACGGTGGATGACGCCCGCCTCATGTATGGCCGTCAACGCCGTCACCACCGCGGTGGCCAGCCGGTACAGATCATCGTGGGTGAACGTCCGCCCATCCAGCACGGCCTGCCTCAGGCTCGGCCCGGGCACGTACTCCGACACTATGAACGGCCGCCGTCCCTCGACCTCGGCGGCCAGCACCCGAGCGGTGCAGAACGAGGCCACGCGCCCGGCGGCCACCGCCTCCTTCGCGAACCTGCCGCGGGCGGCGCTGTCGTCGGCGGCGTGCAACACCTTCAGCGCGACCCGGTGCCCCTCGGCGTCGTACGCCTCATACACCACCCCCTGACCGCCCGCGCCCAACCGCCCGGCCAGCCAGTAGCCGCCTATATAGTCTGGATCGCCCGCGATCAGTGCTTTCATGCCGGATTAGATGTCCGTGGACCCGGCTATGTTTCGGAGGCCGCGGTCGGCTTCTCGGCGACCCCACGTCGAGTCACCCGCCGACCATACGGGCAGACGTCTTGCAGGTCGTCACTCCAGGGTGCACGTCTCCACCCACCGGGCGCTCCAGGTGCCTTACCCGCCGGTCAGCCCCTGCTCGGCATCGGAGGCGATGGTGCGCGATCGCTTTCCTACACCGCCGACTCTGTCCGGTCGGCCGTCAGACCCGCCTGTTCGCCTGTTCGCCTGTGGAGGCTGAGCGGTTCGAGAGCGCGGGCTTCGAACTGCTGGAGATGGTCCTGGCCAACCAGGACACCTGGGACCGCTACGCCGCCGGCCAGTGGTGGACGCTGAGCGACTGGCTACGCGACCACCCCGATGCCCCCGAAGCGCCGGCAGAGTACTCGGTGCTGGGCGGACGCCAGTGACACAAAAAAAGGGGGGAGGGGTCTCACCCTCACAGGTGAAACCCCTCCCCCAACAATTGTCCGGCGGTGACCTACTCTCCCACACCCTCC
>NZ_QNFZ01000006.1 GCF_003313395.1 Nonomuraea lactucae | reverse complement strand
TCGCATCTGGCGCTGCCGCCCAACATTTTGGCGCGGTTGCGGAACCGGGTGTCGATCGAGGGCTGGTTCAAGACCACGCAGCACGGCATGATCTTTTCGGCCGGGCAGTTCGGCTATGAGTTCGGCGCCACGGAGCCGGTGTTGTATGTCGGGATCGACGGGCGGCTGCGCGGCCTGTTAGGCGACATCAGAAACAGCAGCGGCAATTGGGTGTACACGCCGATCACCAGCGCAGCCGCGGTCACGGATAACCAGTGGCATCATGTGGTGCTCAACGTGGCGGGCGATCGGCAGAAGCTGTTCCTGGACGGCCAGGCGGTCGGCGAAGTGACCGGCGATTTGTATCCCGCGTACCGCGAGGATGCCTTCGTCGGCAGCGGTGAGCGCGCCACCTCGTGGTCGGCCATCCCTGGTGGCCCGAACATCACCGGCGCTTTCCCCTTCAAGGGCTCGATCGACGAGTTCGCCCTCTACGATGAGCCGCTGACGGATGCGGAGATCCAGGCGCACCACGCGGGCCGGGCCAAGGTGGCCAACAAGCTGTCGAAGGTCGCGCTGCCGTCGGGCCGGGTGTGGGCGGCCAACGTCTACGACACCGCCACGGACCGTCTCAAGACGCACACCGACCGGCATGGCGGCACCTGGCAGATCGGCAAGCCGGACACCGACTGGGTGGAGAAGGTGTCAACCGTCACGGTCACCGACCCGCGCAACGGCACCCTGACCTACGGCTACGACGAGTGGCGCGGCTTGCGGCTCGTCTACGAGAAGGACCAGACGCAGCTTCCGGTCAACTTCGAGTACGACACCGGCGGTTTCTGGGCGAAGGTGACCGACCGCAATGGCAACGTCTTCCGGTGGCACGCCGACAAACGCGGCAACCCGCTCCAGGCCACCTCGTGCCGCACCGCTACCAACTGTCAAAGCGCCTACGCCACGTACTACCTGAACAAGGACGACGAGTTCGATCCGCGCAACGACAGCATGCTCGTGCATCGGGACGCCCGCTCTGCGACCCCAGAGGACAACAGCTACGCCACCAAGTGGGAGTACAACAGCTTCGGCGAGCAGACCAAGGAGACGACCCCGGCCACCCCGGACTTCCCCAACGGCCGCTCCACCGGCGTGACCTACACCGACGGCAGTGAGCCCGCGATCGGCGGCGGCACCACCCCGGCGGGCCTGGCGATCGGCGGCGGCACCACCCCGGCGGGCCTGGCGGCGTCGAAGACCGACGCCCGGGGCAACGCGTGGACCTACCGCTACACCTCGGCCGGGGATCTGGCCGAGCAGACCAACCCGGAGGGGCTGGTCACCAAGCTCGGCTACGACACACTCGGCAGGCTGACCAACTCGACCGAGGTGTCGCAGGCGCACCCGGACGGCGTGAAGACGAGCTTCACCTATGACGGGCTGGGCCGGATGCTGACGCAGACCGAGCCGGGCGTGAAGAACGAGATCAGCGACGTCACGCACACCAAGCGGACCACGTTCGCCTACGACGCGGACGGCAACAAGCTGAGCGAGAAGATCTCCGACCTGACCGGCGGCGACGCCGAACGGGCCACCGTCTACACCTACGACCCGCTCGGCCGGGCGGAGAGCATCACCGACCCGGAGGGCGGCGTGGTCCGCCAAGCATGGAACACTCTCGGCCAGATGATCCGCGTCACCGACGCCCGCGGGGCGGTGGTCGAGCACGGCTACAGCGACCGCGGCCAGCTCGTCTCGCGCACGCTGAAGGGCTGGACCGGCAGCCCGGTCAACCCGCAGCCGGCCAGGGACGTGCCGCTGGAGTCGTTCTCCTACGACCTGGGCGGCCGGCTGGCGGCGCACGTGGACGCGATGGGCCGCAAAACCACCTACACCTACTTCAACGACAACCTGCCCGCCAAGAAGATCGCCGACGACGTCAAGCTGAACGGTTCCACCACCCCTCGCGATGTGGTGCTGGAGGACAACACCTACGACGCCGCGGGAAACCGCACCAAACTCATCACCGGCGGCGGCACAGCAACCACTGAGTTCGTCTACGACGCCGCCACCCGCCTGACCTCGCAGACCTTCGATCCTGGCGCCCTCAACCGCAAGACCGCGTTCGTCTACGACGCCAACGGCAACGTACTCAGATCCACCCTGACCGGCGCCGGCACCCCCCGCGCCGAGGTCACCGAGTCCGCCTACAACAAGGTCAACCAGGCCACCAAGACCACCGTGGAGAACGGCGACCAGGACCTGATCTCCACCTACAGCTACGACGATCGCGGCCTTGTCACCGCCACCACCGACCCGCGCGGCAACGCCAGTGGCGCCACCGCGTCCGACTTCACCTCCACCCTGCGCTACGACCTGCTAGGCCGCCTGATCGAGGTCAAGGCCCCGCAGGTCGCGGTGGACAAGGCAGGCACCTCCACCACCGCCCGCCCATCGGCCCGCTACGGTTACGACACCTTCGATGCGCAGACGCACGAGAGCGATGCCGAGGGCCGCACACTCATCTCGGTCTTCGACAAGGCTGGCAGGCTGACCAGCGAGACTGCCCCCGCCTACACCCCGCCCGGCGGTAGCGCGGTCACCCCTACCACCACGCACGCCTACGATCCGGCCGGTCTGCTGATCCGCACCACCGACCCGCGCGGCAACAGCAGCAGCTACGACTACGACCAGCTCGGCCGTCAGGTCCGCGTCACCGACCCCGCTCCCGAAGGGGAAAGCCCAGGGCGGTGGGTGGCCGAGTACGATCTGGCCGGTGAGCAATTGGCCGGCGTGGACCCAACCGGCGGCCGCATCGAGTCCACCTACGACGACCTCGGCCGCAACATCACCGAAACCCGGGTGGAGCGCAAACCGTCCGCCGCCGCTCACACCACCACGCACACCTACAACGACGCCGGCCATCTGACCAAGTCGGTCGCGCCCGGCAACCGCACCACCACCTACAAGGCGAACGCTGCCGGTGAAGTCACCGAGCAGACCGACCCGGCCACCAACACCACCAAGAGGGCCTACGACCCGGCCGGCCGCCCGATCAAGATCACCAACCCACTGGGCAACGCCAGCGTCGCCGAGTACGACCTAGCCGGCCGCAAGATCGCGATTAAGGATCTGAACGCCGCCGGCACCGTCTTGCGCACCACAAGCGCCGACTACGACCCGGCGGGCAACCAGACCAGCAGCACGTCACCCGAAGGCCACCAAACCCGGTGGAGCTTCGACGCCCTCGACCGGCTCACCGCACTCATCGAACCGGTCAAGGCCGGAGAGTCGATCACCACCAGCTTCGGCTACGACGCCACCGGCGCCCGCACCCGGTTCACCGACGGCCGCGGCCATGCCACCTGGACCAGCTACAACACCTTCGGCCTGGCCGAAACGGTCACCGAACCGGCGACTGCCGCCCACCCGAATGCGGCCGACCGCACCTGGACGCACATCTACGACCAGGCGGGCAACCCGGTGACCGAACTGCAGCCGGGCGGGGTGCGCATCGACCGCACCTTCGACCACCTCGGCCGCCTCACCCGCGAGAGCGGCGGCGGAGGCGGCGCGGCCAGCGCCGAGCGGACCTTCGGCTACGACCTGGCTGGCCGCCGAACCGCAATTGGCGACCTGACCGTCGACTACAACGACCGCGCCCTGCCGCTGACCATCAAGCGCGGTGAGTCGACCCAGACCAGCTACAGCTACGACGGGCTGGGCAATCCCACCCAAAGGGTCGACGCGGCCGGCGCCGCGACCTTCACCTGGGACAACGTCGGCCGCCTGGAGACGGCCATCGACCCGGTCACCACTCGCAAGATCACCTACGGCTACGATGCGGCCAGCCGCCTCACCTCCATGAACGCCGCCATCGGCACCACCGGCAGCGACAGCCAGAGCTTCGCCTACGACGACTTAGACCGCCCGCAGAGCCACACCCTCAAGAGCAGCGCAGGCACCCAACTTGCGAAGATCACCTACGGCTGGGACAAGGACGACAACCTCACCACCAAGACCACCGCGGGTACCACCGGAGCGGGCACCAACACCTACACCTACGACCACGCCGGCCGCCTGACCTCGTGGACCGCCCCTGGCGGCGCCACCACCGCCTACGAATGGGACGCCGCAGGCAACCGCACCAAGGCCGGCACCAAGACCTACACCTACGACGAACGCAACCGGTTCACCTCAGGCGACGGCACCGACTACACCTACACCCCGCGCGGCACCCTAGCCACCGAGACCAAGAACGGCACCACCACCCAGCTCACCTTCGACGCCTTCGACCGGCTCATCGCCGACGGCGACAGCCTCTACAGCTACGACGCCCTCGACCGCTCCACCAGCCGCACCCGCGGCACGACCAAGCAACTGTTCGCCTACTCCGGTCTCGGCAACGACCTGGCCGCCATCACCGACAGCGGCGGAGCCGTCCAGGCCAAGTACGGCCGCGACCCGTTCGGCGGCCTGCTCGGCCAGAAGGAAGGCACCAATCCGGCCCTGGCCACGCTGACCGACCTGCACGGCGACCTGGTCGCCACCTTCTCCAGCAGCGCACTGGCCACCACCACCGCCTATGACCCCTTCGGCACCGTCACCGCTCAGACCGGCGTCAAGACCATCCTTGGCTACCAGGGCGAATACACCGACCCGGACACCGGCAAGGTCAACATGCACGCCCGCTGGTACCAACCGGCCACTGGCGGCTTTGTGTCGCGGGATTCTTGGACCCTCATCCCGCGCCCATCAGTTCAAGCCAACCGATACACCTACGGCAACGCCAGCCCACTTTCTCATGCCGACCCGACAGGGCACGTCCCGGACCCGAGCGGCTGGTGCGATCGAGACCCCATTTACAAGAAGGCTTCATACACCCCAGGTGGAGGCGGTGGAAGCTGTAGCAGCCGCGGCAACAGCACCCCCCACAAAAACACTGGACCCACGACCATATCCAGCACCCCGAATTCGGCACCTCGTCACCCAACCAGCAGAAACAATGGCACCAGGCCAAAGGGCGGGCCCGCACCAAAAGGCGGGCGTCCGACCAAAAATGGCCCCACCTCGAACAACGGACCGAAGAAAAAGAAGAAGCAAAAGCCTAAAATTCCAGGCGGCCGCCCCTACGCGGATTTGAGACCGCCAAAGAAGCGAGATGAACCCGTCGTCCAGGTGATCTACGGCGATCACATTGGAGACATTCAAGGCGTTGCCTACCCCCCCGATGAGAAAGAAACTGAGCCGAGCGCCCCGACAATAATTGCGCCAGGGCCCACGGAGACGGAAGGCCTCCCCCCAGGGGACTCCATAGTTGAGAACCTTGCCAAGCCTGCACAATGGTTTTACGGTTTCACCACAGGTTTACTGGACTCAAGTGCATTCCAGGACGTCTGCGCAGGGATAGCTGGCGTCGATATGGCGAAATATCAGTCATGCTGGCGCAACACTCACTGGGGTAGCGATTCGGATTCGTATATGTCCGGCTATCGTGCCGCGGTGGGCGATCCGAATATCACATCGGGCGTTGTGCCATTCTTCCCCGGGGGAGGCACTGGCCGAGTACGTGTCCCCGGCAACAAGCTCCCCGAAGCGAACCCTCGGGTTAGATCGGGGCCGGATATCCCTTGGTCAAATGGGACGGTATCCAGAGCTGCCAGGGCGATCGACGAGGGCGCGACTAGCATCCACGTTCGATCTCGGGCCGAAGCTGAGGAACTATTTCTTAGGAAATTTCAAGCCGACGGATATAGAAATGCAACAGGCTTCGACGGGGTTGGCACCAGGCGGCACTTCGGGTCCAAGGTGGGAACATACCACTGGGATGATAAACTGGGGGCAGATGGACGCGTTGTTGGACATGGACCCAACAATCCCGATGGCGCCCTCCCGCACCTGCAGATTCATACGTTTGACGGCCCTATAATTCGAATATTCTGGAATGGTCCATGAAGACTGAAATACTTAATAGGCTCACCATGAGCAGAGCGCATGTGTCCGCGAGGCGCAACAGCAGCTCTAAGGACAGTTACTCCTGGGTATGGGTCCTACCGCTTCGCGATGGCCGATTCAGAGTGGCTGCAATCGAGGTCCCAAAACAACTCGTCGATAATGACGCGTCTTTCTTCGAAGAAGACATGGTTACGCCATACCTTAAAATCGTCGATACTGTCGAGCAGGTGGACACGGCTGTGATGGAAGCAGGAGTTGACCCCGAAGATCTCAACGCTCCATGGCATAATGACTTCCCTCTCTGAGTAGACAAATAGGAGAGACGATCACTCGTTCGGCCGCCGCGGCAAATGCACGTTTTTGTTGCTTCTGCAGTCCGACTATTCGAACCCTTATAGGTCGTTCGCGTGGCTCCGAGACGGTGGCTTACGCCTACCATCCAGGCGCCTCCGGCACCACATGAAACGTGGTCGAGACTGTGCTGGAGGCGGGCTATGCAGCGTTCTCCTTCCTGTGGTGTTTTTACTCGGATTTGGATGTCATCCATATATCTCGCATATCGACCACCCTGCCCTTCCTCGTTGAATTCTTCGTCGACTTGGAAGAGCAGGCTGTGTGCAATTTCTCTGGATGCTCCAATGTGTTCTTGTGGGGAGCCCATGAGTGATACTTCCGAGTAGTTTCGGCGCGGCATCACTCTGTCGATGATCTTAACACAAAGTCGTACTACTTCTTTTCCAGGCTGGTCTGAGAGTGCAGGTGCTCTTGTACGGCTCTAGGCGAATGGAAGGATAGAAGTTCGCTATGTCAGATTCTACGAAATATTTCAGCTCGTCGTGGTCCACCATCTGAAGGATTTGTCCTTGTCGAGCAAGCCAGAACCTGAACCAGTCGAAACTGTCACTAGCTCTGCTGGATCGCCTTGCTCCGGTTTGTTGGCGCTCCCCTTATCTGCGCGCCCAACACCCACCCAATTCTGCGCCTGGGCTGTGAGTTCTTTTCATGCCAGCCTAGTTATGGTGCTGTATACAAGCGCATCTCGCGTGGCAAGGAAACGGAGCGGGTGAGAGAGCCCTTCCCTTTTGCCATCCGTACGATCCGGCGCATAATGCCCTAGCTGTAGGTCTTTCGCAAGCGTACTAGCGTATCCAAGCCCCACTCATAGCCTGCATAGTATAGAGGGTCAGGTGCCATATTGAGAGGCTCCGTTGCGAGCCGTGCAACCATCGGAATAACGATGGTGTTGATGCCGAGACCATGTCCAGAGTGGCGTCGTGCTCGGATGACCGCGTTCGTAGAGGTGCTCGGTCAGGAGTGCTGCATGTGACGCGCGCGGCGATCCGTCTAGCGGGCCTGTTTCAGCTCGTGCACGCACTCGGGGCACGCTCGGGGGGTTGTGGATGCGAACGGCATGGACCAGCCCAGGATTGGGAGGGGGCGGACCGGCTCCCCGCGCAGGCCGTCGGTCGTGTCAGCCCGTACGGCATGGTGTATGACATCGCGCCCAGTCCTGTCAATCCCCTGGAACCGTGGAGACGGTCCTATGCCACAGCGGTCCTCAGCAGGACCGATGAGGCTGTTCTCTTCTCGATCATGTGACGCTCGAATGTGATGGGCGCCGAGCCGTCGTTGGCGCTGTGCCGCCTGGTGGTGTTGTACAAGTCCGCGATCCGGGTGGCGATCTTCAGACCGGCCTCGGCCCGGGTGCGGAAGCGGTGACGGTGGACTATTCGACCTTGAGGGTGCTGTTGAGTGCCTCGGCGGCTGCATTGTCGAGCGCGCAGCCAACCCGGCCCATCGACTGCACCACGCCCAGGCGCCGGCACAGCTCCTGGTAGCGGGCCGCCGTGTACTCCGAGCCGCGGTCCGAATGGAAGATCACCCCGTCCACGTCGCCGCCGCGAGTGGCCGCCGCCATCTGCAGGGAGGCGCAGGTCAATGCGGCGTCGTGGTGGGCGGACATGGCGTAGCCAAGCAGCCGGCGGGAGAACAGGTCCTCGACGATGGCCAGGTAGAGCTTGCCCTCGTCGGTGTCGATCGCGGTCACATCGCAGCACCACAGCACGTCCGGAGCGGGCGCGGTGAACTTGCGCCGAACCAGGTCCGGGGCCGCGGGCCGTATGCCCTGGCGGGTCAACGACCGCGGTTTCCTCCGCACCCGGCCAGCAAGTCCGAGCTCGGCCATCCGCGCCGCCACTGTGTTCTCCGACACTCGCCAACCCGCCTCATGCAGGTCACGCGTGATCCGCGGCGAGCCATAGGTGCCACCCGACGCCTCGAACAGGCGGGCGATCTCCGCGTCCAGGTCGGCCCGCCGGCGCTGGCGTGCCGTGGACGCTTCCCGGCCGATGCGGCTCTTCCACTTGTAGAACCAGGACTGCGACACCCCTAATGCCCGGCAGGAGATGACGTGGTCGATGCCGTGCTCGGTCTTCTGGGAGCTGATGAAGGCCGCCACGTTTACCGGCCCATCGCCTCTTTGACCCACAAGACCACCGAACGCTTGAGCACTGTGAGACTGGAGAGGCACTGCCCGACAAGCCAGGGTCTGACCCAGCTTGAGACTGGCCACCGTGCCTTGGTGATGACCTGTCGCCCTGGCCCGGGCGGTGCCGCCGGACCAGGCGCGGATGTGTCCCCATAGTGGCCTCGCCATGTGCATCATCACAGTCCTGACCTCCTCGCCCGGCCGGTGACCATCACATTCCGAGCCTGTGAGGAGATCCGTGATCTGCCCCGCCCACGACCACACCGTCCCTGCCGACGCCGACGTTCATGAGGAGATCGTCCTCGGCGTGGACACTCACAACGACGTGCACGTCGCAGCAGTGATCACCGTCATGGGCGTGCTCATCGGCACCCAGGCATTCCCGGCCACCGCCGACGGGTATGCCGCGCTACTGGACTGGGCGCGCGGACACGGCCGGCTGCGACGAGCTGGAGTCGAAGGCACCAGCTCGCACGGCACCGCGCTCAACCGCTTCCTGCGCCGCCACGACATGCAGATCCTGGAGATCACCGACCCGATCGGGCCCGGCGACGGCGGCGCGGCAAGAGCGACGCCATCGACGCCGAGAACGCCGCACGAGCCCTGCTGTCGCAGGAGGCCACTGCCATCGCCAAGACCGGTGACGGCGCCGTCGAGATGATCCGCATGCTCAAAGTCGCCAAGGATTCGGCGGTCAAGGCTCGCACGCAAGCCATCAACCAGCTGCGGGCCGTCCTTATGCGCGCCGACCCGACGCTGCGCGATGCGCTCGCTGGTCTTGGGCCGACCACACTCATCCGCACCTGCGCAGACCTGCCCGAGGATGAGCATCGCACCATCGACGACGCGGCCCGCACCGTGCTGCGCATGCTCGCCCGCCGGATCCTGGCCCTGACCGAAGAAGCTCGTGCTCACGAACGCACACTGGCCGCGATCATCACCGAACGCGCGCCGCGACTGTTGCAGCGGCACGGGATCGGGCCGGACACCGCCGCCGCGCTGCTCATCACCGCCGGCGACAACCCCGACCGGCTCCGGAGCGAAGCGGCCTTCGCCGCCCTGTGTGGCGTCAACCCGATCGAGGCATCCTCCGGCAAAACCGTCCGGCACCGGCTCTACCGCGGTGGCGACCGGCGCAGCAACAGCGCCCTCTACACGATCGTCTTGACCCGCCTCGGCCGCGACGCGCGCACCCGCGCCTACGCCGAACGCCGCACCACCGAGGGCAAATCCAAGAAAGAGATCATCCGCTGCCTCAAGCGCTACGTCGCCCGCGAAGTCTTCCCAATCATCATCGAAGCACTCTCACCTGCGGATACCTCGTCCGCTGCGGCTTGACAAACATAGGGGCGTCGTCACGCTCGTCTTCCAGCTCGGCGCGTTCCTTCTCCCAGGCCGCTTTTTCTTCGGCGTGCTGCTTGACCAGCGCGGCCTTCTCCCGCCGCAGCCGGGCCAGCTCTTCCTGCTCGGATTCCTCCAGCGTTCCACTCCCGTCGCTGCCGCCGCCGTTGTACTGCTTGGCGAGCCGATCCATCTGCACCCAATTGTGCAGCGTGTACGGGCTGATCCCCAGATCCCGCGCCACCTGAGCCACCGGCTTGCCGGTCTCCTTGACGATACGCAGCGCCCCGGCCCGGAACTCCGGATCAAAGCGCCGCCGCGTGACTCCTGCCACGACCAAACCTCTCCCGGTTCGGTCTCCATGCTACGAGGGGAAGCTCACCACCGAGACGGTAGGCGAACGCATGATCTCCTCAGCCGTGCCATCCGCATGGCTCAGCGTCGTGACAAGGTGTTCCGCAACGTGGCCGAACTGGTGGACACGCCACAAGGCCAGACGGGACGTCCCAGCAAGAGCCTCACCCTGGAACAGGCCGTCACCCTCCTCAGGGTGGCTCAGCAACCGGAATGGCGCCTCGGCGCGTACGTGTGGCTGTGCCTGCTCTCCGGCATCCGCACGGAGGAAGCCAGAGCGCTCACCTGGGATGCGATCGATCTGGACCAGGGAATCGTGTACGTCCTGCGTGCCGACAGGCACAAGGAGAGACCAAGACGACCAAGTCTCGGCGCGGCTTCGGGGTCGCCAAGCTGGCCGTTGGCGCTCTCGCCGCTCACAAGGCAAGGCAGGCTGCCGAACGTCTTGCGGCGGGTGAGGCGTGGCAGGACAACAACCTGGTGTTCTGCCACGAAGGCGGATCGCCCTTCGATGCGGCTCAGGTCCGCTACGGCTTCCAGAAGATCGCCAAAGCGGCCGGACTCGGCGATGGCTGGGTACCCCGCGAACTGCGCCACACCTTCGTGTCGCTCATGAGCAACCACGGGGGAGTGGCCATCGAGAAGATCTCCGATCTGGTCGGCCACTCCAGTACGGCGATCATCGAAATCATCTACCGCCACGAGCTGAGGCCCGTGATCAGGGACGGCGCTCAAGCCATGGACAAGATCATCGTATTCAAGTCCGCCTAGCGTGGCTCCCCGATTGGCTCCCCCTAACGCACAATCCCCTGCTGAACTGCGGTTACCCGTTACATGGTGGGTACCGCGGGCGGATGGGTTGTACGTTATGGCCAGCCGCGCCGGTGGCCTTGTGCATCTTGGCGCAGGTCGCCCCTCTCATGGGTGGCATAACGTCGTGACTATGGACGTGCGTACCTTCTGGCTCGCCGGACGCCCAGCCACCGGCGACCGCGAGTTCACCGTGACCAATCCTCACGACGGTCGCGAGGTCGGCCGGCATTCGGTGCCGACCGACGCGCAGGTGGAGGAGGCCGTGGCCGCCGCCGACGCGGTCGCCCGGCAGGCCGCCGCGCTGCCCGTGCACGTGCGCGCCGAAGCCCTGGCCCACGTCTCGCGCCGGCTGGCGGAGCGGGCCGGGGAGCTGGCCGAGCTGATCACGGCGGAGAACGGCAAGCCCATCCTGTGGGCGCGGGGCGAGGTGACCCGGGCCATCGCGACGTTCCGCTTCGCCGCCGAGGAGACCCGCCGCTGGTCGGGCGAGGTGCAGCGGCTCGACACCGAGCCCACCGGCGCCGGTCGCCTGGCCTATCTCTCGCGCGTGCCGTACGGGCCGGTCCTGGCGATCACTCCGTTCAACTTCCCGCTGAACCTGGTCGCCCACAAGGTCGCCCCGGCCGTCGCCGTCGGCGCGCCGGTCGTCGTCAAGCCCGCGCCCGCCACGCCGCTCACCGCGCTCCTGCTGGGTGAGCTTCTGGCCGAGACCGACCTGCCCGCCGGGATGTTCTCGGTGCTGCCGGTCGAGAACGAGCGCGCGAGCCGCCTGGTCCACGACCCGCGGCTGCCCGTCGTGTCGTTCACCGGCTCGGCCCCGGTCGGCTACGCCATCGCGGACGAGATCCCGCGCAAGCACGTGACGCTGGAGCTGGGCGGCAACGCCGCCGCGGTCGTGCTGGCCGACGCCGACCTCGACTGGGCCGCGTCCCGCGTCGCCCTCTACTCCAACTACCAGGCCGGGCAGAGCTGCATCGCCGTGCAGCGGGTGATCGTCGAGCAGCCCGTGTACGACGACTTCGTCGAGCGCCTGCTGCCGGCCGTCGGCGCGCTCGTCACCGGTGACCCGTCGGACGAGAAGACCCAGGTCGGCCCGCTGGTCTCGGAAGCGGCGGCCGAGCGGGTCGAGCAATGGATCGAGGAGGCCGTGCGGGCCGGCGCCCGCGTGCTCGCGGGCGGCACCCGGGAGGGGGCGACGATCACCCCCACCGTCCTCACCGACGTCCCCGCGGACGCCAAGGTCGCCCGCGAGGAGGTCTTCGGCCCCGTGATGATCCTCCAGCCCGCCGCGTCGGCGGACGAGGCCTACGCGATGGTCAACGACTCCAGGTACGGGCTGCAGGCCGGGGTGTTCACGCGCTCGCTGGACGCCGCCTTCCGGGCCAACCGGGAGCTGGAGGTCGGCGGCCTGATCATCGGGGACGTGCCGTCGTACCGGGCCGACCAGATGCCGTACGGCGGGGTGAAGGACTCCGGCATCGGGCGTGAGGGGCTCGCCTCGGCCATGCGGGACCTCACGTACGAGAAGACCATGGTGATCACCGGGCTCACCCTCTGAGGCGCGTCAGGCCCGCTCCGCCGCGCCGAAGAGGGCCTTGACGGCGTCGCCGAAGTAGGGGCCGTACATGGTGCGGTGGTCGTCGCTGTACTTGAAGCTGCTCAGCGAGGTCAGCGTGCCCGTGCCGGTGGCGTGGTCGAACCCCGACAGCCACGGGCCGCCGCTGGAGCCCGCCGTCATGTCGCAGCCCAGACCCTGGTCGCGGGTCTCGCCGTGGGGGTCGTCGCGCAGCCGCCCGGCGCAGTAGACCAGGTGCTCCCCGTTGTACGGCGGGTCGGCGGGGAAGCCGAAGCCGAAGGCGTGGCCCCCGCGCGCGGGGTTGAAGGCGATGTCCTGGGTGCCCGCCACGTCCGCCACGTGCCGGCCCGACCAGGTGGTCAGCGCCACCATGCCCACGTCGTAGCTGTCGTCGGCCGATCGCGCCCACGGCCCGGCGACGAACATGCGGCGCGCCGCGTATCTGCCGAACGGGTGGCCGCCGCCCTCCCGGTAGCCCGGCACGAACGTCCAGTTGTCGGCCCATTGGCCGGCGCCGTCCTTGACGCAGTGCCCGGCCGT
The DNA here is from genome assembly GCF_003313395.1 of Nonomuraea lactucae. Taxonomy (GTDB): domain Bacteria; phylum Actinomycetota; class Actinomycetes; order Streptosporangiales; family Streptosporangiaceae; genus Nonomuraea; species Nonomuraea lactucae. Next base: position 195 of record NZ_QNFZ01000006.1, on the reverse strand, counting down.
GACCACCACGTCGCGGTTGGCGCTCTTGACCGTGCTCGCGGAGCAGACGAAGTCGACCCCCTTCAGCGTCATGAACACGCGGCCGGTCGTCCTGGTCACCGCGCCGCCGGTCATCCAGCGTGAGCCGTACGTCGTCCGCTGCGGCGTGGCCGGCCGCCGGCCCGACGCCTGGCGCTGCGGGGCGGCGGCCCGGCG
>NZ_QNFZ01000064.1 GCF_003313395.1 Nonomuraea lactucae | reverse complement strand
GGCCCCCCGCGCAGCCGCAGCGCGGCGAAGGCCAGCCCGTGCGTGGCGAACAGCGCGGCCATCACCAGCGCGGGCAGCAGGGCGACGGGCCCGCGGATGCCGAGCAGCACGTGGCTGAGCAGCCCGCCCCAGCTCAGCGCCAGCCCCCAGCTCCCGGCGACGACGGCCCCGTCCCAGAAGCGCCGCCATCCGGCGCCCGGCATCCGGCCGCGCAGCCACAGCCCCATGTCGCGGACGATCCAGGAGACCAGCAGCGTCACGACCAGCGAGTAGTCGCCGCTCAGCAGCTCGCCTTCCAGCTCGGGGAAGAGCCCGGCGAGCACGCCCGCGGCGGCCACCAGCCAGACCTCGTTGCCGAGGAAGAACGGCGCGATGGCGGCGATCACCTCGCGCCGCTCGCCGCCGGAGCGCCCCAGGTACGGCAGCAGCATGCCTACGCCGATGTCGGCCCCGGCCAGCACGAGGTAGCCGAGCGCGAAGAAGGCCAGGATGAAGATCTCCATGACGGGCTCCTCAGAAGGTCACGACGGGGGAGGGGGCGTCGATCGGGCGGTCGCCCAGCGTCACGGCCTCGGGCCCGCGGCGGGCGGTCCTGGCCAGCAGCCAGTAGTTGATCACGATGAGCGCGGCGAACACCGTCACGAACGCGGTCAGGGAGAACCTCATCTGCGCGTCCGTGACCGTGTCATCGCCTCGGCCGTCGTCAGCAGGCCGTACACGGCCCAGGGCTGGCGGCCCATCTCGCGGAAGACCCAGCCGGCGATCATGGCGACGAACGGCAGCGGCACCATCGCGGTCAGCAGCCGGTGCCAGAGGGTGAAGCGCAGCACCACCGGCCTGAACAGCATCAGCAGGAAGCTCGCGCCGGAGACGAAGAACAGCACCGCGAAGACCACCATCATCGTCATCCCGCCGGCCCGCACCCACTCGACCGGCGGCAGGTAGTCGCCGGGACCGTGGGCGGCCACCATCGCGGCCTGGGCCGCGGCGAGCCCCTCGGCGTCGCCCAGCCAGGCGGCCACCTTGGCCGGCTGCAGCGTCTCGAAGCCGAGGCCGCCGAACGTCGCGGTGAACAGCGTCGCGGGAAGCGCCACGGCGATCCCGATCCGCAGCGACTTGCGGAAGAGGTCCCGCTCGGCGGTGCGCTTGCGCAGGTGGTGGGCGCTGACCCCGGCCATGAAGTAGCCGCCCACGACCAGGGCGCCGCCGAGCACGTGGAAGAAGGCCACCCGCGCCGCCGGGTTGGCGACCATCGCGCCGAAGTCGGCGAGCCGCAGCGCGCCGCCGACCAGCTCGTGGCCCACCGGGTTCTGCAGGAAGCCGTTGGAGACCAGGATCCAGAAGGCCGAGGCGTAGGCCGTGAGCGTGACCACCCAGATCAGCGCCAGGTGCGCCCACCGGTTCAGCTTGTTCCAGCCGAAGATCCACAGGCCCAGGAAGGTGGACTCGACGAAGAAGGCCACCAGCGTCTCGATCGCCAGCGCGGCGCCGAACACATTGCCCGCGAACTCCGTCAGCCCGCTCCACGACAGGCCGAGCTGGAACTCCATCACGAGGCCGGTGACGATGCCCATCGCGTAGTTGATGACGTAGAGCTGGCCCCAGAACCTCGTCATCCGCGTGTGCACCGGGCTGCGGGTGAGCGTCGCCCTGGTCTGGATGACGGCCACCAGCGTCACGAGGCCCAGGGTCAGCGCGACGAACAGGAAGTGCGCGCCGGCCGTGAGGGCGAACTGCACGCGGGCGAGGTCCACGGTTTCCATGCCGGAGAGCATCCGGGTACGGATCGCCGCGCCGCGTCATGCCGGGGTAGGCGATCGGCGTACATCTCCGGTGCCGGGGAACCGCCCGGCGTACCACCCAGGGTGTAGGGGCGGGTCAGGGCGTGAGCCACCCCGGAGTGATCATGCCGGCCTCGTAGGCGAGCACCACGAGCTGGGCCCGGTCGCGCGCGCCCAGTTTGGTCATGATGCGGCTCACGTGCGTCTTGGCTGTGGCGGGGCTGAGCACGAGCCGGTCGGCGATCTCGTCGTTGGACAGGCCCGCCGCGACCAGTGCCATGACCTCCCGCTCGCGCTCGGTCAGCGAGTTGAGCTCGGGACCGGGCTCGGGCCGCTTGACCCGGCCCGCGAACTCCGCGATCAGCCGCCGGGTGATCGAGGGCGCGATGAGGGCGTCGCCCCTGGCCACGACCCGGACCGCGTGGATGAGTTCGGCCGGTTCGGTGTCCTTGACCAGGAAGCCGCCGGCGCCTGACCGCAGCGCGCCGTACACGTAGTCGTCGAGGTCGAACGTGGTCAAGATGATCACCCGGACGCCGTCGAGCCGGGGGTCGGCGACGATCCGGCGGGTCGCCTCCAGGCCGTCCAGCTCCGGCATCCGGATGTCCATGAGCACCACGTCCGGGCGGAGCTCGCGAGCCCTGGCCACGGCGTCCGCGCCGTTGGCGGCCTCGGCCACCACCTCGATGTCGTCCTCGTCGCTGAGGATGGACCGGAACCCGGCGCGTACGAGGTTCTGGTCGTCTGCGAGGAGTACGCGGATCATCGGGCTCCGTTCGCTCGGCGCACGCCGGTCATGCGGCGCCGTTCAGAGGGCCGTTCAGAGGGCCGTTCAGGGGGCCGTTCAGGGGCAGGTCGGCGACGACGCGGAAGCCGCCCTCGGGCCGGGGACCCGCCTCGAGCGTGCCGCCCAGGGCGGTGGCGCGCTCGCGCATGCCCCGCACGCCGTAGCCGGTGCCCCCGGTGTACGCCGTGCCAGGGCCGTCGTCCTCCACCCGGATCACGATATGGCCGGATCCGCTGGCGATGTTCAGCTTGGCCGCGGAGGCCCCGGAGTGCCGGGAGACGTTCGTCAGCGCCTCGCGGATGATGCGGGTCGCGGCCAGGTCCACCTCGGTCGGCACCTCGTCCAGCGGCCCGGACAGCTCGGTCGTGACCCGCAGGCCGCTCGCCGCGACCAGCGCGTCGATCCTGGCCAGGCTGTCGGAAGGCGCGGTCGGCGCGCCCTCGTCGACCTGCCGCAGCACGCCGAGCGTGGTGCGCAGCTCGCGCAGCGTCTCCTTGCTCGTCTCCTTGATGGTCCTGAGCGCGGCCTCGGCCTCTTCAGGGCGCTTGCCCAGCCCGTGCAGCGCCGCCGCGGCCTGCACGTTGATCATCGAGATGTTGTGCCCGATCACGTCGTGCAGCTCCCGGGCGATGCGCAGCCGCTCCTCGCTCGCCCGCCGCCTGGCCTCCTCCTCCTTGGTGTGCTCGGCCTCGCGCGCGCGCCGCTCGGCCTCCTGGAGGTACGCGCGCCGGTTGCGGGTGACCCCGCCGAACGCGATGCAGGCCACCATCCAGCCGGTGATCAGTATGAACATGCTGTCGTCCACGTGCCTGACCCCGCCGGTCTCACCGAGGGCCGTGGCGAGCAGGGACGCGGACCCGGTGGCGATGGCGGCGACGAGGTGACCCTGGTCGGCAGCGGTGAAGAGGACGAGGAACGACAGGACGATCAGCGGGCCGTCCAGGGCCGCGAGACGGTAGTAGACGTCGACCGAGACCACCACCGTGATGAGCGCGGCCACGGGGTGCCGCCTGCGCGCCAGTGTGCCGCCCGCCGCCACCAGCGGAAGGAGGACGTCGAGGAGCCCCGGCGACGTGCCCGGCTGGAACAGTGCCGTGGCGAGCGTGCCGCCCAGCACGGCGACGACCGCCGCGAGGGACACGATCACGCCGGCCGGTAACCTCCGCATGCGCCCATTCTGCACGGGTCCGGGCAGGCGGGGTCTGCCGCCGGGGTGCGGGCGGGCCGCGTCTGGGTAGAGGCGGGGGATGAGCACAGACGAGGAACTGCGGCAGATCGAAGAGGATCTGGCCAGGCTGCGGGCCCAGAACAAGGAAGTGCGGGAGCAGATCGGCGAGATCGGCGCCACCGATCCGATCGAGATCGGCGCGATGATCGCCATGGCCGACGAGCAGGACCAGCTGATCGCCGAGTTGGAGCTGCGGCGCGACGAGCTGCGCAGGCGGCTCGCGCAGAGCTGACTGGACGACCGTCGAGCGGCCTCTGCCCGGAAGCGGACCACCGTCGAGCGGCCTCTGCCTCCAAGCGGCCCCCCGCTGTGCCGGGCGGACGTCCCGGCTCAGCGGAGTGCCGCGCCGACCTCGTGCAGGTGCCGGAGCGCCTGGCCGTACGAGGTGACCAGCCCGGTCTCCAGGTAGCCGACGCCGATCTCCGCGCAGTATCGCTGGACGATCGGCTGCGCGCGCCGCAGGTTGGGCGCCGGCATGTTGGGGAACAGGTGGTGCTCGATCTGGTAGTTGAGCTGGCCGAGCAGCACGTCGGTCAGCGGCCCGCCCCTCACGTTCCGCGAGGTCAGCACCTGCTTGCGGAGGAAGTCGAGTTTGTCGTCCTTTGTCAGGACGGGCATGCCCTTGTGGTTGGGGGCGAACGTGGCGCCGAGGTAGAGGCCGAAGAGGCCCTGGTGCACCAGCAGGAACACCACGGCCTTGCCCACCGGCAGCACGGCGAGGACGGCGCCGAAGTAGACCGCGAAGTGCGCCAGCATCAGCACCGCCTCCACGCCCCGGCGCTTCATCGCCGGGTCCGCCAGCGCCCGGAAGCTCGCGATGTGCAGGTGCCAGGCCTCCAGCGTGAGCAGCGGGAAGAACAAGTAGGCCTGCCACCTCGCCACGAACCGGGGCAGCCCGCTGCTCCGCGCCGCCTGCTCGGTCGACCAGACGATCACCGCGGGGGAGACGTCGGGGTCGTGGTCCTCGTGGTTGGGGTTGGCGTGGTGGCGATTGTGCTTGGCGTTCCACCACCCCCATCCGAGGCCGACGCCGAGATTTCCGATCACCAGCCCCACCAGGTCGCTCGGCCGGCGGGTCCGGAAGACCTGGCGGTGGCCCAGGTCGTGCGCGAGGAACCCGAACTGCGCGAAGATCACGGCGAGCAGCGCGGCCACGAGGACCTGCAGCCACGAGTCGCCCACCCACCAGAACAGCGCCCAGCCTCCGAGGTAGGCGACCACGGCCAGGCTGAACCGTACCGCGTAGTAGACGGGACGCCGGTCCAGCAGACCGGCGTCGTTGATCTTCCTGGCCAGGCGGGCGAAGTCGCTGCCCCGGGCCTCCACAGTGACTGGCTCGGCCACCGGTCTCCTCACGTCGTCGTGCAAGCTGCCCCTACCTTGGCGCATTCGCCGCGCGCGCGATAGGCCGTGGCACGACATCACATGATGTCCGCCACCTGGTTGGTCACACCGGTGTTCCGCTGGAACACGGAAGTGCCCTCTTCCGCGGGCGGCCATGGTTACAGATCATGAACGCTGTAACAGACAGTATTGCGAGGGAGCCCGTCATGACGGTCACGTTCGACGACGCCACACGCGAGCTGCTCGACGGGAGGAACTTCGCCACCGTGGCGACGCTCAACCCCGACGGCAGCCCGCAGACTTCGGTGGTGTGGATCGCGCGCGACGGGGACACGGTGTCGTTCTCCAGCACGACCGGCCGCCAGAAGACCCGCAACCTGAGCAGGGACCCGCGGGTCGGCCTCACGGTCTTCGACACCGGCAACCCGTACCGCTCGGTGGAGATCCGCGGCACCGCCGAGGTGCTCGCCGACCCTGACAAGACCCTGCCCAAGCGGTTGTCGCACAAGTACCTGGGCGAGGATCCCCCGGTGGAGCCCGGCGACGTGGTCCGCGTGATCGTCCGGATCAGCCCGCTCCGGGTCAACGGGTTCTCCGCGTAGCTCAGGAGAACACCCTGGCCTTGAGCGCCGGGAACCGCTGCGCCGTGCGCAGGAACGCCTTGAAGCCCAGCCTCGCCGGCTTGTTGTCGCCGACGAACTGCTGGGCCGCGCGCAGCGAGTCGCGCACGGCCGCGAAGCCGTACTCCCGCATCCGGTCCTCGTACCGGGCGATGGCCTCTACCGGCTCGCGCCCGCCGGTGAGCGCCTGGCAGAGGAGGTGGGCGTCGCGAAGCGCGGTGTTGGCCCCGATGCCGCGCATCGGCGTCATGCTGTGGATGGCGTCGCCGAGCAGGGTGATGGTGGTGGCCCGCCACGGCTCGATCGGGATCGAGGTGCGGATCGGCAGCAGCGAGACGGTGTCGGGGTCGGACATGGCGACCATGCGGCGCAGGTCGGGGTGCCAGGAGCTGATCAGGCGCTCCACGGAGGCCTTGAGCTGATCGCCGGACATACCGGAGAGGTCGCCCGGGAACCGGCCCTGCGCCGCGCCGACGGCCCACAGCACGTAGCTGCCGGCGTTGTCCATCCGCGCGCCGTCCTGCTCGGTCACCCCGATGCCGCCCACAGGCGCGGTGCCGTCCAGGTCGTGCGGGGCGCAGAACATGCCGAGGCCCTTCGGCGGGATGACGGTGTTCGGGCCGTCGGTCAGCCGCCGCGCGACGAGCTCTCTCGTCCCGCGGGTCAGCGGGAACTTGCCGGCCACCGTGGTGATGCCGGTGTCGACGCGCCTGGCGTGCGGCAGGTACTGGCCCCGCACCCGGGAATTGCCGCCGTCGGCGGCCACCACGATGGCGGCCGTCTGGCTGGTGCCGTCGGCGAAGAACAGCTCGATCCGTCCGTCCGGCCGCCGTTCGTAGCGTTCGAACGTCTTGCCGAACCGAACGGTCTCCTCCATCCCGGACAGCAGTATCTGCCGGAGCGTGATGCGGCTGACCGAATGGTGGCCGTCGGCCGGATCGGCCGCCGCGGGGGTTTCCAGCAGCGCGAGCCGCTCCAGCCGTTCCGTGAGGAAGCCGAAGTCCTGGCCGCCCCGCCCGGTCGTGTCGAGGAACGCCTGCCAGGACTCGGGCGGCAGGCAGTCGTGCAGGGCGCGGGCGCCATGGGGGTCGATGTGCACCCGGTAGCCCTGGAGCCGGTCGGCCGGGGTGCGGTCCCGCTCGTAGACGGTCACCCGCCCGCCCGCCTTGACCAACCCCTGGGCCAGGCAGAGCCCGCCGATCCCGCCAAGGGGTTCGCGGGGGCGCGGGTGAGCGAGATCGCCGCCGGTGCCGGAGTGAACAAGCAGCTGATTTCCTACTACTTCGGCGGCAAGGAGGGCCTCTATGAGGCGTTGACCGGCCGCTGGCAGAGCGAGGAGAGCACGTTCGCCGATCCGGACACCCCGCTGGGGCGGCTCGTCGCGGACTACGTCCGGGCCAACACCGCCCACCGGGACTTCGGCAAGCTCATGATCTGGCAGGGGCTCACGGACGACGGCCCGCCGGACCCGGGCATGGACGAGGACGTACGGCGCAACGTGGAGCGGCTGCGCGGCAGGCAGGAGGCCGGAGAGCTGCCCGCCGACGTCGATCCGGCCGCCGTGCTGGTGATGCTGTTCGCGGTGGCCTCGGCGGGCATCTCGTTCCCGCGGCTGGTCAGGGCCGCCGTGGGCCTCGACCCGGCCTCACCCGAGTTCGCCGCCTACTTCGCGGAGCAGGTGGAGCGGCTGGTCGGCCACCTGGGCGACCACCCCGGCCCGGAGGGGCGGCGAGCGTAGAGGTTCGCGGGCAGGCCGACGACGCCCGCCCGTGCCGGGCCGGCCGCGGGATCGAGCTCGCGAAGGGCGTCAGGACGCCCGGAGCTGGTCGAAGAGCTGGAGCGCGGCCTGGCGCACGTCGTCGGGAGCGAGCCCGTCGAGCGTCTTCCTGGCCTGGTCGGTGTCGCGGGTCGTGGCCAGCGTGATGGCCACGGACGCCGCCGCCGCACGGTCCAGCGATCCCGCTGGGGCGGCGTCCGCCAGCTCCTGGGCGCTCGCGGCGAGGTCGAGGTTGTCTGTCAAAGGGCCTCCTCGGATGCGTACGGCACGGCCCATTGCATCACCTGGAGTCGTGCTCCATCCACCATTCGTGCCATTCGTGGCTCGCCTACCCGGCGCTCCGCGTGTCACGCGTCCCGGAACGGCCCCCGGGCGCGGCCCTGTGGGCGTTCATGCCAAGGGCCCGTCGATTGGTCCCTGGGCGTGTCCCGCGCGCGGGCGAGGGGCGCGTACTCATGCGGTCCCGAAATACGCGCCGCGGCCCTCTCTCGATGCCACTCGCGAGTGCCGTGGTCAGTCAGGCTTCGCCACCCGACACCGCCTATGTTGACATTTTCGTAAAACGCCGGTTTACCTCCCCCTTATGGGCCTGACGAGGCTTGACACGCCTCGTCAACCCTGGTCGAGGGCCGTGTTGAAGGTTAAACCATCCCATGAGTAACGGCACGGCGACGAACGTTTGCAAGGCATTTACCACCCCCGCGCAACCGGCCCTTTCTGCGGCGTGTCCGGTCAAGTCTCATTTAATGAATGAAATTAGTAGTGATTTGCGTGGGTGTGAGTGCTAACGTCCCGTTTTGAAATGAAAGTCCCGATCACGGGGGGAGAGGGAGCTATGACGCTCAAGACCGGGTTCCGAGCGAACTGGGGCGGCGGCTGCTGCCGTCGTCGCCGCTGGGGTGGCTGTGGCGGCCGCTGGTGGGGCGGCGGTTGCCGTCGTCGCCGCTGGGGTGGCTGTGGCGGCCGCTGGTGGGGCGGCGGTTGTGGCGGCGGCTGGGGCGGCTGTGGCTGGCGCCGCCGGGGGTGGTGGTGGTAACAGCGCCAAGTGAGGGCCGGCGGGTCACCCGCCGGCTCTCGCTGCTCTCTGTCAGGAGCCGCGCTGAGCGCCCGCTGCTCGCGCCGGCGGAGTCCATCCGCCGGACGTTCCGCGAGTTCTGGCCGGGCACGCGCGGACTGCGCTGGCTGTTCGCGGCCGGCGGGGCGTTCGCGATCGCGGCGGCCCTCTGCGAGGTCGCCGCCATCGCCCTGTTCGGCCGCATCACCGACGAGGTGCTGGCGACGCGGGATCTGGGGGCCTTCTGGAGGCCCGCGCTGGCCTGGCTGGGCCTCGCGGTGCTGAGCGGGGTGGCCGCGTTCGCCGGCTCGTACATCACCGCCCTCGCGGCGGAGCGCTTCCTGCTGAACCTGCGAGACCGGATTTTCGCCCACGTCCAGTCGCTCACCCCGGACTTCTTCGAGAACCGGAAGCTCGGCGACCTGATGGCCAGGCTCACCGACGACATCGAGGCCATCGAGGAGCTCGTGGGATCCGGCCTGGTGAAGGTGATCACCACCCTGGCCAGCGTCGTCTTCTTCGCCGGAGCGGCCTTCTTCGTCCGGTGGGACCTCGCGCTGATCACGATGGCGCTGATCCCCGCGTTCCTCGTGGTGTCGAAGGTCTTCGCGAGCAGGTTCAGGACCGCCGCCGCCAGCGAGCGGCTGAGCAACGGCGCGATGAACAGCGTCATCGAGGAGAGCCTGGCCAACCAGTCGCTGGTGCAGGCGTACAACCGCCAGGCGACCGAGTCCAGGCGGCTGCACAAGGAGGGGCAGGGCTGGCTGCTCGCCAACCTGTCGCAGGCCAGGCTGGCGGGCACGTACGGGCCGCTGGTCCAGGTCATCGAGACCATCTGCATGATCGTCATCCTCGGCTTCGGCGCGTGGGAGATCGCCGCCGGCCGGCTCACGCTGGGCGGCCTGCTGGCCTTCGCCGCGTACCTGGCGCTGCTCTACCCGGCCGTGCAGTCCCTGGGGGAGATCGCGCTGACCGTGTCGGAGGCCGCGGCCGGCTCCGACCGGGTCATGGAGATCCTCAAGGCCCGGCCGGCCGTCTCCGACCGCCGTACGGCCATCACGCTCGTCTCCAGGAGCCGTGGGCACGTCGAGTTCGAGAACGTCGGCTTCACCTACCCGAACCGCAGGCGGCCGACGCTCCACGACCTGTCGTTCACCGCCGCGCCGGGCGACATCGTCGTCTGCACCGGTCCCAGCGGCGCGGGCAAGTCCACCCTGGCCAAGCTGCTGCTGAGGTTCTACGACCCGGACGCCGGCCGCGTCCTGCTGGACGGCGTCGACATCCGCGACCTGACGCGGGCGTCGCTCCGCGACAACATCACGATCCTGCACCAGGAGAGCATGCTGTTCTCCGGGACGGTGCGGGAGAACATCGCATACGGCCGTCCGGGCGCCACGCCCGACCAGGTGATCCGGGCCGCGGAGCTCGCCGGTGTGCACGACTTCGTCAGCACGCTGCCACGCGGGTACGAGACGCCGGTCGGCCAGCGCGGCAGGCTGCTGTCCGGGGGGCAGCGGCAGCGCGTCGCGATAGCCAGGGCGCTCGTCCGAGACGCGCCCGTGCTGGTGCTCGACGAGCCGATGACCGGGCTGGACGAGGCGACGGCCGCACGGATCATGGAGCCGCTGCGACGGCTCATGGCCGGGCGGACGACGATCCTCATCACGCACGACCTGCGGCACGTCCCGCAGGGGGCGCGCACGATCGTGCTGGAGCCGGCCCGCCGCAGGGACCGCATCCGCCTCAGGCGCACGGGCGTCCGCCCCCTGATCAGATCTGTCTGAAAACCATTCGCGACCGCGAGCGTGCCGTCCTCACGCTCGCGGTCGTCCTGTCGCCGGGAACGCGGTCATGCGCAGCCTCGCCGGTCCCGGGGTTCCGGGGCCGGCGGGCGTAGTGTGGATGGAGGGGGACGGCCATGACAGTCATGGAAGAGAGCCTGCGCGTCCCTGTGGCCGACGTGGTCCTGGACGCGGACGTCGCCACGCCCGACGACCCGAGGGGCGTGGTGCTGTTCGCGCACGGCAGCGGCAGCAGCCGCCACAGCCCGCGCAACCGCTACGTCGCGGCGCACCTCCAGGCGGCCGGGCTGGCCACCGTGCTCGCCGACCTGCTGACCCCGGCCGAGGAACGGCTCGACTCGGTGACCCGGGAGCTCAGGTTCGACATCACCCTGCTCGCCGACCGGATGACCGAGCTGGTCGACTGGGCGGTGGTGACCGACTGGACCGGGCCCGGTCCGCCCACGGAGGGCGCGCGCACCATCACGCCGGACGGACGGAGCGGGTCACCCCCCATCGGGCTGTTCGGCGCGAGCACCGGCGCGGCGGCGGCGCTCGTCGCGGCCGCCAGGCGGCCCACCACCGTGCGGGCGATCGTGTCGAGAGGCGGCCGCCCCGACCTGGCCGGCGACGCGCTGCCCAAGATGCACCAGCCCACCCTGCTCATCGTCGGCGGGAACGACACGGTGGTCATCGAGCTCAACCGCCAGGCGGTGCGGCTGGTGGGCGGCGAGGCCCGGCTGGAGATCGTGCCGGGCGCGTCGCACCTGTTCGAGGAGTCCGGCGCCCTCGAAGAGGTGGCCCGCCTGGCCGCCGACTGGTTCGTCACCCGCCTGTAGGTGACGGCCGGAGCCGGTCCAGGGGCGTGGTGGGCAGCGCGATCCACCCTTCGGCGCGCGCCGCCTCGTCCTGCTCGCCCACCGGTACGGTCACCAGGTCCAGGGCCGACGCGCGGGCGGCGAGCGCGGCGACGACGGCGTCGGTGGCGTCGTCGGAGGCCCGGCAGATCCCCTCGTACGCGCCGAGGTCCAGCCAGGGGGCCGCGGCCTGGAGCGCGTCGACGAGTTGACCGAGCGCGACCAGGTTGGCGGCGCGCTTGTACCCCTTGTACGGCAACCGCCACCGCTTCAGCGAGGCCGCCGGGTAGACCTCGACCACGGCGCCCCGGCCCCGCCTGTCGACCGGCCGCCCCCGCCGTGCCAGCTCCGCCAGCAGGCCGGCGCAGCGCATGCTCGCGTGCCCGATGCGGTCGGCGGACACGCTCAGCGGCGTGAGCCCGGTCACCTCGTGGACCACCTGATCGGTGACCCGGAGCGCCAGGTCCCGGCGCCAGGCGCGCCCCGCGAGCCCCTCCGGCACCTGGACGTGGCCGGCCCGGTGAGCGGTGACGAAGTCGACGAACCTGTCCGGCCAGCCGAGCGGGCAGTCGAACCCTGACTTGTCCGCCCCCAGCACCGCCTCGACGAGGAGGCCGTCGTCCGCCCGGATCTCCAGCCTGTCGAGCCGGGCGCCGCCCGCCGACCAGTCGAGCCACGCCACGGCGGTCCTGGCCGCCTCGGCCGCGAGATCGATGCCGACCGTCAGCATCCCTTCACGATAGGGCCTCCCGAAAATCTTGGCGCCCAAGCCTTGTCGGATCGTTGAACAATCCTTATGTTGAACGCAACGACCCCTCCCCGCTGAGCAGCGAGGCTCGCCATGACACACTCGTCCACACCCCCACCAGCCACCGGTGTCCGCACGGACGGCGCGGACGGCGCCGAAGGCCTGGCGGCGGCCGGTCCCTTCGCCTGGTACACGACCCTCGGCCGCAACGGCCGTAAGGCGTTCAAGGGCGCCTTCCTCGGCTTCGGGCTCGACTCCTACGACTTCTGGGTGCTCCCGCTCGGCCTGGTCGCGATCGCCGCCACCTTCGGCCTCGACAAGCCGCAGACCGGCCTGCTGGCCACCGCCACCCTGGTGTTCTCCGCGTTCGGCGGCGTCATCGCGGGCGTGCTCGCCGACCGGATCGGCCGCTCGCGCACGCTCATGGTGACCGTGGTCACGTACGCCGTCTTCACCGCCCTGTGCGGCGTCGCCCAGAACTACGAGACCCTGCTCGTCTTCCGCGCCCTGCAGGGCCTCGGCTTCGGCGGCGAGTGGGCGGCCGGGGCGATCCTGGTCGCCGAGTACGCGCGGGCCAGGCACCGCGGCCGCGCGGTCGCGATGATCCAGAGCTCGTGGGCCGTGGGCTGGGGCGTCGCCGTGCTGGTCTCCACACTCGTGTTCAGCCTCTTCGAGCAGGGCCTCGCCTGGCGGGTGCTGTTCCTCACCGGCGCGCTGCCCGCCCTGCTGGTGATCTACGTACGGCGCAGCGTCACCGACGCACCCGCCGCCGCCGAGAAGCGGGAGCGCGCCCCCCGCGCCTCGCTCCTGGAGATCTTCAAAGGCGATCTGGCCGGCCGGACGCTGTTCGCGGCCATCCTCGCCACCGGGGTGCAGGGCGGCTACTACACGCTGGCCACGTGGGTGCCCACCTACCTCAAGACCGAGCGCGGCCTGTCGGTGATCGGCACCGGCGGCTACCTCGCCTTCCTCATCACCGGCGCGTTCGCCGGCTACCTGACCGGCGGCTACTTCACCGACCGGATCGGCCGCAAGAACACCTTCGCCATCTTCGCCGCCCTCAGCGGGACGCTCATCATGCTCTACACGCAGCTGCCGGCCGACGCCAACGCGTACGTGCTGTTCCTGGGCTTCCCGCTCGGCTTCTGCTCGTCCGCGATCTTCAGCGGGTTCGGCGCGTACCTGTCCGAGCTGTATCCCGCCCACGTCCGGGGCACCGGCCAGGGCTTCACCTACAACGTGGGGCGCGGCGTGGGCGCGTTCTTCCCGGCCGCCATCGGCTACCTGGCAACCACCTACAGCGTGGGCGGCGCGATGGCCTTCGGCGCCATGGCCTACGGCATCGCACTGCTGGCGCTGCTCGGGCTGCCGGAGACCCGGGCCGGCGAACTGCACTGACCCGCCTCGACCTTGGAGCCGACCGTGCCCGTACTCCGCATCGACCTCAACTCCGACCTGGGGGAGGGGTTCGGCCCCTGGGAGCTCGGTGACGACGAGACCCTCCTGTCGATCGTCACCAGCGCGAACGTGGCCTGCGGGTTCCACGCCGGGGATCCGTCGATCATGCGTACCACCTGCGAGACCGCCGCCCGGCGGGGCGTGGCGATCGGCGCCCACGTGGGCTACCGCGACCTCGCCGGCTTCGGCAGGAGGTTCGTCGACGTGCCGCTCCGGGATCTGGCCGACGACGTCCTCTACCAGATCGGCGCCCTGGACGCCTTCGCCCGCGCCGCCGGGAGCAGGGTCCGCTACGTCAAGCCGCACGGCGCGCTCTACAACGCGATCGTTCGCCACGAGGCGCAGGCGGGCGCCGTCGTGGCGGCCGTCCGCGCCTACGACGCCGGCCTGCCGGTGCTCGGCCTGCCCGGTTCGGAGTGGCTGCGCCAGGCCGCGCGGGCCGGCCTCCCCACGGTGACCGAGTGTTTCGCCGACCGCGCGTACACCCCGGAGGGCACGCTCGTGCCGCGCGGACGGCCGGGCGCGGTGCTCCACGACCCCGAGCAGGTGGCCGGGCGCTGCGTGCGCATGGCGCGCGGCGAGCCGATCGAGGCGGCCGACGGCACCCCGTTGAGCGTGCGCGCCGAGTCGATCTGCGTGCACGGCGACAGCCCGGGAGCCGTGGACCTGGCCCGCGCTGTGCGCCGGGCGCTGCACGAGCACGGCATCGAGACCGCGCCGTTCGCGGGCATCGAGACCGCGCCGTTCGCGGGCATGGAGACCGCGCCGTCGGCCGGGTTCGAGACCGCGCCGTTGGCCGGGGAGGCCCGATGACGAGCCTGCGCCGCTTCGGTGACACCGCGCTGCTGGTGGAGCTCGACGGCCTGGAGGAGGTCGTCGCCCTCTACGACTCACTGACCGCGGAGCCCGTGCCCGGAGTCACCGACATCCTCCCGGCGGCGCGCACCCTGCTGATCCGCTTCGCCCGGCCCGCCGATGCCGGCGCCGTCGAGTCCGCCGTCGAGTCCGCCGTCCGGGCCGCGCGCCCGGCCG